>NZ_CP018099.1:349166-698333 GCF_001886815.1 Caldithrix abyssi DSM 13497
TTTCGGTGGGCGTTTTTTTGTGCCTGATGTTGCAATATTTTATTTTGTTAAATGATGCGCATCAGATCGACTTTAACGCCACTTTCTTGACGGTCATTTACATCTGGGGCGCGGGACTTATTCCGGTTTCTGTTTCTGGCCTGGGCGTGCGCGAAAATATTGCGGCTTTTGTTCTGCAAAAGTACGGAATTCCTGCTTCGACCGCCGTGGGGATTTCTCTTTTGATCTTCATCATCAATGCCATTATTCCGGCTCTAATTGGCGTCTTTTTCATTTACCGTCGCCAGCACCACTTTAAAGATGCCCGGGAGACCTTTAAAGTGGTTTCCAGTCAAATTTATAACCATGGCAAAAAACGTTTTGCGAAAAATAAAGACACCGATTAATTTATGTTTTTAAAGGAAACGCCATGAGGCTTGCCATATTTGCTCTGGCGGTGCTGTTTGGATTTGGCGGCATGCAGGCTCGCTATGCGCAGGTTTGCTATGCGCAGGTTCGCAATGCGCCGCAAAAAAGCCTGAAAATCAAAAAGGTTATAGACGCCAACCTCTTTTTATCAAGCCAGGGCGACACCGTGCAATTAGCCGGTATCTCGACGCCTTCTCTTTATTCGAAGGATGTGCGCCTGCAGTCGCTGGCCGCTGAAATTACAGAATACGCCCGAAAAATCTTTAATGACGCGCGTACTTATTTTGAAGCGGTGGACACCAGCCAGAACGGCCGCATCATGGCCCTTGCTTACCGGCAATTTCTATTAAGAAAAGAATGCATTAACCTGGAATATTTACGCCGCGGGTTTGCGGAATTTGTGCCCCATCCTGCCATTACAGACAGCGCCGCTTATCTTGAAGCGCAACAATACGCCCGGCAGCAGGGGCGCGGCATCTGGAATCTTAAAAAATATCGCCTAAAAACACAAAATGCTTTTCATTATTTTCGAATGGCTGGCGGCATTTTGGCTGTGCATTTCCCGAATAAATATCACAATGATTTAATTGTCCCTATGGTTTCTTTAGGATACCATTACGGTGATTTGCTCAAATTTTCTCCCGGCGCAAAAACGCACCTGACTTTGGCGGCGCAGGTTTACACGTTCTGGAATATTTTTTTACCAATGCTTCAGTTTGGCCCTGAATTGTACTGGAAAAATTTTAGAATTGGGGTTTATGGGGGAAACATTTATCCCGTGTTGCTGCCTAATGTTTTTGGAACCGGAGGGCGGCCGATTAAAATTGGCTCCATGGAAGTGGGCGTGCGTCGCGTAAAAGCCAACGGCGAATGGTATGAAGTACTTTTTACGGCCTACTGGCCCTCGAACTTTGTTTTTAAAATTGAATTGAATTTCCCCGGGCTTTAAGTTTCATTTTTAAACAGGGAATGATCAGATGAATTTTTTAGATAGATTAACGCTAAGCGTGGTGCCCTTGAAAGCCGCGCTCCGATCGTTGTTCGTTTTTAAGGTGAGCCATACGCCGCGTCGTCTGTGGAACGTGCTAAAAATTTTGTTTTCCATGGGACTGAGCAGGCTGTTAAAAAGGCCGATTGTGTGGGGCATTCCGCCGATTGTGATGGTTGAACCGACCAATATTTGCAATTTAAAGTGTCCCATGTGCCCTTCGGGCAATGGGGACATGGCGCGACCTCGTGGACGGCTGGACATGGAGAACTTTAAACGGTTGATGAAAGATATCGGCCCTGATGTGTACCAGATTCAATTCTGGAATCAGGGCGAACCGTTTTTGAACCGCCAATTTTTAGATATGGTGGCCCTGGCCAAAACGTTTGGCGTGATGACCCAGACTTCGACCAACGGGCATTTCATCCGCTCTGTGGACGACGCCAGGGCCGTTGTGGAATCTGGCCTGGATCTAATTATTTTTTCGCTGGATGGCACGGATGCGGAGACCTACGCCAGGTATCGCGTGGGCGGCGATTTCCACCTGGTTATGCGCGCGCTGGAGTATCTTTCTGAGGCCAAACGGCGGCTGAAGTCCAAGCGTCCGCTGATCGAGCTGCAATTTTTGATTTTTAAACATAACTTGAATGAACTAACGGAAATCATTGAAATTGCCCGTCGCAATCAGGTGGAACGCATTTCTTTTAAAACGGCGCAGATTTACGATGATCAACAGGGTTTTGAATTTTTGCCGGAAAATGAAAAACTAAGCCGCTATCAATACGACGGCCAGCATTTTTCGCTGAAGAGCGATCTGCCGAACTGGTGTAAGCGTTTGTGGATGAATACCACCATTAACTGGGACGGTTCGGTAAGTCCCTGCTGTTTTGACAAGGACGCTGACTACGCCATGGCGTACATTTTTGATCGGCCGCTTACTTTTAAGCAGGTTTTTAAGAACGAAAAATACACGGCCTTTCGTCGGCAGGTTTTGAGCAACCGTAAAGCAATCGAAATGTGCCGCAACTGTACGGAAGGGATGAAGGAGCCTTACGCGCGCATTGTGGAGATGCGCGACCGGGTTTCTATTGAGCGTTTTTTGCGGGAAGCGTTACAATTGCAGGACAAAGACGCAGTAAAAAGCGAGTGAGTGGGCGCTGGCGCGAGTAGGGCTGGGCAGAATAACGTGGGGATGTGGGAATTTGGGGAATGGGGAGGTGGAGCGCTCTGTCAGAGCGCTCCGTTTGGCCGGCGGAGGTCATGGCCCGGGGCAACGCCCCGGGCCTCCTCTTCCCACATCCGTTGATCCCACCACTCCGCTGCCATTTTGCCCGCTCAACAATTGGGTGCGGTTATGCTGCCCTGTATGTAAAGAAATGCCGGCTTTTCGAACAAACTTTAAATTCAGGTCTGCCTGGATTCAATCCGCCTTTTGATCAGTTGATAGGCCGTTTTGCCTTCCCATTCTGTGCGCAAAAGTTCTTCGGTCTGGCAGGCCACGCGTTCAATCAACCGCTCAAATGTGTAATCTATTTTATAGTAATCCAGCACCTCCCGGGCCAAAAGGCTCATGGTCTGACCCTGCATCTTTTTAAAACCGAAATAGACCAGAATCAACGCCGCCGCCCGTCCGATGATCTTGTCTTTTACCAATAATTCCGCTGTTTGATACGAATTGGCGTTTAGAAATCGTTCGAGTTCAAACAATGGATGAAGCCAGTGCCTGTCCGAAGCAAAAATCAGTTCATTCCCCTTATAAACTTCCAGCGAATGGATCATTCCGTAAAAACTCTCTTTTAGAAAAAACCAACATAAAATTTAATAATCAGCAGCGCATTCAAAATTACGTTGCCTGAGAGAATCAGACAAGTTTAAATTTGTATGACCTGTCGGTTGGATGAGTTAATCAAGCCGACACCTTAAATTTTTCTTTGATTTTTTGCCAGACGGTTTGCGGCTTAATCTCTAACATGCAGCGGAAATGATCTTCCGGACATTCATGGTGGCCATGCTTGCCGCACGGGCGACAGTAGAGATCCGGCACCTCAAAAACCCAATCCTCATCTCTAAAAGGGAAAAAACCAAATCGCCGAACAGTAGGACCGAAAAAAGCAAACACATCGGTTTGCACGGCGTTGGCAATGTGCATGGCGCCGCTGTCGTTACAAATCATCAAATCACATTTTTCGATGACCGCCGCCGACTGCAAAATGCTTAGTCGGCCCGCGAGATTCAATGCCTGTTGCGCTTCAGCCTGATCGATAATTTGCTGGCAAAGGTCACGCTCATCGCCGCTGCCGATGAAAATCAGGTTGAACCTCTTCTTTAAGAGCGCAACCAACTGCGCATAATACTCCGCCGGCCAGCGCTTGGTTGGCCACACCGAACCGGGAGCCAGGGCAATGGTAGGACGCTGCGCATCCACCTGCCGCCACAGGCGATCGGCCTTTTCCCGATCTTCTTCAGAAGGGAATAGTTGCGTTTGGATGGAAAATGTTTGATCGCTAAAAAAAGAAAGGAGCTTCAGATATTTTTCTATGGTCAAACCGTCTGATGGCACGGGCGCTTTGTGCGTTAAAAAAAAGCGAATGGGATTTCTGTTAAAGCCCACGCGTGTGGGAATGCCCGCCAGACGAATCAAAAGCCCGGTGGTCAATGAACTGTGCGGGCTGAAAGCCAGCTCATGCCGGCGCGCTTTTAAAATTTGCAACACATTTTTAAAAGCCGTGCGTTTTTGACCGCGTTTATCGAACAAAATGGTTTGATCGATGTGCGGATTGTTGGCCAGCGCGCCCGCTGTTTGCGGAATGACCAGCACATCCAGTTGCGAATCGGGGAAAACCTGCTTAATGGCTCGAATTAAGGGCGTGGTTAAAATGACATCGCCCAGATAAGCTGTTTGAACCAGTAAAATCTTTTGAAAACTCATCGGCTCTTCCTGTTTTAATAAACGGCAAGTTAAGAAAAAGGAACGGTTGAAGTCAAAAGGAAGAATTTAAAAAGACGTTCTGAAAAAGATAAGCGGTTTAGGTTGTTTAAAACGTACACACGGTAAAAACCGCACCGTGGCCGGGTGAGCATGACGCATCCGTTAAGATGCGCTCGTTATCACTGCATGGCCGCGTTTGAAAGTAGAGTGTTCCAAATATTAAGCTTTTACAGCATGCAATTGAGCATTACTAACCATATTTTGTGCCATGTTTTTAATCTTGAGGGCAAATTCATCGTCTCTTTCAAGAGCATCGGCCAGGGCCTGTAACGTTTGATAATAACGGTTCCATGAACGTTTCTCTTTTTCAAACTGTTTTTGCAATGGCGATGGATTGCCTTCGGTGAATTCCATGGCCGCTTTTAAACGTTTAGCGCCAGTCTGGATAAATTCCATGATCTGATCCGCCGACTCTTTATGAGCCTTTTCCAGCCCTTTTAAGATAAAACGCAACGTTACAATCGTCGCAGGAATGGCAGAAATAAAGCTACCGGTAAAGGGCGCCAGCTCTTCTTTTACGGCCGAAAGATCAGGATCAACCATTCGGGCGTAGGCGCTAAAATAGAGTATGCGCACGTAATCGCCGATTATTTTTCCGTTTTCGGCCGCTTTAATGGCCTTTTGGGCAAACAGATGTTTATCGTGGCGCATGATCAGGCCTGGCTGATGCACGTAGCGCAGCAGGGGCTCTTTGCTGTTAAACACGCTCAGGATAAAAGCCTGGTCTTCCGCGCGGCCCATGAAGGTGGGCGTAAAAGGATGATGCGCAAACAGGCTTTTAACCAGGATGCCGTTGGTGCCCCCGGTTACGTGAATGCGCTGCAGACATTGCTTCCGGCCGTCCAGCGGCCCATGACCATAACGTGTCATCATTTCGACAGAGGTGGATAAAGCCTGCGGCAAGCGACTGAAAAAGACGAATTCTTCGGGGTGTTCAGGCCCATTAGGAAAGGGAACATCCGGCGTAAAAAGCGATTTTTCGATGTCGCTGGCGTTGACCAGAGCGCCGGCGATCATTCCCAGTTGAACGTCCCTTTGTTTGAAATCCCGTCCATAAGCGCCCCATAGCGGGGTTCTAAACAATTCCAGCGCCGAATGCCCTGTTTCGCGCACCAGGATTTCCTGCGGAAAGACCTGATCCAGATCGATCTTAAAGGTGGCTTTAATCTGCGGATCAATGAGTACCTGCCACAGGGCGGAAATGGCCTTAAGAAAGGTGTAGTGTCGGCCGTACTCGCCATCCACGCCAAACACAGGGAATTCCTCATCTGTAATCTTTAAATAGCGCTCGGCTGCTGGCTTTAAAATTTTGCTGATTATTTTGCGGCAATCGGTTTCCGTAAATAAATATAAATCCAGATTTTCAAACGCTCCGTGTCGGGCCATTAAATATTGCACATAGGATTTTGCCACTTGATGTAAATAGGAATGAGTAACCGAGCAGGAAAGCACGCAAGTCAATCGCTGGCCGCTGCCAACAGCGCCGTGTTGCTTTTCGAACGCCATCATTTTTTCCAGGCCGTTCAGCCCGTAAAGAATTTCGTTGTTCTCGGCAGGAGCGTCCAGAGGGATGGGGTGATCGTACCAGAACTGCTGGGCGGCGTTGCGATGGCGGTCAACCACTTTTTGAATATTTTTCGGCAGCTCGGAATGGTTGTCCAGTGGAGGACGTAACAGCACATTGGAGGTGAAAAGAATTTCCCTGGCGGGATTTTCAAGGGGCGCCGGATTTGGCTTACGAAGCGTTACCTTTCTTTTGCGCAGTAAATCCTGTTCCGCTTTCTTTTTGTTCAATAAGATTTCACGGCCTTCGGGAAACAGAACTTTCCAGGCCGCCATGTACAGCGATTCGGCAGACTCTCCGGCCTCTTTGAGGTCGGGCAGGGAAGAAAGGGCGGCGTTTTCGATTTCTTGCTTTAGTTTTCCTTTAAGCTGCAGGATAAAATGGACAGGTTCCTGCCAGAATCTGGCGTCCTCCAGCAGCAAATCATTAAACAGATTAGACGCAAAACGAAGCAGTTGATGATCAGATTCAAAAAGGTAAATGAAGCTTGCTCGAAAAAAGCCTTCATATTTTTCGAGCTCTGCCTGGCGTGATTTAGAGGAAGGCGCGGCATGGTTGCCAGCCGGTAGCCTGGAAAATAAAGTGGATATCCATGTTTGAAATTCTGGCCATGTGATGCGCATTGTTTTTTCCGTTTATTTTAATTTTGGAAAAAAGACAGGTACGGTGCAAGAAAATTTCAATAATAAAGCGCTTCGATATCCCCCGAGCCTTCGCGCAGAATTTCCGGCTCAGGCCCGGAAAAATCCACAATGGTTGAAGGTTTGTTAACCATCACGCCGGCGTCCAGAATAAGGTCGATTTCATGCTGGTAACACCTGGCAATTTCCAGCGGATCGGTGTAAAAGCCGTCTGAGCCCTGCGGGACGCTGGTGCTTAGAATGGGGCGCCCCAGTTCCTGCACCAGGGCCTGCGCTACAATAGAATCGGGGATGCGAATGCCCACCGTTTTTTGATTGCTAAGCAGTAATTTGGGCACTTTTTTGGTGGCTTTAAGAATGAATGTGTAAGGCCCTGGCACAACGCGCCGCATGATTTTATAAGCGTAATCCGGAACCAGCGCCCACTCGGCAATATTTTTTAAATCGGGCAGAATGAAACTGAGCATTTTGTGTTTGGATTCTTTTTTAATGCGCAACACGCGCTCTATGGCTTTTTTATTAAACAGATCGATTCCCAGTCCGTAAATGGTATCGGTGGGATAAACGACGATCCCTCCCTGACTTAAAATTTCCGCGGCTCGCTTGATCAGCCTTTTTTGCGGATGATCCAGATAGACATGTTGAATTTCTACTGCCATGTTTCATTCCCTTAAATTTTGAGTGCTAATTTACAAAATTTTTGATCCGAATTCGAATTACAATTTGCCGTATAAGAAGTAATCCTTTAAATTTTGCTACTTTAACGCTCAAAAATGAACAGGAAGTGACTGAATGACACGATTGAAAGCAGACCTGGGGTTGTTGTCGGTGACGGTTTTCTGGGGGACAACCTTCATTGTTTCCAAATTGCTGTTAAGTGAAATGTCGCTTGCGGTTTACATGTTTTACCGTATGGCAGTTGCCGCGCTGGCCATGACCTTAATCGCTTTGAAATTTAAAAAAGCGTGGAACAAACAGGTTCTGCGACACGGTCTGATTCTTGGTGTTTTGCTTTACGCCTCTTATTTTTTTCAGATGTGGGGGATTACGCAAACCAGCGCATCGAATGCCGGCTTCATCACGGGGCTTTCTGTTGTGCTGGTGCCCGTTCTGGGTTTTTTGTTTTATAAAGAGGAAACGCCTCTGCAGGTGTGGGGCAGCGTCATTCTGGCCGTAACGGGTCTGCTGCTGCTTTCCGGCGCCAATCCTTTTAAATGGAGCGTGGGCGATCTTAAAGTTTTGATTTGCGCCATTATTTTTGCCTTTCACATCATTTACACCGGCAGGTTTTCACGCGTGAACAATGTTTATCTGTTAACGGCCGTGCAACTGGTGGCGATCGCCGCCTTCTCCTTTTTAGCCTTTCTGCCGGAAGTGCAAACGCTTTCGACAATATCGTTGAAAAATGTGATTTTACTGATCTACCTTGCGCTGTTCGGAACGGTGTTTACCTTTTTAATGCAGACCTCCATGCAAAGGTTTACCACGGTGGCGCGTACGGCCATTATTTTTTCCATGGAACCTGTCTTTGCCGCTCTTTTTGCCTTTTTAATCGCCGGAGAAAAACTGACCGCAGAAGGATGGCTGGGCGGCCTGTTCATTGTTCTGGCCATGGTCAATGCCGAATTTCCGTATCAGAGTTTGCGCCGTCAAAAACAAAAATCGTAACAATGAAATATTCTGTTCATGCGTTCCGTTTTGTAATACAGTAAAACATGGAAGCAAAATGAAAGAGATTTTAAAAGGACTTGCCTTAATCAATCTGGATCAGCCGGTGGAAGGATTCCGAGATTTTATCAGCTGCTGGTTGTTGCAAAAGAACGGTTTAAACATTCTGATCGATCCGGGACCGGCTTCGACCATTTTGCATTTAACTTCGGCGCTAAACAAGGCCGGCGTTGAAAAGATCGATTTGATTTTATTGACGCACATTCACATCGACCATGCGGGCGGCACAGGGCTTTTATTAAAGAAATTTCCCGAAGCCAGGGTCGTTTGTCATCCCAAAGCCATAAAGCATCTGATCAATCCTGAAAAACTGTGGGCCGGCTCGTTGCAGGTGCTGGGCAGCCTGGCCGAGGTGTACGGCCCGGTTGCGCCTGTTCCCCAGGCAAATCTGGGCTTTGCGCATTTGATTGAACAAAACGGCCTGACCATCGAAGCGGTGGAAACGCCCGGGCACGCTTCGCACCATCTGGTGTACAAAATCGACGATTTGCTCTTTTTAGGCGAAGTTGCCGGCGTCAATGTTCCCCTGCAAGGTAGTTCGTATTTGCGCATTGCCACGCCGCCGGTTTTTAAATATGAGATTTATCGCGCTTCACTGCAAAAAGCGGCTCAATTAAAGGCCCAGCACTTTTGCTTTGGACATTATGGCCATCGAACCGACGGCGAACAAATTTTTACGCAGGCCTTAAATCAATTGGAATTGTGGTTATCTGTAATTCAAAAAAATATTGAAAAAGGCGTTTTAGAAGAGGACGTTATTCTTGAACAATTGCTTCAGAAGGATGCGCAATTACAATCATTTCATTTGCTTCCTGCCGATATCCAGACTCGCGAGCGCTATTTTTGTAAAAACAGTATTAAGGGCATGATGGGCTACTTGCTGGAAGAGGATGATTAGCTCGTAGGCTTTCAAGCTTTGCAGGGTAGCGAGGTTCATCATGTGTCAAAAAAAGCATGTAACGTAAAAACGTTAGAAAATGCCCTTTAAATGATTTAACTAACTGTTTACTGTTTTTAAAAAAAGTAGATGTTCATTTGCATTGAAATAAGTGCATACGCGAAACGCCCTTTGCCTTTTTAATGAAACTTGTGGATGATTGGCTTCAAAATTTTTTTCAAGGCACAAACGGTAAAACGCTGGGCCCTTAAAATCCTGTGGATTAGTCTTCGCGAGGCGCCGGAAGCTTCCGCATTAGCAACATCTATCGTTTCACAATCCTTCAGAATAGCATTGACCAATACAGCGCAAAAGAGAGCGGCTGGTTGAACTCCCCTGTCTGTGAAAGCGCGCTCTACTGTTTTTGCTTTTCCTCTTCCACCAACTTCAGCTTCTGAATTTTGCCCGATTTATTCTTGGGCAAATTTTCTCTGAATTCAAAATATTTGGGGATTTTATAACTGGCCAGACGCTTTGCCAGAAAATTGCGCAAGGTTTCTTCCATGTTGGAAGATTCTCGATCTTTTAAAACAACAAAAGCCTTCGGCGCTTCGCCCAGAGTGTCATCAGCCACGCCGATCACCGCCGCATCGGCAACCTGAGGGTGCTCATATAGCGCGTCTTCAATCTCTTTGGCGCTGGCCCGATTCCCGCCAATTTTAATCATATCCTTGCTGCGTCCCACCACATAAATAAACCCCTCTTCATCCATTACGCCCAGATCGCCCGTATAATACAATCCGTGCTTTAACACCTTACGCGTTTCTTCCGGATGATTCCAGTAACCGAGCATAATATTGGCGCCACGGGCTACAATTTCGCCCTGGGTTTCGGGAGGCAAGCGGTTACCATTAGCATCGGCAATGAACAAATCCACATTGGGGATGCCCTTGCCAATCGAGCCCCATTTGCGGGGTAACTCTTCAGGGTCCAGATACGACAGGCGCGCCGACGCTTCGGTTGCGCCATACATTATAAACAATTTAGCCGGCGCAAAGACCTGCGCCACCTCTTTTTGCACCGCCGGGGCCATGGCGCCGCCGGCCTGGGTAACATAGCGCAATGAATCAAACTGCATTTTGCGCACATTGGAACGGTGCAGTAAAATGGTAAACGTGGAGGGCACGCCGGAAAATCCGGTTACCTTTTGTTCCTGCATGGTCTTTAAAACCACATTAGGAAACATAAAGCGATTGTCAACGACTACCGATCCGCCTACAAAAAAGTGCGTGTTAAGTAAAGATTTACCATAAATATAATAAAAAGGCAAAACCACCATAATTCGGTCGTCCGCCGTCAACTCAAGATAATCGACAATGGAGCGCGTATTGGTAACTATATTTAAATGCGTTAAGGTGGCGCCGCGCGGTTGCCCCGTACTGCCCGAGGTATAAACAATAGAGGCCACATCCAGGTCGATGATTCGCCGGTGAATAAGTTCGGAAGGAAAACTTTGACACGCTTCCGGTAAAGATTTGATTTTGGGATTAGAACTCTCATTTTTAAGTTTACCGGAATTCCAGACAATAAAATGAGTTAAATAATCTTTTTCGATTAAAGACTGCAAACGTTTATAAAATTTTTGTCCCACAATTAAATTCTGCACATCGCAATCCTGAAGAATATAATCGACATTCATTGCCGTGGCCTCGGTATTTAAGGCCACCGTAATGGCTCCGATTTTAAGAATGGCGTAATAGGTAATCACATATTCTACCGAATTCTCAATGTAAAAGGCAACACGATCGCCTTTTCGTACGCCAAGATCGATTAAGAAACGGGCCAGCTGATTGGCATGGCGCTCGATGTAAGCGAAGGTGTACCACCGATTGTTAACAAAAAAGGCGTCTTTGTCCGGATAGCGTTGCGCGCTGTCTTCGAGAAACGAGTGTACAAACTTTGTATGTGCCATGGTCTGTCCTTTTTTTAGAAGCTTACGTTTCATTCCTGAAGTTAAGGGATTTAACTATTTTTTGCATTTTTTAAATAGTGGTTAATTTTCTCTTCCAGCATTTTCATGTTAATCGGCTTGGAAAGGTAATCGTCCATTCCCGCTTCCAGACAGCGATCGCGGTCTTCTTTCTGGGCGTGTGCGGTCATGGCAATAATCGGGATGTGTTCTTCGGTATTTAACTCTTTAACGCGAATTTTTTGTGCGGTTCGTAAACCATCCAGCACCGGCATCTGCACGTCCAGCAAAACCAGGTCATATTTTTTATTCTTCATCATATCAAGCGCTTCCTGCCCATGGTTGGCCACTTCTACCTTGTAGCCCATATTTTCAACCATGCGCTTGGCCACACGTTGATTGATAACGTTGTCTTCTACCAATAAAATCGTTACTTCGTCCTCTTTCGTCTCCTTTTGCGGTTCGGATTCTTTGATCATCATTTCAGAACTTAAGCGCGGTTGCTCATGAGTAAGAAACAACGAAAAATCGGGCAGCTCCTCAACTTTTTGATCCTTGACCTTGGGAAACGTCAGCTCAAATTCAAAAGTCGTTCCCACATCTGGCTGGCTGGCCACCTTAATTTTGCTTCCCATCATCTCGATTAATCTGGAGGTAATGGTAAGCCCCAATCCCGTACCGCCAAATTTACGCGTTAATGATGAATCTACCTGTTCAAAAGAGTTAAAGATTTTATCAATCTTATCTTGAGGAATTCCGATGCCCGTATCCTGAACCACAAAGAGAAAATCTATTTCATTTTCGCTTTCATTTTTCTTGATTACTTTAAGCGTCACGCTTCCTTTTTCTGTAAATTTTATGGCATTGCCGATCAGATTAATCAATACCTGCCCCAAGCGCGTGGGATCGCCTTTTACATGTTTGGGGTTATTTTTATCCCATTCCAGTTTAAACGTCAGGCCTTTTTGCCGGGCCATTATGGAAAAAGCATTGGCGATGTGCGTTACCAGTTGTTCCAGATCAAAAGGAATGAACTCCAATTCCAGCTTTCCGGATTCAATTTTGCTGAAATCCAGAATCTGATTGATGATTTTCAAAAGTTCCCTGGCCGAAAATTTTACCGTTTGTAAAAACTCTTTTTGCGTTTCGTTAAGGTTTGACTGATCCATTAGATCGATCAGCCCGATAATGGCGTTGAGCGGAGTCCGCAATTCATGACTCATATTAGCGATAAATTCCGATTTGGCTTTATTCGATGCTTCGGCCTGAATAATGGCATGGCGCAAACGAGATTCGGTTTCCTTTAACTCTGTAATATCAATGGCCACGCCTAAAGCCCCTTCGATCTTATTCTTTCCATCCTTAATAGGGGAAAACCAGAAGCGGTAATATTTTTTGCCCAATTTCCGGATGCTTTCAAAGGACTCTCCATTAAGCGCTCTTCTACAGTCTTCTTCTAATCCGCTTCCGCTATGAGATTGACGACAGATATTTTGACCGACAAGCGGCTTAAATTCTTCCTCCAGTTCATTTAATCCCCGCCCCTGGGCAAAAGTTACCGTGCCTTTGGTATCAATCAAAAATAAAATGATGGGTGTGTTACTTATAATGGTTTTTAGCTGAAATTCACTTTTTTCCAGGTGCCCGGCTATTTTTTTTCGGGCGCGACGTTCATAATACAATTGAGTGGAAATTAAGATCATCAATACAAACAAAGAAGCCAGCAGAATGATCAGCCATTTTGAGAGATACCAGGGAGCGTTTATGCGCAACGGCAGGCTAAAAACAGGGCTCCAGGCTTTTCCTATTTGCCTTGCCCGTATCTGAAGTTCAAAATTGCCTATGGGTAAATTACTTACTAAAATTTCTGAGCGAGCGTCTGGCGCCGACCAGGTATTGTTAACGCCCGGAATCCGCCATTGATACTCAACCTTGTGCGCAGGGAACATCAAAGCGGCAACCAATACCCTTAATGTCGTTTTATATTCCAGCCCTTGTTTTAAGTCTTTTAGAGAAAGATGGTGCGCTTCGTTAATAATCAGATCAACGATTTGAGGGGAAGAGGTTTTTTTGATTGTAAAAGAATCCATTTGTTGCCGATATATTCCGTCGTAAGTTCCAAAATAGATTTTATCCTGAGTATCCAGGGCGACGGAGCGGAAGGCAAACGTCTGATTTTCGAATCCAGCCAGATCGTCAAAATATATTTTAACGGTGTCCATGATGCAGTAGGCGCCGTGATCCGTGCCCACCCAAAGGCGATTTTGCCGATCAACCAGCACCGAACGCGCCGCCCGCTTTCTGTCCAGTCGTAAAATGCTTGCTGTTGTGTTTTTGATTTTGATGATTCCAAGGTTTGAGGCCAGAAAAATGGTAGAATCCTGAGCCGAAAGCGCAATGTCGTAAACCACAGGCGTAATATTTTCCAATTTGTTTAAGGGTAAACTAAGATTCACCAACTTTTTTTGGTTTAAACGGTATTCATAAAGATAGGTTGAATCGCCGCTACCTCCGATGTATAATTTATTTGAGAAGGCCTTTACCACAACAGGAAATCCCTGCAACCCCGATCGTTCGTCCACAACTTCAATGTTTTTGGGCGGACGTAAGCGTGTTAAACCCTTAAAATCGCCCTGGGTAATCCAGATGGTATTGTCACGATCAGTTGCCAGAGAAAAAACCGTATGATTTGTAACAAGCGGAATGTTGCGCCTAAGTCCTTTTCTGAGCAACGTGATATTTCCGTTAAAATTTCCCAGAACAATTTCTCTTGAATTCACTCCGATGGTTGAGAATAAGGCGTCTGAGCTTTTGAGACGTAATTTTAATTGATAACGTCCGGGATGTTCCGATAGTTGATAGACTTCCTGGCCGTTTGTTGCAACAATGTGTTTTTGCCCGTCATACGCCAGGTTTTGAATGGCGTAATTCGAAAATCCAACAATTTTTTCAAAAAACGGCTTATAAATTAAGGCCACGCCGTTATCGCTGCCTGCCCAGATTTCCCCGCCCTTTGAAACATACAGATCATTAATCACCTTGAATTTCAATTTATCAAAAGATATTACAGCGGAGCTTTTTTGCCAGTCGGGCGAGTAATATAAACCGGAACCGGACGTTCCCATCCACAGATATCCTGCCCGATCTATGGTCAGCGACAGCACATTTTTTATTTTAAAACGCAGTCGAGCCCGGAGCGCTGTAGGGTCGCTAAAAGAAAGCTCGTAAACGCCCTGCGAAGTGGCTAAAAAGCAACGATCGTTTTCAAGTTTATACACATCGTTTATGGCGTAGAAGGGGGAACGCGATTTTATGCTAACCTGAATAAAACTATCCGATTTGCTGTCGTAAAAAAAAGCAAAACCGGATTGTGAAAGAAGCAGTAAATCCTGTCGTTCATTTTCCAGGAAGAAAAAAGAGTTTAAATAACTTTTTGATTCAACGTAGTCCGGAAAACGGTAGCGTTTAATTTTATTGCCTGGTAAAATGCGCGCTACAGAATTCGGCTCGCTGATCCATAAATTATTTTTATGGTCGCGGTAAATCGATTTTGGATAATATAAAGCGCTGTCGCTCAAGTCAGGCGATGTTTTGAATATGGGCGTAATGTCAACCTTAATGGAGCGTTCTTTCACTAAAACAAGGCCCTGGTCGGTGCAAACCATTAAGGTATCCTTTTTTAAAGGGAAGATGCTTTTTACATACCTGCTGGGCAGTTGTCTGTCAAACACTTTAAATCTTAAGCCGTCAAAGCGCGCCAGTCCTCCGTCGGTTGCAAACCAGACAAACCCTAAGTTGTCCTGGATGGTTTGCTTGATCAGGTCCGAAGGCAGCCCGTCTTCATAATTGTAGTATTCAACAGAAAATTTTTGGGCAAACAAAGTACTGCTTAAAACTAACAGCCAGACAAAAATTTGATTTTTTTTCATATAAATTGATTCCAGCGTTTTAGTTCGTTTAAAAACGTTATCGACCTGCTTTATGGTTTATTTAACATTTTCAGGAATGATAGAAAAAATCTTTACCATCATTTTTTTCGATTTAAAAACGAGATAACGCGCCATAAAAGATTTGAATTGCAATAGCGAAACGAGTAAGTTTAACGTTTTAAAATTAAAGAAATAGAAAGGTGGATCATGCAAAGAATTCGCATTGCACACAGTCCTGACTCTGATGATGCGTTTATGTTTTATGCCCTGGCCAAAGAAAAGATTGATACCGGGGGTTTTGTTTTTGAACATATCTTAAAAGATATTCAGACGCTAAACGAAGAGGCATTAAGAGGCGTTTATGAAGTTTCGGCCATTTCCATCCATGCCTATCCCAAAGTTGCGGATAAATACATGCTACTGCCGACCGGTAGTTCCATGGGAGATCAATACGGCCCGATGATTATAGCCAAACAGAACTTAACTAAAGAGGACCTGAAGCAAAAAGTCATTGCCGTTCCTGGCGAAATGACAACGGCTTTTCTGGCTTTAAAGCTCTTTCTTCCTGAGGCCCAATACAAAGTTGTGCCGTTTGATCAGATCATGCCTGCCGTTCTGGAAGATCAATTTGAGGCGGGATTAATCATCCATGAGGGGCAGCTAACCTATTCCGAAAAAGGACTGGTTAAAATTGTTGATCTGGGGGAATGGTGGTATGAAGATACCGGCCTGCCGCTGCCGCTGGGCGGTAATGTAATCCGTAAAGATCTGGGGCTGGAGACGATGAAAAAAGTTTCCCGTTTAATCCGTCAAAGCATCCAATATTCGCTGGATCACCGTGAAGAAGCGCTGGAATATGCGCTGCAGTTTGCCGGCGATATGGCCTCTGATCTGGCAGACCGTTTTGTGGGTATGTACGTAAACCACTGGACGCTCGATTACGGCGACATTGGGCGAAAAGCTGTGAGAACTCTGCTGCAAAGAGGATTTGAAGCCGGGATCATCAAAAACAGGCCGCAGGTGGAGTTTCTGGAAGATTAGAATACTTCCTTCGAAAAATGTAATGCCTTAGCGTGCGAAAATTTTTGTGCTGTTTTAAAAACTCATCCCCCAACCCGGGGCTGTCCCAAAAGTCAAAGACAATGTATTTTTATAAAGTTTTTTCTTTCCCTCACCCCCTTTAGTTCCCCCTCTCCCGAAAATCGGGAGAGGGGGAAAGGGGGTGAGGGCTATTGTAAACTTTTACCTATATTTGCATAAAAATACATTTAATGTCGCTTTTGAGACACCCTCGGGCGTAAATAGCGCCGATTTGCTTGGCTCTTTAGTCTCAGAATTGTTTGTTTAATCATTTTCTGCGATTATTGGCGTAATCTACGAGAAAATTACTTTGCGCACGTTGCGGTTGATTTTGGTTGCGGCTTCGCTGCCTTAGTTAGCTGCCAGGCAAATATCCATAAAAAATTTGCCCTTTCCCCGAAGCGCATCGACTTTGCGGAAAGGGCTTTTTTTATTATTTATAGCCAAACAACACAGAATAAATAATCAAGACAATAATCGTAATACCAATGGTTAAAAAGGTCATACCCATAAAAAAGATAAAACGTTCTTTTCTCTTATCGATTGAAGTTTTGACGACGACCTTTTTTAATTTGTCCTGAGACTTTAAGTATTCATATTCAGCCGGCCGATCTTCCTTATATTCATCCACCGGAACCAGGCCGGTAAAGATCACTTTATCCATCGGAAAAGATTCTGGCCGTAAATGGGTGTTAAAAAAATGGATGGTGAAAATGAAGCCCACCGCTAATAAGGCTTCGTCGCTATGGATAATTCCGGCCACGTTAATAAACCATCCCGGCAGAAAATGGGTAAAAAATTCAGGAAACCACAGCATCAACCCCGAAAGGCCAATGACCGCCACGCCCCAGAAAACAGCGAAATAATCAAATTTTTCCCAGTATGTCCAGCGCCCGTATTTTGGTCTTGGGCCCAGCCAGAGGAACCATTTAATGGTTGCAATAAAATCCTGCACATCTTTTTTGTTGAACATCATGGAATGAGGGCCGGTAATAAATTGCCAGAAATTTTTACCGCTGGCTTTCATCCGTTTGTAAATCAGGTACAAATGAACCAGGAAATAGCCAAACGTAATAACGGCGCCGATTCTGTGTATTGTGCCGGCAACTTCAACGCCGCCGATTAAATCCGCCAAAAATTTAGCCCATGGCATTCCGGAAAATTTGAGCATCATGCCGGTAACGGCCAGCGACAAAAAGCTTATAATAACAAACAGATGGGTAATGCGGTGCGAAAGGTCGAAACGTTTAATGTAATAATTTACCTTTTTATCCTGGTGCGCTTTTTTACGGCGTCGATAGTTTTCAATGGAGCGGGGGAGCCATAACAGCGTGTGCAAGCCAAAAAAGGAAAACACGCCGATTAAAAGAAAGGTCATTGCCTTGTAAGTGTAATACAAATATGGGTATTTCGTGCGATCGTGGTGCGTGGCGTGCGTTAAATAACCGGTAAACCTTGCCGACGCGTCTTCGTGACATTTCATGCAGGTTTTGGTAATATTATGGATGCTTAAACTCGAACGAGGATCGTCCGGCGGCAAAATATTATGCGCGGTATGGCAATCGGAACACTTGGCCGCTTTTAAATAGCCCAGTTTATATGTTTTGCCATGCATGGTCTCCAGATAGGTCTCTGCAAGCTCTTTGTGGCAGGAGCCGCATTGAGCGGTTACTTCTGTCATAAATTTATCTTTTCCCACAAACTGAATGGTATGTGAAGAGTGACAGGTTGTGCAGCTTGGCAAATTTTTGTTTTTATCATTGCTTTTACCATGAATACTATTGGTAAATTCTTTGTAAATTCCCAGATGGCACTGGGAACAGGTGGCCGGAATATTGCGCGGGTTTACAGACGACTCTGGGTGTTTATGATTTAATATGTTGTGCGAGGTGTGGCAATCCGAACAAATGGCCGCCGGCAGTAAACCCTGTTTTTCCAGACGCTGCCCGTGGATACTTTTAGAATAGTCGGTCAGTACATTGTGTTGACTCAAAGTATCCATGGCCGCAATATTGCTGCCTGCGCGGTGGCAATCGCCGCACAGCCTGGGAATATTGGAGCGAAAGATCGGAGAATTTTCATCATTAGCGGAAAGAACCAGATGTGTGCCGTGGCAGGTTTTGCAATCGGGCGCTTCTTCCAGGCCCTTTTGTCTGGAAATTCCGTGACCGCTGTGTTTATATTGTTCGCCCAGGTCAATATGGCAGCTGGCGCAATCTACCTTACCGGCCGTTTTACATGGGCGTTGTAAGCTTGCGTCCACATCCGAATGGCATTTAACGCAGGGCACTTCCCGATGAACGGATTGTTTGATTTTCTCTTTATTAACATAGAGCGATACCTGCTGGCCATCCTCCTCTTTATGGATTTCTTTATTGCCGTGACAAAGCAGACAGGAGCGATCGGATAAACTTAATAGCAAAGATTCCTTTCGCGCTTTGTGCGGAATATGACAATCGGTACAGGTTGGAATGGAAGAAGGATCATTGCGCCATTTTTCGCCCTTTATGACCTTAACATGAACATCTTCTATGCGGCTGTGACATTGGGTGCATGTTTTAGCGATGTTCTCCGGAGCAATGGACGAGCGCGGATCGGTATGAGGTAGGATTTGATGGGCATCGTGGCAGTCGGCGCAGGCCGCCGTTACAATCAGCCCCTTTTTAAACAAACCTTCGCCATGAATACTCTGGCTGTAATTTTCAAGGATATTGTGTTCGGGTATTTTGTAGATTCTGGCGACCGGCGCTCCTTCACGATGGCAACGTCCGCACAAAAGGGGAATATTCATTTTAAAAACCCTGGAACGCACATCCGTTTCAGGGTATATGTCATGTGTTCCATGGCACTCCCAGCAGGAGGGGGCATAACGATCACCCCGGGCAAATGCCTTGCCATGAAACCCGATGTCATATTTTTCCTGCTCGGTATCGTGGCAATCTCCGCAATGGGGCGAAGACAACCTTTCTGGATGCGGAAATTCTTCAACATCGGCATCGGCATGACAACTAACACATTCCAGGTCGCCGTGTACTGACGTTGCAAAAATATTTTCATTTACAAATAACGATACTTCTTCTCCGCCTCTTTCGGTGGTTAATTCCGGATCGGAATGACACTCAAGGCAAACGTCATTTTCTGCCAAAAGAGGATAGATAAAAAAGATAACAACTAAAAACAATATGTGTTTTTTCACTTCCCTGATACCCTTAAAATTTACTGCCCCTTATTTAGTTTAACAATCTGTGCATAAAATAACAATATGATTTTGTGAATATGAAATAATTTTCATATTTCCCCTTCCCATAAAAACAAACGCCTGCCAGATTCGCGTCTGACAGGCGCCTGTTATTGTTTTGCAAAAGTTGTCGGTTAAACTGTTTCTTGCTCTTTACTTGACGAGCTGGTTAAGAATCATTCTTTTTGATCGCCTTTTTATTATACTTTTCTTTTCTTTCTTTTATTATTCTTTCGTATTCAAGCGGATGGTGATGTTTTAATTCTTCCAGCGATATTTTACCGTCAACCCAGGTTACGTTCATGGGATAAACATCTGGATGATAGATCACGAAAAACCAGTGCCAGACTAAAATAGCCAGCGACGCCAGCCAGGCTTCGTAATAATGCACGATTTCTGCGGCTTCGAAAAACCAGTTTGGTAAAAAGCGGGCGAAAAACTCCGGGAACCACAGCATAAATCCGGTGGCGCCCATAATGATCACACCCCAGATCAGGGCAAGGTATTCGGCTTTTTCTGTGTAGTCGAAGCGGTCATATTTCGGCTTTTCTTTGCTCAGGCCCAGATAGAATTTCATATTTTGCCAGAAATCTGTCAGATCTTTTCTGGTTGGCATCAGGGCCATGATTTCTTCTCTGCCCTTTCTGGAAAAGATAAAATATCCAGCCTGAATTAAAGAAATAACCAGCATGATTATCGCTGCAATGCGGTGCAGGGTGCTTCGTATGACCTCATCCATGCCCATCCCGTAGAGCGCCCGCACCCAATAGGCATCGGGGAACTTGAGGGCAAAGCCGGTAACCACAAGAGTACCAAAGCTTAAAATCAGCAGCAGATGTTGATACACTTCAAAGGTCTGAAAACGGGGCACCAGTTCGCTGTACTTTTTGGCGCGACGTTTTTGGCGGATATGATACACGACTATCAGTAGATTATGTAAGATCATTCCACCGATCACAATGAAAATCATCCATTTGTAAAATGCTCTTAAAAGATAAGCGATGTAGTTTCTATCTTTTAGACCGATCGGATGGACTTCTATTTGGGCGAATTCCGGAGTTACATTGCTGTGGCATTGGCTGCAGGTGTTTACCAGATTTTTTGGATTGGTGGTGGCCAGAGTATCATGCGAATCACGGATGGAATGGGTTTCGTGGCAGCTGGTGCAGGTTGCCGCCCGGGGCGATCCTTTTAAAACAGCCAGGCCGTGATAGGTGCGAAAATAAGACTCGAACCGCCGGTAATCCAGGCCAAAACGTTCCATTAGTCGCTCGGAAGAATGGCAGCCGGCGCAAACTTTTGTGGCCTCCAATTCCGGATGTTCAAAGGGGCTGCCGTTCGTATAGCTCTGAATATTATGCTCTCCGTGGCAATCGGTGCAATTGGGCGATTCATGATGACCGCGTTTTAATGAAATCCAGTGTATGCTCTGCGTGTATTCTTCAGCTTCAGCATCGTGACACGTGCCGCAAGTTTCAGGAATGTTCAGCTCGCTTAAGTTGGAATTGGGATCTATGGCTGGTTTGATATCATGGCTGCCATGACAGGTAATACAGCTGGCCACATTGGCCTCAGGGTCTTCGGCAAAAATTCGGCCGTGAACACTTTCGGCATAAAGTTCCACGGGGTCCATTCTCTTGTGCCCAAACTGGCGCATGACCTCTGTATTGGAATGGCAGCTTGCACATGTTTTTAACAGGTTTTTTCCATAGACTTTGGAGCTGGAATCTACAGCCGAGCGTATGTTGTGCGTTCCATGGCAGTCCCAACAGGTGGCGGCAATTTGAATTCCCTGTTTTCTGCCCAGGCCATGGATACTCTGTTCATATTCTTCATAAACATCCTCATGGCAGTTTGCGCAGGTGGGCTCGCCCAGCGGCACATCATCCGGATGGTCTTCGCCCACGGCGTGGCAGTCCGTACATTGAAAATCTGCATGAACAGAGCCCTGAAGATGTGCCGAATCGACGAAAAGTGAGACCTCAACCGTGTCGTTAACAACCCTGGTTAATTCAGGATCAGAATGACACTCCATGCAGGTTTCATTATCCATCTGCGCATAAAGCAATCCGCAAAAGGTCAACAAAATCCATAACCATAAAACTTTTTTGACGTTCATTAACAAATCTCTCCTATGTTTTAATCACCTACCCTGAGCGATTGATAATTGGAATGGTGCGCCATTGGACGCATAACATATAGTTTATACGAGGGATACGAAAAATACATAACGAACACCTTTTTTACCCGAGACCTTAGGTATAATATTCACAAAAATATAGTTCAAAGCAAGCCAAAATTTCTAAATTAAATATACTCTTCTCTTCCAGCTCTGGTTACAATGTTTGTGTTGGCAATTATACTAACCTGTTTTTCTCCATTATGTCTGTTTTAATTCACTCGATTAAATTTTGCTCGTTTTAAACCAGTGCTGCGCACGCTTTACATATTTTAGAAAAAAACGCCTCTCGATTTACCAGCCGTTCATGCAACTTTTTCAGAAGTTTTGTTGACGTAAAAAATAACCGGAACCTTCAGGGAAATGATTGTGGCTTTTGAAGCCCGGGCAGCCTCAACATCTCATTAATCTTCACCGAATCGCGATTAATCTTTTTTGCTGAAATTCTGAGCCGCCAACGTCAAATTAAAGACAAAAAATCTATTAAGAGTATTTTATAAACTGCAGAATGATTGCCAGGCCTCACGCAAAAAAATACAGACCTTTTGTAAAACAGGGCAAAACCAAATCGAAAATTTGATCTAAACCCTGCCCGGATGTAATGAAATCTAAAACGATTCAGATTTTAATACATTTTTTCGATGAAAAATCAGTTCCCTCCAATATGACAATTGGCGCAAGGCGTGGCCT
The DNA here is from genome assembly GCF_001886815.1 of Caldithrix abyssi DSM 13497. Taxonomy (GTDB): domain Bacteria; phylum Calditrichota; class Calditrichia; order Calditrichales; family Calditrichaceae; genus Caldithrix; species Caldithrix abyssi. The sequence continues at coordinate 371,447 of NZ_CP018099.1, forward strand.
GGTCGTTTTGACCATCATGACAGTTGTTGCAGGTTAACAGGCCTTCGTTTTGTTTTACAAAGGCGCCGTGGTTTTCGGCGCTTTTAAAATCGAGCCAGTAAGCGGGGTGTGGATAGCTGATCGGCCGGTCTTGTTTGTTGTGGCAGTCAATGCAAAAGCTTTGATTGGCGGACAAATCCTGACCGTGGCAGGAAATACAGCTAACTGCGCCTGCGGCAACCACTTTAAAAGCATGAAACTCTTCGGCCTGTGGATTTGCCCAATCCGCAGGGTGCGCTTTATTTTCTATCGGGGTTTCCATTTTGGCGCAAGCCAGGAAAAATAATCCCACACTGGCTATGAGTAATATTTTTTTCATCAGTCGGTCCCTACCTTTTTCTCACCCATTAATTTCCATGACAGGTCATACACACCACGTCGGCATAAGCGTCGTTGTGGCAGCTCATACACGCATCAAAATCGATCTGCGCCTCGCGAACATGTTCGCCCCCATCGCCGGCAATGCGATTGGCCCAAGTAGGCAGGGCATGGTTTTGGGGCATTACCCGTTCCGAGCGATGGCAGTCAACACAAAAGGCCTGCTCCTGATGACAGGTCAGGCAGTTTTCTTTATTGCCTTTGGCCATCAGCCCGTGCGTGTAGCGGTAGTTCAGGGGATGCGCCTGCCGATTAAGATTGTCGCCTTCATGACAGTCGCTGCAGTAGGTTGGTTGATGGCAGTGTTCGCATGAATTTTCGTCCATTTGCTGAACCAGGCCATGATCTTTACGCCAGTTGAGCTGGTGAGTGGCCGGCAAAAAGTTTAGCGATGGTTCGTGGCAGGTAAAACATTTCGATTGGCTTTCCACCACATCGGCTCCCACATGACAGGCATTGCATTTTTCCTTTGTCGGAAGATGAAAGTCCTGCGTGGTTTTCGCTGTTTCCACGCCTTTATGGCAGGTTAAACAATTGTTTCCTTCTTTATCCACGTGCAGTTTGTGCGGAAAGCGACTGTTAAATCCTTCCAGACGTCTGGCGATAGCAGGCTCGTCGGCATTGGTATGGCAGGCGGAGCAGGGAGTTTCTTCTTCATCGTGGCAGCTGTAACAGGTTTGCATCTCCGGCATTAGCACGTCCTGCCAGTTTTCACTTTCTATCGCTTTGCCATGGCAATCCAGACAAGCAATCTCCTGTTGCTGCACATGAAGCTGATGCGAAAAAATAATCTGATCTTCCTGTGCCAGGGCTGAAGAAACAAGCAGAAAAAAACAAACAACTAAAAATGGTTTCAACTTTTGCATGATATTCACCTTTTTTACCAGACAAAACTAATATGGTTTAAGACGCGTTGATCCGATTTGAAATCTGCATTTTGCAGCCACTGGTATTCCAGTTGAATGTTCCAGTGTTTTAAAAAGCGGTAGCTCAGGCCCACCGCATTGGCCAGTTGATTTTCGTAATCGTAGCGTTTTTCGAATCGATAGCGCGTGTAATCAATGCTCAAATTAAGCGTTAACTCCCGCATTATCCGATAGCGGTAATTAAACAGCGCTCCCATCTGGTCGCCCAGATCGCCCGTTTCGTAAACCAGTCCAAAGCTGCCGTGACGATCCGAAAGCATGGCAATAAAACGATTTCCATAGCCTTCTTTTAGCTGCACGCCCTGCATCATGCCGGTAATGGCATATTGATCAGTAAGTTGATAAACCACATTGAAGCCGCTTAACAAATAGCGATCAACCTCAAAGATCTGAAAATAAGAAGTATTGTAAATTTGCGGATATTGTTGTTTAACATAAGCGTTGATTAACAATTTTGGGCTAAACTGGTAGCGGGCCGAAAGGTACAAACGGTGCAGGCGGCTGTTTACCAGGTCGTAGTGCGCCTGGGTTAACACCAACAAATGTTTAATGCTGTAGTTGCTGAAATTAATTCCGGCCAGTTGCCATTGGGTTTCGCTTTGCGCGTTTTTTTGCAGGTACACCAGGCTGATATTGCTTTTAAACATTCTTTTAAACTTTAACTGCGTGCCAAAAACGGCGGCTTCATCCACGGCATAAACTTTAGCCGCGCGCAGCAAGTGCGTTTCCACCCCGCCGTAAACCTGCCATTCGAACCACTTTAAGGGTTTAATATTCAGATTTAATCCGTCCAGGCTGCCCAGGGTAACTCCTGGATGTAAAAATTGACGACCGATTTCAAGATCAATCATGTTAAATAAATTTTTCTTGGAAACGGACAGGCGATAGGCTCTAAATCGTTTAACGTTGTCCAGCTCGCTGTCGGCCAGGTCGGTCAGGGCGCGGCCGGCCAGATGTAATTGCCAGCCTCCCAGTTGATTAAAGATCACATTGGCGCTCAGCGTTTGATAAAGTCGCGTGTGCAGTTCGGTTTTGTCGGAGCCAATCTCTTCTGGCGCGCTGTAGGCATAAACCGAGTTTCGCATATAGCCATTGAACTCCACGCCCTGAGCAATGGTACAGCTGATTCCCGCTAACAAAAGGCTAATTCCCAGCATACACTTTTTCATGGCAATCTCTCGCTTTGTTCATTCATTAAGAAAAAAGCGAATAACAACGGATTCGCTTTTTTGGGTTTACTATTAATCGGTAAACACCGGTTCGTTTGCTCTTAATTCATCGTCAAGATAAGTAGAATCGACATCGCTCCTTTTAAGCAAAATTTCATCGTGGCTGTCGTGGCAGGTTTGCCCACACCAGGCCGTTCCGCTGGTATCGGTTAAAAATGTCCAGCGTTGAATATTATGCGGCGTGGTGTATTTCCAGGTTGGGGCGTTATCAAAGGTTGTTAGTGAAATCGAGCCGTTCCAGTTGTGGTAAGTGTCGGGCGCAATCGGAATGTGGCGAACCAGCGCAAAATCTGTGGTGCGGAAAGAACTGGTGTTTTTCAAATAATTTTTGCCAATCTTAAAAGTTGGGTAGGAAGAACCGGTGATACCTTCTCCCACGTGACAGCCGTTACAGCTTTTGTAGGTTTGCGAATGACATATCTGGCATTGCAAAGTGGTGTTGCCCTGAACATGCGTGGTGTGGTAGAGATTTTCCGTATTAGTGTCCAGCACATCGGGATGGCAGTCGGTGCATTGCGCGACAAAGCTTTCGTTTTCAACATAGCGATAGGGATACAAATTGCCGTCGCCGTGCATCTCATCGGCGGGATGGCAGGCCATACAATTCATCCCTTTATTGTAATGCACATCGGCCTCTTTCACATTTTCGTAGCCTTCTTCGCCTCTGTGTAATCCGCGAAACTCTTCGCCCACGCGCGAACCGTGACAGGCGGTACAATTATTAACCAGGCTGGGCGTACGGTAGAATTGATGAGCTTGCTCCAGGCCGCTGTTTACGGATACGGGACGAATAACATGGCATTGACCGCAGGCGGCATGGCATTTAGCGCAGTCTGCGTCAAAACCGGCTTTCATGTTAGCGTCTGTGCGTAAATCCATTCCTCCGGCGCGAATTTTAAAGCGTTCGTAAAAACCGTTTTGCGTATAATGTAAAGAGGTTTCAAATTTTGTGGTGATATCGGAATGGCAGGCGCTGCAATACACGTCAAACTGTTCACTGGGTAAAGCTACAAAATCCGCAGTCGCAGCATGCGCAGCGGCTTTGGCTTCTTTGGTTAATGGGGTGTTAGAATTGCCGCCATGGCAGGTAGTGCAGGCCAGTTGCCCGTGTACGCTGCCCAAAAAAGTTTCCGAGACAAAAACTCGTTCCGCAGGCCCCAACGGGGCCACCGCGCCGCCTCAGCCCTCGCCCGCTTCGCCGCCGCTATCTTCCAGCGGTTCGGCAACCTCTTCTAAAAGCGCCTTATTGGTGTGGCAGCCCACGCAACTATTTTGTTGCGTTACCTCGTATATGCCTTCTTTTTGCGCAATATCGCTTTTTTTCTCCTGGCAGCCTGCCAGACCAAAAAATAGCGCCAAAAACGAAATCCATAAAATTTTTTTCACGGCGTCACTCCACTTAATTGGTACCGATTTAAAAATTAAAGCAGGGTCAGGGTGTTTACAATAACCCGACCCCGCTTTTTTCGTGAAAATATTTTCAGATTTGACCTATTTTTCTAACGCAAAATCGTTGGCGTCCGTATTTTCATTAAAAGGACTAAGCACGCGAACATTTGCGTCTTTAGTCCAGGACATGATGCCCCATTTCAAATTAATCGCATTATAGCCTAACAGATTCAATACGGTTGTGGCAATCTGGCCGGTATGACCGGTGTAGCAGTAAACCACTACTTCACGGTTGGGGTCGATTTTTTGCAGATTTTCCACTTTGGCTATCTCTTGCCAGGGAATGTTAATGGCGCCGGGAATGTGACCGATGGCATAATGGTCTGCGCTGCGCACGCTGATGATCTGCGGATCGTTGGAAGCGTTGCCGTCATTTAAGTTGTCGAATAACGCCTGAGCCAGGATAACCGGCGCCTGGGTAGAAACATACTGATCTGCGGCGGCTTTAAGAATGGTCATTGCATCTTCCGAATCGACAAAGTTCGGCTCCGGCAGATCGTAGGTTTGAGCGGTCGGCACCTCCGTGGTTATGGGATAATCGTGCGCGTCGGTATCTTCGTTAAAAGCAGCAGCCGCTCTTACGGTTTGATCTTTAGTCCAGGACATGATGCCCCACTTCATATTGGTCACATCGTAACCCAGAACCTTTAATACTGTTGCGGCAATCTGGCCGGTGTGGCCGGTGTAACAATAAACAGCCACTGTTTTGTCGGTTGGAATTTGGGCCAGGTTCTCTTCTTTGGCAATTGTTGTCCAAGGGATGTTAATGGCGCCAGGAACATGGCCTTTGGCATAATCGTCAGCGCCGCGGACGCTTACCACAAAATAGTTGTTCAATCCGTCATGAATGGTCTGTGCCGGGGTGACCGGATTACTCCAATTGGCGATGGCTTCATCAACGACCGGTTGAATGATTTCGAAGTTGCTCTTCTTTTCTTTATCGTCATTGTCGGTAGAAGAAGAACACGAAAAAAGAAAAGCCAATCCGACTAAAAGAGATAAAATGGTAAAATATCTGCGCATCATTGCGATACTCCTTTCTTGGTAAAACTACAACAAGTATTTGTTTAAATTTTCACAAACATAGTTGCAATTTGCGTACCAATTTTTATGTCATTTTTAAGTTGTTGTTTTTGCAGTAAATAAAACGAGTCTGGTTGATTGGCGTGTGAAACAAAATGTTTCGACCGGGATGTAAATATAGGGCTTATTAGTTTAAAATCAATAAAATATGCTGGGGTTGAAACAAATGGTTCAGCTGTTTCAAAGTGAAACATTGTTAGGCCGGTTTAGCGATATGCGGAATTTTTTGATTTTTATTAACATAGTGTTGTAAATTTTCATCTTGTTAATATTGGTGCAAATGTTGCTACCATGTTTCTTTAATGGTTAATGGGGAGAGCGAAATGGTTGATCCAAAAATAGAATGTAAAAATTTAACAGAGATCATATTAGATAATATCACCGAGGGCGTTTTTACCATTGACCATGAATTTAATATTACCTCTTTTAATAAAGCCGCCTCCCAGATTACCGGCTTTCCTACCGAGCAGGCGATCGGGAAAAAATGTTATGATGTTTTCCGGTCAGATATTTGCGAAGAAGGCTGCGTATTAAAAAAGGCTATTGAAAACGGAAAAAACAGCTATTCTAAAATAGTTTATATTATCACCAGGAAGGGCTTTCGCATTCCGATTAAAGTAACGGGCGCCGCCCTAAAAGACAAAAAAGGAAACATCCTGGGAGGTGTGCAGACTTTTCGTGATTTAAGTACTGAAGATGATTTGCGAAAATTCATCCGTCGCAACTATTCCTATCATGACATCGTTTCCAAAAACCCCGCCATGTGGCAGCTTTTTGACCTTTTACCTCAGGTGGCAGATAGTAACAGCACCGTTTTAATTGAAGGCGAAAGCGGCACCGGAAAAGAATTGGTCGCTCGTGTTATTCACCAATTAAGCACCAGAGCAGATAAGAATTTTGTGGCCATTAATTGTGGCGGGCTACCTGACAACCTGCTGGAGTCTGAACTGTTCGGTTACAAGGCAGGCGCTTTTACAGATGCCAGAAGAGATAAGATTGGACGAATTGCGCTGGCCGAAGGCGGCACGCTTTTTTTAGATGAAATTGGCGATATTTCCCAGGCTTTTCAGGTGAAGCTTTTGCGCTTTTTACAGGAAAAAACGTACGAGCCGCTGGGCTCTGTTGAAACCATTAATGCCAATGTGCGAATTATTGCGGCTACCAACAAAAACTTAGAAGAATTGGTGGCCGAGGGCATTTTTCGCAAAGACCTTTACTACCGAATAAAAGTGGTTCGGTTACATATTCCCCCTTTACGTCAGCGCAAGGAAGACATTCCTTTATTGATCGATCATTTTATCAGAAGATTCAATAATTTACAGGGCAAAAGTATCGAAGGCGTGTCTCCCAGAGTGCTGGAAGTTTTAATGCGCCATTCCTATCCGGGCAACGTGCGCGAGCTGGAGAACATTATTGAGCACGCTTTTGTGCTGTGCAACGAGGACATTATTCAAGAAAAACATTTGCCCATTGATTTGTTCGAGCAACGCCCCGAAGAGATACAGGATGAGTATCAGAAAAAGCTAAACGAGATGGAAGCGGAATTAATTTTGCGTACCTTAGAAGAGCACAACTGGAATCGTCAGGCTGCCGCTCGTGCCTTAAATATCCACAAAACCACACTTTTCAGAAAAATCAAGCGCCTGGGAATAAAGCTACCCCACGTCGATGGCCGCCACCGCCACGTAAACGATTAACCTTTGTAGAGTAGCAGGGTTGCGCCCTTTGAGTTGCGAAGCTGCTACACAACACATTGAAACGCTACCCTAATTTTATACCACAATCATGCCCGCAGCGTTATGGACAGACTGTATCAAGTCTGGCATAATATTTGTTAAATATTTCTCAAAATAAACGTATGGGAAAAATGAAAGTTGCAATACCTGTCTGGAAAAATAGAGTTGCGCCGCTTTTCGACGTGTGCAGCGTTGTAAAAATCCTTGACACCAATCAACAATGGGCGCCTGCTAAAACGCTTGAATTAAAAAGAAGCTCTGTGGGGCAACGCCTGTCAGCCTTGTACGATGCTGGTGTGGAGGTAGTTGTATGCAATGGCATCAGTTTATTTTTAAAGTGTTGCCTGCAGTCGCGATCCATTCTGGTATTTTGTGATCAGGATGGCAGCGAAAAGGAAGTAATTCGGAGAATTAAAGATGAATTACAGTTAATAAATGAACAAATGTGAGGGAAAGACTATCATGTCACAAACAAGGCGTTCGTTTCTAAAAGCAATTAGCGTGGCATCGCTTACGGCCATAAGCCCTAAAAAAAGTCATGCCACGCCCAAAAATGTTCTATCTGATGATCGTTTTGGCGTGCTGGTTGACACAACCGTGTGTATTGGTTGTCGCCAGTGTGAATACGCCTGCAAGGTGGAGCATGGAATGGAAGCAGGTAACCTTGATGATTACCAGGACCGTTCGGTGTTTCAAACCATGCGTCGGCCAGATCATACCGCGCTAACAGTGGTTAATGCCTACAAAGCGGATAATCCGGAACAGCAAGAAACAACCGTAAAGGTGCAATGCATGCATTGCGACCATCCGGCCTGTGTTTCGGCTTGCATTGTGGGCGCCTTTACCAAACAGGAAAACGGCGCGGTAATCTGGGATGAAAGCCGCTGTATTGGCTGCCGCTACTGTATGGTGGCCTGTCCCTTTCAGGTGCCGGCTTTTGAATATCACAAGGCTATTGAACCGAAAATCCTTAAATGCGATTTTTGTTATGACAGGCGAACCTCCAAAGGAAAAATGCCGGCCTGTGTGGAAATATGTCCTACTGAAGCGCTAACTTTTGGCAAACGCTATGAGCTGATTCAGGTTGCTCATGAACGCATTCGAAAGCAGCCGGAACGTTATATTGACCACGTATTTGGTGAACATGAAGTCGCAGGCACTTCCTGGCTTTATCTGGCCGGGCAGGATTTTCTTAAGCTTGACTTTCCGGATGTGGGCACAGACCCCGCTCCGGGCGCAACCGAACCCATTCAACACGCTATTTTTAAGTTCTTTGTTCCTCCGGTTGCCCTCTACGCCTTGTTAGGCGGAATTATGTGGCTTGGAAAACAGACGCGCGAAGAGGAGGAGTAGTCATGGAAGAATATTTTAAACCGCAACCGATTAAAAGACCGTTTTTGTCAAAAGGCGTTATCATTCTTTTAATATTGGCCGCTAATGGCATCGTCTGGAGTATTTTACGTTTCGGATTCGGTCTGGGCGCTGTAACCAATTTAAATAACCAGTTCCCATGGGGAATATGGATCGGAATTGACGTGGCTGCGGGCGTGGCCCTTGCAGCCGGCGGCTTTACCACTTCGGCCCTGGTGCACATCTTTTACCGGGAAGATTTCCATGTGCTGGTTCGCCCGGCGATTATGACGGCCATGTTGGGCTACACCTTTGTGGCCATCGGCGTCATGTTCGACCTCGGACGTTACTACAATATCTGGCATGTTCCCATTATGGGCAACAGCAACTCGGTTCTGTTCGAAGTAGGCATTTGCGTGATGACCTACCTGGGAACGCTGTACATCGAATTTTTTCCCATTGTAACCGAACGCTTCATCGGACGCGTTCATCTAAAGGGAGTTCTGAAATTTTTAAACAAACCTATCGATCAATTTCTGCGTTTTATGGATTCTTTTTTAGGAAAGACGATGTTCTTTTTCATCATTCTGGGCGTGGTGCTTTCCTGTTTGCATCAATCGTCGCTGGGTACCTTAATGTTAATTGCCGGCAATAAAGTTCATCCCTTGTGGCAGACTCCTGTTTCCCCCCTGCTCTTTTTACTGTCTGCTTTTGCCGTTGGTTTTCCCATGGTCATCATGGAATCGTTAACGGCTTCGCGTTCATTGGGTTTAAAGCCCGAAATGGATGTACTGCGCAAATTAGCCAGATTTGTCGGCCCGCTTTTAGGAATTTACCTGGCTTTTAAACTGGGCGATATGGTCATCCGCGGAACGTATGTTTATCTGAATGAAATAAATTTACAAACCGTCATGTGGGTGATTGAAATGTTGTTCGGCGTTATTATCCCGGTGCGTATGTTTTTCTGGGACAAGGTATTGCAATCGCGCAGCCTGCTTTACTTTGCTTCTTTACTTGTAATATTTGGCGTTTTTATTAATCGCTTGAATGTGTTTGTAATCGCCTACAAACCGCCATACATTTTAGAACAATACTGGCCATCGTTTGGAGAGATTTCGATCACCGTCGGGCTTATTTCCATCGAGATTTTATTATACAGGGCGTTGGTCATGATTTTCCCTGTCATCTCGGTTCCATTAAAAGGCGTAAGCGCCAAAGCAAAATATGCAATTCGGGGAGTAATTCAATGAAAAAGTTAATAACAATTTTCGGTTTTTTGATGATTTTAAGCGTCGTGGGTTGGGCGCAGCGTGTGGAGCATCATGCCAGCTTTCCGTTACGGTGCAGTGAATGCCATTATTGCGAAAAGCCAACCTATAATGAGCCGTGTTTAAAAATTTGTCCGGATTTTATTCGCGAAGGCATTACCGTTCGCCATTCGGTAGAAGATGCTCCGACTTTGTTGATTATCGACACCTTACAAAATCAGTATGCGCCGGCGGTTTTTACGCACCGCTTGCATGCCCAGATGGGAGAAATGATGGGCGGCTGTGAATCGTGCCATCATCACAATCCGCCGGGGAAAGTGCGCCCCTGCATCGAATGCCATAAAGTTGAACGGGACATGAAAGATTTGTCCCGTCCCTCTTTGAAAGGCGCCTATCACCAGCTGTGCATTAATTGCCATCGAAGCTGGGATACCGACTGGAGCAAGACTTCGGACTGTTATTTTTGTCATGAAAAAGCATCGAAAGATGTCACTAAAGACAAACAGCATCTTGAAAAGTTAGCGCAAAAGCGGCATCCCGCGCCCGAAACCCCGGACGTTTATGTGTTAAAAAGCGATTATGAAGAGGGGCCGATAGTAACGTTTTACCATAAACAACACATCGTCGCGTTTGGGTTGGATTGTAAAAGCTGCCATAAAAATAATGCCTGCGCCGACTGCCATAATCCCAATCTCAAAAAAGAAAAAGCGAAACTCGAGCACGATAACTGCCTGCCCTGCCATGAAACGGCCATCGACGAAAATTGCGAAAAATGCCATGGAACGCAAAAAAAGCCGCCTTTTGATCACGCCCAGACAGGATGGCCCTTAAAGCCTTTCCATAAAAGGTTGCCCTGTCAGGGCTGTCACAAAGATCAGGTCGAATTCAGCGCTTTGAAAACGGATTGTAACAGCTGCCACAAAACAAATTGGCAGGTTGGGACGTTTAATCATTCGGTAACCGGAATACAGCTGGATGAGAATCACGTAGAAATAGATTGTGAAACATGCCATTTAAATCGTAAATTCAATCAAAGGCCACAATGCTCGGAGTGTCATGATGATAAATCGTTCCCGGCTGATGTGCCAGGAAAAGTAATAAAGGATTAAAGACACAATGTTTGATAAAATTTCATTTAAATTAATTTTAACCATTCTGGTGGTCGTTGTGCTGGTTTTTTTTGGTTTTGCGATTATGTCGCTAAAAACGCAAAAAAATCTGGTGATGAGCCAGGTTAAAAACTTTGTTAACACGCAAAGCGAAACCATCAAAAACAGCACAAAAATGGCCATGCTCAGTAATAACAGGGAAGTTACCCATGAAATAATTCGAACGGTTGGGCAGCATCCCTCCATCCAGGAAGTCCGCATTTTGAACAAAGAGGGGCATGTGATGTACGCGGCAGATAGTGCGGAAATTGGGATTGTGCTCGACAAAAAAGCGGAAGCCTGCTATTCTTGCCACGAATCGGATCGACCGCTCGAACGCCTATCCATTTCTGAGCGTGTGCGAATTTATCGGCCGTCCCCTGATTCCGACCGAATTATGGGGATCATCAATCCCATCTACAATGAACCCTCTTGCTGGCAGGCCGATTGTCATGCCCATCCCGAAAGCCAGAAAGTATTGGGCGTGCTTGATTTAACGGTTTGTTTAAAACAGGTAGATGAGGAAATTGCCCATGTGACACAGCAAATGATCTTGATGGCCATTTTGGCGATTATTATTCTGGGCATTGTTTTGTGGCTGCTCATTAAAAAATTTGTAGATCAACCAGTAAAAAAATTGTTAACAGCCACTCGTCAGGTTGCCTCCGGCAATTTAAGCTACACCATTCCCGATTTGGGAAACGACGAATTAGGCATCCTGGCCCGCTCGTTTAACAACATGACGCGCAAGCTGGCCGAAGCCCGACAGCAATTATTCCAATCGGATAAAATGGCTTCTTTGGGACGTTTAGCCGCCGGCGTGGCTCATGAGATCAACAATCCCCTGACAGGCATTTTAACTTATGCCAGTTTTCTCCTGAAACGAACCAAAGATCAACCGGAGCTGCACAACGACTTGCAGGTCATTGTTCGCGAAACCATTCGCAGCCGGGAGATCGTTAAGGGGTTGCTGGATTTTGCCCGACAGTCCATTCCGAAAAAAGTACGATCCGATATTCATCAGGTAATCGAACGCGCCGTAACCGTTCTTGAAAATCAGTTGACTCTTAATCACATCCAGCTGGAGAAAAAATATGCGCCGCGTTTGCCCCAAATCGCCATCGATCCCAATCAAATGCAGCAGGTGTTCACCAATTTAATTGTAAACGCTCAGCAGGCCATTGGGTCTAAAGGCGGCAAAATTACCATCAGCACGGCATTGGTTCGGCTTTCTCCTTATGGTAAGGTTCAAATTAAACAGGCGTTATGTCCCAAAGGGCATGACTTAATGGATGAGCACCTGCGCATTGATGGCCTGCCATCCATCAAGTTAAAAATTCGATTGAACGGCGAAGAGGGCTTTGTGCATCTGGATCCCATTTACGGACGGAATAATTTCCGTTCTGAAATTTCGATCAAAAACGAGAATCCGGAGGACATTGTCTGTCCTAAATGTAATATTTCGCTGATTGATAAAGACCAGAAATGTCCGAAATGTGAGGCGCAGGTTTATACACTGGAAATACCGGGCAAGGGACAGCTGCACGGGTGCATTACCGATGCGTGCCAGTGGCAGTATTGGGATGCCGTTGAAAAACAGGGCCCGCGCGACTATATCGAAATTAAAGTCAGCGATACCGGCTGCGGCATTCCACCGGAAATTGTCCACAAAATCTTTGACCCCTTCTTTACCACAAAGGGCCAGCAGGGAACCGGGCTTGGATTGGCGGTTATATGGGGCATTCTGGAAAACCATGAGGGCACGATTTCGGTAAAAAGCAAGGTAGGTAAAGGAACCACCTTTACCATCCATTTACCTGTACAAACAGGATAGGTTGAATTATGGGAGCAAAACAACTATTAGCCATTGACGACGAGCCGGTTATTCTGGACGCCATCAAACGCGTTGCCGGTTCGGAAGGCTGGCAGGTAACCACCACGTCCGACGCCAGAAAGGGGCTGGAACTGGCCTTAAAACACAACTACGATCTTTGCCTGTGCGATATCAAACTACCGGATATGGACGGCTTCGAGTTTTTACAACAATTAAGCCAGGCCGGCAGCCTGCTTCCTGTTATCATGATAACAGGCTATGCCACCGTAGAAAATGCGGTGAAATCACTGGACCTGGGGGCCATCGATTATTTGCCGAAGCCCTTTACGGCGGATGAGTTGCTGAGCGCGCTATACCGCGGGGACAGGTATGTGCAGGTAATAAAGGAGTATCAGGAGCAGCAATCCAATCCCTGTTCATTGATTGTTCCCTGTCCACCGCAGTGCAGAAAATTGGGGTACTCTTCCTGGTGTTTTATCGATCACGACGGTTCCGTAAAAGTCGGCCTTACCTTTCTATTCTTAAAAATTATCGGCTCCATTCGTAAAATCAATTTACTGCCTCTGGAGAGCGAGATTAATCAGGGATTTTCATGCGCCGAAATTGAAGCGGAAAACGGTCTTTTACATCCGGTGATTACGCCTTTAAGCGGACAAATTATCAGAAGAAATGAGGAAGTGGCACAAAATCCGTTGATCATTGAAAAAGACCCTTATTTTAAGGGCTGGCTTTACATCATTGTACCCCAGAATTTGAATTACGAAATTAATCATTTAATGGTTTGTAATCAATAAATCAGCAAGCTAAATAGAAGGAGAAAAAAATGGGTGTATTTTTACTGATTGTCGCACTGGTTCTCTTCATCGTTGCCGACCTGATCATCCGCGCAATTCTGAAAAAAAGCGAAGAGAAAAAAATGCGCAGGTTACGACAGCAGGCCCTGGAAACTAACCTTAAACTGGATTTCAGCCATGAGGCTAAAACTCTTAAACGCGTGGAAGTGCCCAATCCCAAGGCGCGCATTTTAGCCGTTGATGATGAAGAGATCATTTTAGACAGTTTTAGAAAAATACTGGTTATGGCTGGCTATTCCGTTGATACCGTGGAAAGCGGAAAGGAAGCGCTGGCTTTAATCCAGAAAAGGCATTACGACTTTGTCTTTACCGATCTGAAAATGCCGGAAATGGATGGCATAGAAGTGTGCAAGGCTGTCAAACATCTGCGTCCGGATATCGATGTCATCATCATTACCGGTTACGCCACGGTAGAATCGGCCGTCGAAACCATGAAATACGGCGCCATGGACTATGTGCAAAAACCGTTCACCGAAGATGAACTGGTGGCCATGGTGGAAAAATTTTTAATACAACGCCAGGAACGCATTAAAAAGCAGTTGAAATCACGCGTTCACATCACCCATGTCGGCGAACCAGAAGTGAAAGACACGGTAGAATTTTACATTCCCGGCGGTGTGTTTATCTCTCCCTGGCATACCTGGGCAGCCCTTACGGAAGGCGGAGAGGCTCATGTGGGAATTGATGACTTTGCCAATAAGTTGATCGGAAAAATCGATGCCATTGAAGCGCCCACGCCAGGAATGGAAGTAAAACAGGGCCAATTGCTTTTTAACGTGCGCATTGGCCAGAGGTCTATTCCCTTCCGCTCGCCGATCAGCGGCCGCGTTTTAAAGATTAATGGCCCGGTCGTTGAATCACCAGACCGACTGGAAATTACGGCCTACGAAGATAATTGGATTTGCATGATCGATGCCGAGAGACTGGAAGAAGATCTGAAAAACTTGAAAATCGGACAGCAGGCCGTAAAATTCTTTGAGGAAGAGTTGGAGCGTCTGCAGGGCTACATTAAAAAATCTGTTAAATCCACCATCGATGAAAAACATGTGCCGGCCGATGGTAAGGTGTACATCGGGGAATTACAGGCCCTAAAGGACAAAGATTTTAACGCCATTGTGCACGATTTTTTTGAGAAAGAATAGCGCGTTTAATTCCGAAACACACAGTGCGATTTAAAGTGAGGCCCTGTACCGCTGAGCAGCAGTACAGGGTCTTTTAATGAATTCTGATAATGAAGCATTACGAAGAAGAGAATTAACTTATTTCCCCGCCGATCTTAAACCGTGAACGGTCAAAGCGCACTTTTAACTACATGCTTATCTCTTTTTTGAATAGACTTCTGAAAAATTATACTTTGGCTGTTAGCCAGAAAAGTCTTAAAAAACAGGGCACCGAAGAACTTTCTGTTTTATTTGAATGATGCAATTCTTCGCTTCACACAGAATGACCAATAAATCAAACTTTCAGAGCTCTATTCTTGAAAAGGAAACAAATCTAAGGCCGCCTCAGGCGACAACCATTCAGCCACTAAACTACTAATGCAGCAAGTCCGCAACCAAAATCAACCACAACGCGCGCAAAGTAATTTTCCTGCAGATTACGCCAATAATCGCAGAAAAAGATTAAACAAATTATTTTGAGAGAAAAGTTAAGCAAATCGGCACAATTTACGCGCATACCGTCATGGCGGGTATTCGGCATGACAGCCTGCGATCATTCAACCATTCAACTAATTAACCATTCAACCAATCCAGCAGCACAATAATTTTCAAATCCCGCCCGGGAGGGACTAGATCGTTCAGAGGAAGTATCCTAAACGACTAAACCTCAAACTTCTAAACTCTTCAACCATTCTTGCTCACACAGCGCAGGACAGAAGTGCCCGTCCACCATTCCCATAAACCGTCGCTTTTAATTGTGTCAAAAATCGCAATTTTGCTTGAATTAGCAATTGGAATTTAGTATTTTTAACGACTTGTAAAGCCAAGAACGAATCAAGACCTTTCAAAGAAGGAGGCAGAAGTGAAAGTTTTTCAAACGGATCACATTCGCAATATTGGATTAGGAGGGCATGGTAGCAGCGGTAAAACCATGTTGTTTGAAGCGCTCCTCTTCAATCTGAAAGAAATCAATCGTATCGGTTCTATTGAACAGGGCAGTACGGTTTCTGATTACAATCCTGATGAAATCGAACGTCAAATCTCCATTAGTTCTTCATTGGGACACGGCGTATGGAAAGATCACAAAA
The DNA here is from genome assembly GCF_001886815.1 of Caldithrix abyssi DSM 13497. Taxonomy (GTDB): domain Bacteria; phylum Calditrichota; class Calditrichia; order Calditrichales; family Calditrichaceae; genus Caldithrix; species Caldithrix abyssi. The sequence goes on from NZ_CP018099.1 coordinate 386,989, forward strand.
TCAATATTATTGATACGCCTGGCTATTCCGATTTTTTTGGCGAAGTGGTAAGCGCCATGCGTGTTGTGGACACCATGTTTGTGGTGGTATCTGCCGCTTCCGGGGTGGAAGTGGGCACCGAAATGGTGTGGGCCGAAGCCGCCAAGCAAGGCGTGCCGCGTTTTATTGTGATTAATAAGCTGGATCGCGAAAATATCGATTTCGACAACATCGTGCAGGGCGTGGTTGAGAGTTTTGGGCATCAGGTGGTTCTGGCCCAGTTTCCGGTAGAAACCGGCCCCAATTTTGACAGCATCATCGATCTATTTCGCATGAAGATGTTGAAGTTTGCCAAAGACGGCAGCGGTAACTTCAGCGAAGAAGAAATCCCGGCCGAGTTAAAAGAAAAAGCAGAAGAGTTGTACTTAAAACTGGTGGAAGCGGTTGCCGAAAGCGACGACACGCTGATGGAAAAATACTTTGAAGCCGGCGAGCTGAGCGAAGAAGAGTTTAAAACAGGTTTCAAAAAAGCCGTGGCTAATGACGCTATTTTCCCCATCTTTTGTACCGCTGCTACGGCCAATGTGGGCGTAAAGCGTCTGCTGGATATTATTGTAAACTTTTGTCCGGCGCCCAACGAGCGGGGCGAAGTTAAAACCGAAGACGGAACCATTAAGGTCGATCCCAACGGCCCCACCGCCGCTCTGGTTTTTAAAACGATCTCTGAGCAGCACATGGGCGAACTTTCCTTCTTTAAGGTTTTCTCCGGAAAATTAAAAACAGGCGAAGATGTGATTAATACGCGCGACGGCCATACAGAGCGGATTGGCCAGATGTTCATCCTTAACGGTAAAAATAAAAAGAGCGTTGAAGAACTGCAGGCCGGCGATATTGGCGCGGTTGTGAAGTTAAAGAACACGCACACCAGCGATACGCTTTGCGCCAAAGGCCATAATATTAAATTCCCGAAAATTGATTTTCCTGAACCGGTCATTCGTACCGCCATTAAACCGAAAGCCAAAGGGGACGAAGAAAAAATCAGTAACGGCCTGCATCTTTTACACGAGGAAGACCCGACCTTTCTCTACCACCAGGACCCCGAATTGCATCAGACCATCGTTTCTGGTCAGGGTGAATTACACTTACAAATCATTTTAAAACGTCTGCATCAAAAATTTAATGTGGAAGTAGAAGAAGAAGAGCCAAAAATTCCGTATCGCGAAACCATCCGCAAAACGGCCACCGCACAGGGTAAGTTCAAAAAGCAGACCGGCGGGCGCGGTCAATACGGCGATTGCCACCTGCGTCTGGAACCCATGGAACGCGGCGGCAAGTTTGAATTTTTAGATGAAATCGTGGGCGGCGTAATTCCGGGCAAATTTATTCCGGCCGTGGAAAAGGGCGTGATCGAAACCATGGAAAAGGGCGTGCTGGCCGGTTATCCGGTGGTGGATGTGCGCGTTGCGGTTTACGACGGCAGCTATCACACGGTGGACTCTTCGGAAATGGCTTTTAAGGTGGCCGCCTCCATGGCTTTCAAAAAGGCCTTTCTGGACGCCAATCCGGTGCTGTTAGAGCCGATCTACAACATCGAAGTGCGCGTGCCGGATGAATACATGGGCGATGTAATGGGCGATATTTCCAGCCGCCGCGGACGCATTATGGGCATGGATCGCGACGGGCGATTCCAGGTCATCAAAGCGCAGGTTCCGCTGGCTGAACTGTACCGCTATTCCACCACCCTGCGTTCGCTGACCCAGGGACGCGGCATTCACAAACGCTCTTTCTCCCATTATGAAGAAGTGCCGCCCGATATCGCTCAAAAGATCATCGAAGCGTCCAAAAAAGAACAGGAAGAAAGTTAATTTTGTGGCGTTGCAAATGAATTAACCACGTTAAAAGCCCAATACCTTTTTGGTGTTGGGCTTTGTTTTGTAAACGACGAGGAAAGATCATGAAACAACTCTGGGCTCCCTGGCGCATGAAGTACATCTTGAATGAGATCGATAAAAACACCGGCTGCATCTTTTGCCAGTTTCCAAAAGCCAATGACGATGAAAAGTACCTGATTCCCTATCGCTCCGAAAAGTGTTTTGTTATTCTGAACAAATTTCCTTACAACAATGGGCATGTGATGGTGGTGCCTTACCAGCATACCGGCGATTATCTGGAACTTTCCGAAGAGGTGTTGCTGGACATGCAACGAACCATCCAGAAAACGATTCAGGTTTTAAACGCCGTCATGCATCCGCACGCGCTGAACATCGGTATGAATCTGGGACGCATCGCCGGAGCCTGCATTGACGACCACCTGCACTACCACATCGTTCCGCGCTGGGATGGCGACACCAATTTTATGCCGGTCATTGCCGACACCAAAGTGGTTTCCGAAAGTCTGGAAGATACCTTCAAAAAAATGCGGAACGAGTTCCAGAAACTTTTTCAGAAATAAACAGGCAGGGAAATAGCCATGCGCACTCTGATCAAAAACATCGATCATCTTTACACGCCCGATTTAAACAGGGGATTCGGCCAGGTTCTCGACTTGCAGAAGGTTCATCTACTGCTGGAAGATGGCTACATCCGGCAGATTATTGCCTCCGATCAGCCCCTTCCTGAAGCGGATGAGATCATTGACGCCAGCGGCAAATGCCTACTGCCCGGCTTTATCGATCCACACACCCATCCCGTCTTCTGGAAAACGCGCGAAGACGAATTTGTCATGCGCATTGAAGGCAAATCTTACGAGGAGATTGCGGCGGCCGGCGGCGGCATTCGCAACAGCGTGCGTAAATTTCGTCAGGCTTCTAAAGAAGAGATTAAAGAGATTTCGCGCCGGCGCATTGCCCGCTTTCTGGAGTTTGGCGTTACCACCATCGAAGCTAAAAGCGGCTACGGACTCTCCACGCAAGACGAGATCAAATCGCTGGAAATCATCAACGAATTAAACGATGAACAAGCGCTGGACTTAATTCCCACCTTCCTTGGCGCCCACGAAGTGCCGGACGAGTATCAGCAGAATCGTGCGGCCTATGTGGAACTGGTTTGTAAGGAGATGATTCCCCTTGTGGCGGAGCGCAAGCTGGCCCGCTATTGCGACGTGTTTTGCGAACAGGGCGTTTTTACGGTTGAAGAAAGCCGAAAAATTTTAACCACGGCCATGGAATACGGCTTAAAAGCTCGCATTCACGCCGATGAACTGGCGGCCTTCGGGGGCGCGGAGCTGGCGGCGGAAATCGGCGCCGTTACCGCCGATCATCTAATTCTGGCTTCGGATGAGGGCATTCGGGCCATGGCGGAACGGGGCGTCATTCCCGTGCTTTTACCCGGTACCACCTTCTTTTTAGGCAAAGATCAATATGCCCGCGCCAGAACAATGATTGAGGCCGGCTGCCAGGTGGCTATTTCCACCGACTTCAATCCGGGCAGCTCCACCACGCAAAACTTACAACTCATCTGGACCATTGCCGCCTTAAAATTGAAGATGCTGCCTGGCGAACTGCTGTGGGCCAGCACCTGGGTTGCGGCTCGCTCTCTGGGCATTGAACGGCAGGCGGGCAGCATTGAACCTGGCAAACAGGCCGATCTGGTTATTTTAGACATCCCCAACCTGAACTACCTGCCTTACCACTACGGCCTGAACCACACTTACATGACCATTAAAAACGGTCGGGTGGTTTATAAGAGATTAAATGGGTATTAATTAAGAATTACGAATTACGAATTAAGAATTGTCAATTACGAATAAATTTTTTCAGTGGGTCGGCAAATGGCTTGCTGTAAGCGAGGCGGGGGAGAATGGGCCGCCCCTAAAGCCAGACAAAAAGGTTGAAGCTGGACACAGGATAGCTCAGAAGCGGTTAGGATTGTTAAAAAAGGTTTTTATCCAAGGCAGCAAAGCCGCAACCCAAATCAACCGCAACGTGCGCAAAGTAATTTTCCCGCAGATTACGCCAACCATCGCAGAAAATGATTCAACAAATTATTTCAAGTGACCATAGAGAGCTCAGAGAAGTCACAAAGGCGCAAAGACTATTTTAAATTAAAAATTGTTTCAATTGTCCTACCCCCCCCATTCCCCTCTATCACAATAAAAATTTGGGAGAAGGGGAATATTTTCTGTTGAGAATTTTCTCCGACGGTGTGCTGGGCGCCAACGCCGGATAATTTCTATTTAACCATTCAACGGTATGGATTCTTCACTCCGTCCCGATTTCTCGAGACTGAAGCTGGCGTTCCGTTTAGAATGACAGGCCAGTGGCTATTCAACCATTCAACTAATTAACCATTAAACCAATCCTGATGCTACGAAGGAAGTATTATTTACGGTCTCGTTAAAACGCTGAGAACAAAAGAATGGCATAAAGAAGCGCCGTGTTTCTCATTATTATTAACCCCTTTAAAATTTTTGCATCTTTCTACAAATTTTAATAACTATTCAAAAATTCAAAGCAAAAAGGAAGTTACAATGCGAAGCGTTCTCGGTTTAGTTCTTTTATTTTTCTTTCTTCAGGCCTTACACGGCCAGGAAATATTCGATGTTAAAGCGCACTACACTAAAAAGGAAGTTTACATTCCCATGCGCGACGGCGTAAAACTTTTTACGTCCATTTACCTGCCGCGGGACACCACGCGCGATTATCCCATCTTAATGCTGCGCACGCCTTACAGCGTTTATCCTTATGGAGAAGACAAATACAAAAAACGATTGGGACCCTCACAAAAATTTGCAGAGGAAGGTTTCATCTTTGTTTATCAGGATGTGCGCGGTAAATTCATGTCCGAAGGCCAATTTGTCAACATGCGGCCCTACATTGCAGATAAAAACGGCCGTGAAGTTGACGAAACCACCGATACTTACGATACCATCGACTGGTTGATTAAAAATCTTGCGCACAACAACGGACGCGTGGGAATCTGGGGCATCTCTTACCCTGGCTTTTACGCGGCCATGAGCGTCATTGACGCGCATCCAGCCTTAAAAGCCGTTTCGCCGCAGGCGCCCATTGCCGACTGGTTCATCGGCGACGACATGCACCACAACGGAGCTTTTTCACTGGTTCTGGCCTTCAATTTTTTTGCCACTTTTGGCCAGTCCCGGCCGGCGCCGACCAACAGGTGGCCCGCCCGCTTTAAACACGGTACACCAGACGGTTACCAGTTTTTTCTTGATCTGGGCGCTCTGCCCAATGCCAACAAAAAATATTTTAAACATCAAATCGCCTTCTGGGATAGCGCTATGGCCCACGAAACGTATGATTACTTCTGGCAGCGCCGCAGTATTTTGCCCCATTTGCGCAACGTTAAACCCGCCGTGCTGGTGGTCGGCGGCTGGTTCGATGCCGAAGATCTGTACGGCCCGCTCAACATTTACAAAAAGATCGAAGAAGAAGACCGGCAGAACAAGAATTTTTTGGTCATGGGGCCATGGTCGCACGGAGCCTGGGAGCGCGGCAAAGGCGACAGGCTGGGCGACATTCGTTTTGGCTCTAACACCAGCGAATTTTTTCAGGACTCGGTGCTGTTTCCCTTTTTTATGCATCATCTTAAAGGCGCTCCTGCTGCTGAACAGGCAGAAGCCCTGTGTTTTGACACCGGTCTGTTAAAATGGTCGCGTTTTGATCGCTGGCCCCCTGCGGTTCAGGAAAGAAATTTGTATTTAAGCGCACGGGGCCGTTTAACCTTTACCGCCCCGCAAGAGGAGCAAGGATATGACGAATACCTCAGCGATCCGGCCAAACCGGTGCCCTTTACGGCAAAAATAACCAATACCTGGGGCAAAACATTCATGGTGGAAGACCAGCGTTTTGCAGCGCGCCGCCCGGATGTGCTGGTTTACAAAAGTGAAATTTTAGAAAGCCCTTTAACCCTGGCCGGCCCGCTAACGGCCACCATCTATGTTTCGACAACGGGCAGCGACGCCGATTTTGTGGTTAAGCTGATCGATGTCTGGCCGGATACTGCCAGAGATTTCAAACCCAATCCATGCCAGGTGCGCATGGGCGGCTATCAACAATTGATCCGCGCCGAAATCATGCGCGCCAAATTCAGAAATAGTTACACAACCCCGGAGCCATTAACGCCCGGACAGGTAACGCCCATTACCATTCGTCTGAACGATGTTTACCATACTTTTAAAACCGGCCATCGCCTGATGGTGCAAATTCAAAGTAGCTGGTTTCCGCTGTTCGATCGCAATCCGCAGAAGTTCATTAATATCTATCGGGCGCGCGATGAGGATTTCCAGAAGGCCACGCATCGCGTCTATTTTTCCAGGCAATATCCCAGCCACTTCAAACTACCGGTGGTTGAATAGTGAAATGGCCCTCTCGGCAGTCAACGTCGGTAGAGGTCCTGGCCAGGAATCGCTTAAACATAGCTAACATTATCGGCGCAAATTGGTTTTGCGCTTCGTTAACAGGCTTTTACAAATTATTCGTAGATGGTTAAAAAATCCACATTCCCGCTTGATTGTTTCCTGTTAATTTATTTAATTAGTTGTTATGAAAGAATCTTACGGATTTGTGGAAACACGCGGTTTTATTTCCGCCATTTTAGCGGCGGACGCCATGGTTAAGGCTGCCAATGTGCAGCTGGTGCCCTATCGTAAAATTGGGTCGGCTTATGTTACGGTCATCGTAAAGGGCGAATTAGGCGCCTGCCAGGCTGCGGTCGATGCCGGCGCGCGGGCTGCCGAACAGGTTGGCGAACTGGTTTCGCGCCATATTATCGCCAATCCCTACGATGACACAGAGCTGCAACTGGAAGGCGCGCCGCAACCCGAAAAAGCGCCGACTCCGCAGCGCAAAACACGTGGTACTGGCGGGCAGCGGCGCAGTCCAGAGCAAAAAATTCTGCAGTACTTAAAAACGCACGAGCAGGGCGCAACGCTTGACGAGCTAAGCAAACATCTGCGTAAGCCGGCTCAACAGGTACGCCTCATTCTCAAACAGCTCATGGATCGCAATCAGATCGAAAAAATACAACAGAAATATTTCATTGTTTGATGCGAGCTAAATATGCACATACTGGCCATCATCAATAATAAAGGCGGAGTTGGTAAAACGACCAGCGCGGTTAATTTAGCCGCCGCTTTTGCCGAAAAAGGCAAAGCCACGCTGCTGGTTGATCTTGATCCGGCGGCCAGCGCTTCCATGCATCTGGGCTTGGATCCCACTCGCAACGAACGCCAGACCCTGTGCGATTACCTTTTGTCCGGGCAGGGAAAGCTTGCGGATTTCATTTACCCCACCAGTTTTAAAGGGTTGGACTGCATTCCTTCCGAACCGGCGCTGAGCGAATTTTACGAAGAAATGGTCCAGGAGCAGGAGGTCGATTTTTTTATTCAGCCGCAGGATTTCCCCGACCGCTACGAACTGGTTCTACTGGACTGCCCGCCCAATTTAGGCAATCTGGCTTACAATGCGCTGGCCATTTCCGGCTTTGTTTTAATTCCGGTGCAAACGCAGTTTTTAGCGTTAACCGGCCTTGAGCTGACCTTAAAGACCGTGCAAAAGGTGCAGCGTCATTTAAATCCCGATTTAAAGATTTTAGGATACTTCGGAACGCAATTTGATCGCAGAACGCGGGCCGCCAACGAAGTCGTTCAACTTTTAAAAGACCGTTTTGCCGACCAGGTTTTTGAAACCGTGATAGGCGTGAATACGAAATTAACGGAAGCCTACAACGCCCAAAAACCGATATTGAACTACGCTTCCTCGGCGCGCGGAGCAAAAGAATACCGCGCTCTGGCCGATGAGATTTTAAAACGTCTAAAAAAAACGACCTGACGCGTCCTGTCTTCCACCATGTTAAACGAAGAAACGGATGAAAATATGAAACGAGTGATTACGGCCAATACCATTAAACAGGCGCTTGCCGCAGGAAAAAAGCAACTGTACGCGCCCCTTAAAGAAACCATCGTCACCCCGGAAGCACGCACGCTGGCCAAACAAAACGGCGTTGAATTGCTGGAGTTTTCCACATCCACGCTGGAAGGACAGCCCATTGACGAAAATCTGGTTAGGCGCGTCATCGAAGAGGTAATGAGCCAGCTGCCGCCGTCTAAACGGAATTACCAGGAAATTAAAAAGGTAGTCATTGAGGTTCTAACCGCTTATTTGCAAAAAAAGGCTTAGGGAACGCCCATGCTGTTTGAGCGCTGGATGGATAAGATGTGGCAAAAGCCGCCGCGCATTGTTTTTACGGATGGCATGGATGCGCGCGTCCTGAAGATCGCCCGGCGTCTGGCAGATACAGGACTGGCCAGGCCCATGATCATTGGCAATCAATTTGAAATCAGAGCGTACGCCGAAGAACAAAAAATCCGCATGAATGGCGTTGCTCTGCGCAAAGCGCTGCATCACCCTGCATTCGACGTGTACTGCCGCGCTTACAAAAAGCAGTACGCGCCGCAGCAGAAGATCAGCGAAATTCGCGCCCTGCTTCAGCAGCCCGCTCTGTTTGCCGGGCAAATGCTGCTGCACGGCGACGCCGATCTTTGTTTTTTAAGCCGCGCGCAGTTTAACGAATTTCTGCCACAATTCAGCCGCTGGTTTTCCGATCAGAGCGGCATTCTGTCTTCATTTGCATTAATCTGGAATGAAAAGTTGAACCGCTTGCTGACCTTTAGCGATCCGCTCTTTTATCCGCGTCCCACGGCAGAGCAGCTGGCAGAAATAGCCGTTACAACGGCCAGAAATTTCGAAAAGCTGAGCGGCGAACGGGCGCGCGTGGCCTTGCTCTCTTTTTCCACCATGGGCAGCGCCAGTCATCCCATGGCCCAGGTGGTTCAACAGGCCGTTGAATTGATTCGCCAGAAGGAGCCGCATTTAAAAGTAGAAGGAGAAATGCAGTTCGACGCGGCCTTTGTGCCGGAGATTGGCCGCAAAAAAGCGCCGGGCAATCGCCTGGACGGGGCGGCCAATGTGTACGTATTTCCCTCATTAAATGCGGCAAATATTGGACTAAAAATTGTGCAGGCGCTAACGCCTTACAGAACCGTCGGCCCCATTGTTCAGGGGCTCAGCCATGCCCTGCAAGTGTTTGACGAGCAGCGCTGTGAAGAGAGTCTTTTTCACCAGGTAATCGTTGCTTCTAATCTGTTAAATCCGTAAACTTAAGGGATTGGCTGGATGGTTGGGGCGATCAGGAGCGCGTTTCAGTTGAGCAAAACACATTTTTGATACATTGAAAAACAAAAGTTAAACTCTATAATCAGGAGAAGTTTATGGAAGCATTAGGCATGATCGAGACCAAAGGTCTGGTTGGATTGATTGAAGCTTCGGACGCCATGGTTAAAGCGGCGCGCGTTAAGCTGGTGGCCTGGCAGCAGATCGGCGGCGGCTACGTTACGGCTCTGGTGCGCGGCGATGTGGCAGCCTGTAAAGCGGCAACCGACGCCGGAGCAGCAGCAGCCGAACGCGTGGGCGAACTGGTGGCTGTGCACGTTATTCCGCGTCCGCATGGCGACCTGGAAGACGTTTTTCCAATCAAATTAACGGGCGAGATTAAATAAACAGGAAGGAGCGTTTGATGGAAGCATTAGGCATGATCGAGACCAAAGGTCTGGTTGGATTAATTGAAGCTTCGGACGCCATGGTTAAGGCGGCGCGCGTTAAGCTGGTGGCCTGGCAACAGATCGGCGGCGGCTACGTTACGGCTTTGGTGCGCGGCGATGTAGCGGCCTGTAAAGCGGCAACCGACGCCGGAGCGGCGGCGGCAGAACGCGTGGGCGAACTGGTGGCGGTGCACGTTATTCCGCGTCCCCATGGCGATCTGGAAGACGTTTTTCCCATTAAATTACCGAAAGAAGCTAAAAAATAAAGCCATCTTCCTGAAAGAGGAAAAACATGCATTTAGACGATAAACAAATCGCTCAGATTGTTGAGACGGTGCTGTCTCGGCTGGAGCGAAATGAATCGCGTACGGGCCGTTCACGCCATCCGCAGGGCGTTTTTGAAACTCTGGACGAGGCGGTGGAAGCGGCGCGGCAGGCGCAGAAAAAAATACGCAAGCTGGAATTACGAGCCAAAATTATTCAGGCCATCCGGCAGGCCGGCGTAAAACACGCCCGCGAGCTGGCGGAAATGGCCGTGCAGGAAACGGGCATGGGGCGCGTGGAAGACAAAATCGCCAAAAATATCTCGCAGGCCGAAAAGACGCCCGGCATCGAAGACCTGCAGCCGCTGGCTCTTTCTGGCGATCACGGTTTGACGCTCATCGAAAACGCGGCCTGGGGCGTCATTGCCTCGGTTACGCCTTCCACTAATCCCGGCGCCACCGTCATCAACAACAGCATCAGCATGATCGCCGCGGGTAATGCGGTGGTTTATGCTCCGCATCCGGCGGCAAAAAAGGTTTCGCAGCGGGCTATTGAAATTTTGAACAAGGCCATCGAAGCGGCCGGAGGCCCCGCCACCCTGCTGACCACCGTGGCCGAGCCTTCCATCGAAACCGCACAAAAACTTTTTGTTTATCCGGGCATTGACCTTTTGGTGGTAACCGGCGGCGAGGCTGTGGTAAAAGCGGCCAGAAAAGTAACCGACAAGCGCTTGATGGCTGCCGGGGCGGGCAATCCGCCGGTGGTGGTTGACGAAACGGCCGACATCGCCAAAGCGGCGCGCGACATCGTGTGGGGCGCTTCGTTCGACAATAACATCGTTTGCGCCGATGAAAAGGAAATTATCGCCGTGGATGCCATTGCCGATCGGCTGAAAGAAGAGATGAAAAAACACCAGGCCGTGGAGCTTACTCCCCAACAGGGAGAAGAGCTGGCCCAAATCATTCTGGAAGATTATCCCGGGCCAAACGCCAGAATCAACCGCAAGTGGGTGGGTAAGGACGCCTACAAGTTCGCCAGAGAGATCGGCCTAAATGTTTCAAAAGAGACGCGCCTTTTGTTCGTGGAAGCAGACAAAGATCATCCTTTTGCTCAGCTTGAACTGATGATGCCGGTGATTCCGTTAATTCGAGCGGCGGACGCCGACAAAGCCATCGATCTGGCCATCGAACTGGAACACGGCTATCGCCACACGGCAGCCATGCACTCCCGCCATATCGATCACATGGATCGCATGGCCAATGAAATCAACACCAGTATTTTTGTGAAGAACGGTCCCTGTCTGGCCGGGCTTGGGTTTGGCGGCGAAGGCTGGACTTCTATGACCATCACCACGCCCACCGGCGAGGGCGTTACCTCGGCCCGCAGCTTTGTTCGCTTGCGCCGCTGTGTTGTGGTCGATCATTTCAGAATTGTTTAACACGGGGCACAGGAGCATTGCAGCGCATTAACGAACGACTGAACAAACTGGAAGAAATAGTCAACGACGACAGCCCGCTGAAGACGTCCGGTCCCTGGCACGTGGGCATCGATCTGGGCACGGCCGACATCGTGCTGGTTGTAACCGACGAAGAAGGGGAGCCCCTGGCGGCCTTTATGGAATGGGCCGAAGTGGTGCGCGATGGGATCGTGGTGGATTACATCGGCGCGGTGGATATTGTCAAACGTCTGGTGCGCCAGGCAGAACAAAAGTTAGGCATCGAAATCAAACAGGCCATTACTTCATTTCCGCCGGGAACCGATCCGCGCACTTCGCGCAATGTGGTGGAAAACGCCGGATTGAAAGTGAAAGCGCTTATCGACGAGCCCTCCAGCGTGGTTCACCTGCTTAACATCACGGAAGGAGCGGTGGTGGATATCGGCGGGGGCACAACCGGCCTGTCTGTGGCCCAAAATGGCCAGATCATTTACGCCGCCGACGAGCCCACCGGCGGGCACCACGTTACCCTGACCATTGCCGGCAACCGGCGCATTTCGTTTGAAGAGGCCGAAAAGATGAAGCGCGACGCCCGCACCAACGGTTTGATGGCCGTGGTGGAGCCGGTATTTCAAAAAATGGCCGAAATCATCAAAAATCATTTACAACCGTTTTCGGTAAGCGATGTGTACCTTTCCGGCGGCACATTTTGTTTCCCGGGCATCGTGGATGTTTTTAAGCAGGAATTGCCGGACGTCAACTGGATTTTACCTTCGCAACCGTTGTTCTTAACGCCGCTGGCCATAGCGTCGTTTCGCAAAAAACAGGATTAAAGATGGATCGAGCACAACTCATAGATAAAATTCGCGAAGCTGGTATTATTGGCGCTGGCGGGGCCGGCTTCCCCACTTACAAAAAACTGGACGCCAGCGTAGAACACATCATCGCCAACGGAGCAGAATGCGAACCCCTGCTTTACAAAGATCGCGAAACCATGTTGCAGGAGGGAAAGGCGCTGTTCCGCGGCCTGGAAATCATGCAGCAAATTACCGGCGCGCAAAAAGTAACCATTGCCTTAAAAGAAAAAAACCGCGATATTGCGCAAATTTACGCCGCAACCGCTCGCCAGTACGGTTTTGACTTTTTTATTTACAAAGATGTTTATCCTGCCGGCGACGAGTACATTCTGGTTTACGAAATTACCGGCCGACGCATTCCGCCTGGTGGCATCCCGCTACAGGTGGGCGTTGTGGTGGATAATGTGGAAACCATCGTCAACATCGCGCACGCGGTGGACGACGACCGACCGGTGGTTGACAAGTTCATCAGCATTACGGGTGCCGTTAAAAAGGCCATCTCTTTGCGCGTGCCTGTTGGCACTTCCATTGCCGATTGCCTGGAACTGGCCGGCGGCGTTACGGTGGCCAACCCGGCCGTTTTAACCGGCGGGGTGATGATGGGCGGCGTTGAATTTGACGCCAGTCTGCCGATTAGCAAAACGCTGGGCGGATTGATTGTGCTGCCCGCCGATCACTACCTTGTTAAAAAGAAAACCACACCCCGCGAAGCCTACACGCGCATCGGTCATGGCCAGTGCGATCAGTGTTCGCTTTGTACAGAAATGTGTCCGCGCTACATCATGGGCTATCCCATCGAACCGCACAAGGTGATGCGTAATTTGCTGCTCACCGGTGAGAACAAAGAACGCGCCAGCTTGTGGGCGCAGTACTGTTGCGAGTGCAACGTTTGCACCTTAATCGCCTGTCCGGAGGGCCTGGATCCCAAGAGCATTTGCGTGGATGCCAAACAGCTTTTGCGCGAAAAGGGTCTTTCGCGCACGGAAGAAGAACTGGAATTTTTATTCAGAGATGTGCATCCGGCGCGCGAAGGCAGAGAAGTGCCCATTCCCACGGTTTACCGGCGTTTGGGGTTAACTGAATACGATCGTCCGGCAAAATTTACGCCGCTGGACGTTCAGCCGCAGAAGGTGGTTTTGCCGTTAAATTCGCACATCGGGGCGCCGGCCGTGCCTCTTGTAAAAGTGGGCGATGCGGTGAAAAAAGGGCAGAAGATTGCCGACGTATCAAAAGATCAATTGGGCAGTCCGGTTCATGCCAGCATTGACGGACAAATTACAGCCATCGAAGAGCAGATGATTGTCATCGAAAGAGGAGTTTGAAGATGAAAGGCGCAGCCATTGGAATTGTAGAAACTTCATCCATTGCCAAAGGCTACGAAGTGGCGGATGCCGTTTTAAAAAGAGCCGACGTCGAAATCGTCGTTAACCGCACCATTTGTCCGGGTAAGTACATGGTACTGATCAGCGGCGACGTGGACGCCGTTAATGCCAGCATCGAAACCGGCGTAAAGATCGGCGCGCATACGGTGGTTGATTACTTCATCATTCCCAATGTTCATCCGGAGGTCTTTCCGGCCATCAGTGGGGTAACGCATTTACCGGAAATCAAAGCGCTGGGCGTGATCGAGGGTTTTTCGGTGGCTTCGGTCATCGAAGCGGCCGATGCGGCGGTAAAAGCGGCCGATGTACAGTTAATCACAGTGCATCTGGCGATGGCCATAGGCGGCAAAGGATTTGTCAGCCTGACCGGCGAGGTGGGCGATGTGGAAGCCGCCGTTGCCGCAGGCGCCGCCGTCATCGAAAGTAAGGGACTGTTAGTGGAAAAGATCGTTATCCCCTCCCCGCGCAAAGAGATTATCGACGAATTTATCTAAGACAGCGCAGCAGCAACCAAAAGCAACCGCAACGTGCGCAAAGTAATTTTCCCGCAGATTACGCCAATCATCGCAGAAAAAGATTAAACAAATTATTCAGAAACCAAAGTTCAGCGAATCGGCGCTCTAATTCGGGCACAGCCTCCCGCTCCGCGTGATAATTTTTAACTCTATTACAGCTTAGCCACAACCAAAAACATTCCCGCAGGAATTTAAGTAATTGTAAGGGCGAAGGATTTCCATCCCTACTTTATCCAGAGCGCTTTTTTTATATGACTAAAGTTAATGCTTACCAGCGCTGAATTGTTCTTGGAAATCCTTCGCCCCTGCATAAACGGTGGTAAGAATTCACCACATTACAGAAACAAATTTGTAATGACGGGCCGGCGACCATTCAACTAACTCTTCAACTCTTACACTCTTATACTCTTACACTTTTTCTGCCCAACGGTGGAAGGCATTGCCCGAAATAGCCCTCACCCCCTCGACTCCCCCTCTCCCAGAATAAAAGTCTGGGAGAGGGGGAAGCTCTGAACGTGGAGAGTTGCCTCCAACGGTGGCAGAAATTCACCATATTACAGAAACAAATTTGTTATGACCGGACAGCGACTATTCAACTAACTCTTCAACTCTTACACTCTTACACTCTTACACTTTTTCTGCCCAACGGTGTAAGGCATTGCCCGAAATAGCCCTCACCTCCTCGATTCCCTTCTTCCTGAATAAAAGTCTGGGAGAGGGGGAAGCTCTGAACGTGGAGAGTTGCCTCCAACGGTGGCAGAAATTCACCACATTACAGAAACAAATTTGTTATGACCGGACAGCGACTATTCAACTAACTCTTCAACTCTTACACTCTTATACTCTTACACTTTTTCTGCCCACGGTGGAAGGCATTGCCCGAAATAGCCCTCACCTCATCGATTCCCTTCTCCCATAATAAACGTCAGGGAGAGAGGGTGACAGCAGATCGAATTCACGCTCAGCGGTCTTTATTTAACACTGATGGTATTCCAATCGCTGCGTCATAATAGGCTGATGACTCTTCGCACCTACAACCATGGTTGACACTCATCCTGCCTGCATAGGATTCGCAATGATAAAACGTTAACTATTCAACCATACAACCAATCAACTAATCAACCATTCAACTAATCCAGCCATGTCGGGATAGATGCTTCGAAGGAAGTATCCTATTTTTCTTCCTCTTTTTTTAATTCGTAGGGCAAAATATAAATGGAATTGGTGAACGGATTGATATCGATGTAAACATTCACCCCATAAACGTGCTGAATTAAATTAAACTGCAGCACTTCGGGCGGTGGCCCTGACTTCAATATGCGTCCTTCATTCAACAAAAATAAACGATCGCAAAACTGAGCGGCCAGATTGACTTCGTGCGTGACCAGCGCCACGGTTTTTTTCTCATCAGCGCTTAAACGTTTCAACAATTGTAAAATGGCGATCTGGTGTTTTAAATCCAGCGAAGAAGTCGGTTCATCCAGTAGTAAGATGGGCGTGTTTTGCGCCAGCACGCTGGCAATAATGGCTCGTTGCTTTTCGCCGCCGCTTAAAGATGAAAACATACGCCGCTCCAGGCCGAGCAAATCGGTTAAGGCAAGCGCCTTTTGCACAAACGGCTCGCCTTCCGGGTCGCCCCCGATGATGCCCGTAAAGTAAGGGTAACGCCCCATTTCGACCACCTGGCGTACGGTAAAAGGAAAGGTTAAATCCACGCTTTGCGGTACGTAACCGATTTTTTGGGCAATAGCCTTGCGCTTCCAGTTTTTTAAACGTTTGCCAAACAAAAGGTAAAGGCCATCGTCAGGCGGATAAAGGGCGGCCATTACTTTGAGCAGGGTTGATTTACCCACGCCGTTTGGCCCGATGATGCCCACAAACTCGCCGGCTTTGATTTCCAGATCAAGACCTTTCAGAACTGTTTTGTCCCGATAGGCAAAGCTCACCTTTTGCAGACGAATGGCTACGTCATCCATGGAATTCCTGCCTTAAATGATTTTTCAGGAACAACTTACTATTTTTTAACGGTTAAATGCAACAATTGATTTGAATGAAGAAACAGGTCTAACCTAAGGCAGCATGGCAGCAACTAAAATCAACCGCAACGTGCGCAAAGTAATTTTCCCGCAGATTACGCCAATCATCGCAGAAAATGATTTAACATTTAAGACAAAAGCTAAATAAAACCGGCGCAATTTACGCCCCTTGGGGCTGGGGGATGAGTTTTAAAAGCAGCACAAAAATTTTCAAATCCCACCCGGGAGGCTGTTGCAAATTCAGTTTGAGTAAAATTCAAAAAATTTGTAAATTCTGGGCGACAGATAAAACAAGTAATAACAAAGGAATTCCATGAGTTTTATTACTTATAATCGCTCACAAATGAATCTCTTTGGCTATAGTGTGGAAGATTTTGCCAGAGACGATCCAAAGAGTCGATTTGTAGTGGAGTTGGTTTCGCGCCTTGATTTAAGTGCACTTTATTCCCGTTATAGTTCACAAGGCGGTGATTCTTATGCCCCAGACATGATGCTTGCCTTATGGTTTTATGCTTATAGTAACGGCATTACCAGCACCCGTAAGCTGGAGGAATTGTGTAAATATGATACGCGCTACATTTATATCACTGGGAATCAGCATCCGGATCATAGTACATTAAGTCGTTTTCGCAAGGCACATTTGGATTTATTAGACCAATATTTTGTAGAGATACTTTTAATTGCCCAGGCCGAAGGCATAAGTAGTTTCAACCAGATAGCCATAGATGGCACGAAAATCAAAGCGCACAGCAGTAAGCGTCATGGCTACACTGAGGATCAATTAGACAAACGTATAGAGAAGTTAAGAGCAGAGATCAAGCAATACATGCAGCGCTGTAATTTTGTAGAACAGGGGGCCACGGATGAATTAGATTTAGAAACTCTTCGAGCGGAGAAAGAACGGCTTGAGCGCTTAGAGAAAGAGATATTAGAACGTAAAGCCCAATTGAAAGAGCGTAAGAAACAGCTCAAATCAGAACACCGTTCAAGACATCAAATAAATGTAAAAGAGCCGGATGCCCGCATGATGCCTTCGGTGGATGGACCGGGCTATAACGCACAATTAGGCGTAGATATGTCCAGTCATTTAATAGTAGCTCATGAAGTCGTAAGCCAGCCCAACGACCAGGGTCAATTCATACCGATTCAAGAACAAGTAGAGAAGAATCTTGGTTCAGATGATAAGCGATCTTACACGGCCGATTCCGGTTATCACAATAGCACAGACCTAAAAGAATTGGAAGAAAAGCAGATTGATGCCGTAATAGCCGATCCCCAGTTATCCAATCGTTCGATAAAGGAGACACCAACCTCCAAGGAAGAATTGCAAAAAGAAGAAAGAAAACTAAAACGAAGTGATTTTGTGTATCATGAACAGGGAGATTACTATGAATGTCCGACGGGTAAGAAGCTTTTTCCAGTTGAGAGAAATAGCGAACGGATCGTATATCGTTCCAATGATTGTCAGGACTGTCCCTTAATTAATTTATGTATTTCCAGTAAAAAGAAAGTTAAGCAAATCCATCGTTCAGTTAATGAGAGTTATTGCGAACGTATGGCGAAAAAGTTACAAACTTCAGCGGCGCAGGAACGACTAAAGAAGCGTTCGGTGACAGTTGAACCTGTTTTTGGTAACTTGAAGCATAATTTAGGCTATCGTGGATTTTCCTTATCTGGTCTTAATAATGTTCGTAGTGAATTTACGTTAATGTGTATTGGGCATAATATTAATGTTCTATTTAAAAATATGTTAGGGAAACGTTTAGCAGCGTTTATAACAGCATCACAAGAAAAAGATGATCTATTAATTTTATTTTCAAAGAATATTTTGGCGTTTTTAATTCTATATTTTGCCCAACGCTTAAGAATGAGAAAAAATTATCAATATCGGAGAATATAAGCATTAATTCCTCCCCCCCATGCAACAGCCTCCCGGGCGGGACAGGATCCTTCAGAGGAAGTATCCTAATGCAGCATGGCCGCAACTAAAAAAAAATTCGCAGGGATTTGAGCCACCACAGAGAGCTAAGAGACGTCACAAAGGGCGCAATGAATATTTTAAATTACCCTTGCTCGCTCGATCCTCACTACCAGACAAAAGATCAGGAATAACCGTACTTGTAAAGGCGAAGGATTTCCATCCCTACTTTATCCAGAGCGCTTTTTTTATATGACTAAAGTTAATGCTTACCAGCGCTGAATTGTTCTTGGAAATCCTTCGCCCCTGCATAAACAGTGGCAGAAATTCTCCACATTACAGAAACAAATTTGTAATGACCGGACAGCGATTACTCAACTAACTCTTCAACTCTAATACTCTTACACTTTTTCTGCCCAACGGTGGAAGGCATTGCCCGAAATAGCCCTCACCCCCTCGACTCCCCCTCTCCCAGAATAAAAGTCTGGGAGAGGGGGAAGCTCTGAACGTGGAGAGTTGCTTCCAGCGGTGGCAGAAATTCTCCACATTACAGAAATAAATTTGTAATGACAGGACAGTGGCTATTCAACCATTCAACTAATTAACCATTAAACCAATCCCGCCATGTCGGGACAGATGCTACAAAGGAAGTACTCTAACAAAGGGGCATAGTAATGAATGACAGGAATTATTTTGCTTGTAAGAACAAAAGCCCCGATCAAACTCTGACCGGGGCTTGCGGATCATATTTTTTTAATTAGTGATCGCATTTGCTGTAGGTACATTCCGGGTTTACGCAGGTTAAGCAGCCATTTTCCATTTTCACACTTTTTTGATTGCATTCCGGACAGATAAAATACTCGCTGTTGGTCTCCGTTTTAGGCTCCGAATCGGGATTCAGCGCTCTGTTGACTTCCGGCATGATCAAATCCGGTTCTTCATCTTCTTCGTTCATGCAGCCGATTTCACGGAAAAAGCGTTCGATGACGTCGGCGATTTCGGAATAAAAGGAGTGGATGTATTTGCCGTTTTTGTGGTAGCCGCCGTTCGGATCGTGAATGCTGCTTAATTCTTCAAGAATAAAAACCGGATTGGCCGATTTACGAAAGATGGCCGAAATTAAGCGTGTTAAAACGGCGTACTCCGCGTTTTTGGTAAGGTCTTTACTGTTGATAAAAATTTCAATCGGCCGGTTTTTGCCGTTTTGCGTAATATAGCCTAAGGTGATGTACACGCTGTGCTTTACAAATCCGCTGCGCAGGCGGTACACTTTGGCGTTTACCACATCCGGTCTTTCAAGAATATGATCGGTTATGTTATCTAAGGGTTCTTCGTGTTTTAGTTCTTTAATCTCAAAATTTTGATCTTTTATCCTGATCATAATGCCCCCGCATGTCCTGTTTTTTAGCTATTGTTTTGTTCGGTTGATTTGAGATAATGATACACCGTTGTTAATTTGCCATCCGGCGTCTGGATAATATCGTCGCCTTTTAAGGTTACCTCTTCTTTGGTATCGGCCAGCAGAATTTTAAACAACTTTTCTTTAATCTTTTGAAATTCGGTTTTCTGGCCGTCCACGCTCAAGATTGGGTAGCGGCTGCCGTCGCGGTAAATGGTAATGCCCTTTAAGCCTTTCTTCCAGGCCATCAAATAGATATTGGAAATCACTTCCGGTTCAATGGTTTCCGGTAAATTAACCGTGGAAGAGATGCTGTGATCCACATATCGCTGACATTTGCCCTGAATTTCCACGCGTTTTTCGGCGTTGATGTGATGCGCCGTACGGAAGAAATGCGGCGGCAAATATTCGGTCAATTCCGCTTCGGTTTGGGCATTGACCACTTTATCCTGCAAATTGTGCAAATCGATGTAAGCCTGTACCGTGGAATGAAAGACTTTAAAGAATTGATTGCCAAATGATTCTGCCCGACGCGTGTAATAGAGGGCGAAAATGGGTTCGATTCCGGAGGAAACTCCCAGATAGTGTTTGTCGCCGATTTTAAAGCCAAGAGCGATGTTGCTGATAGAGCCTGTTGGCGCAATGGAAAGAATGGCAATATTGCGCAGGCCTTTTTCCTGGATCAGCTTTTTGGTTTCTGCCGAGAGAGCTTCTTTAAAAAACGGGCCCTGGGAATATTTTTCATAATCAAAGATGGGCGAGGGCCCCTTTTCTGCGGCCAGTTCGGCCGATGCCTGATAAGCTTCGTCGGCAATGGTTTGCATCACTTTTTCCAGCAAGGCGATGCCCTGCTCAGAGTCATATCCAAGGTTCAGTTGATTGAGCATGTCGGCGGCGCCCATAATGCCCAGCCCCAGGCGTCTGGTTTCAGAAGCGGCGCGACGTTGCTTTTCCAGCGGATTCAGAACCTCGTTCCAGCTTACCACATTGTCTAAAAAGCGGACAACGGCGCGCGTTACCTGCTTTAACGTTTCCCACTCTATTTCCGCATTGGGCTGAAAACCGTTGCGCACCAGCCTGGAAAGGTTGATGGAAGCCAGATTGCAGGCGCCGCCATCTTCTAAAGGAACTTCGGCGCAGGGATTGGTGGAAGAGATGGGGCGACCGACATAGTTGGACGGCGAATATTTGCTCATTTTGCTCCAGAAAATGAGGCCGGGTTCGGCCGTTTTGTAATTGCCCTCCACAAAGGCATCCCACACTTCGCGCGCTTTAATCAAACGGCGAATCTCTCCGGTCGGTTTGGAGGCAAAGTAGAGCATAAAATCACCGCTGTACTTTACGGCCAGGTCAAAGGGCTCTTTATCCAGCGGCAGTACCAGATCGCCATACACATCGCGTTTGTTAGGATCGCCCAGATCCGTTTCCGTAATAATCAATTCATAATTTTTATAAAGAAAATCGTTGAGCGAGCTGATATCTCCAAAAACTTTAAAAAGCTCGTATTCTTCGATGTCTTTGGCCGGGATTTGGATGGAATAGTGCTGGGTTTCTTCTAAATAGGCGGTAGCCATCTGGCTTTTATTAAACTTTTTGTAAACAAGAATTTTGTCCGCGCCGTACGTCTTTTGTTCGTACACGGCCTGCATAAATTCATCGGAAGCTTTGATGCTGATGTTGGCAAAACGCACCTGGGTATTTTCCATTACCTGCTTTTCAATTTCTTTTAGCTGGTAATAGTCAAACAGATTACTCCACTTTAATTGTTCGACGATCTGTTTGGTGACCCAATTGGGCGTTTTTTTCACGCGGATAAAATCGATCACATCCGGGTGCTTAACGTCAATGGTCAGCATCAGGGCGCCTCGGCGGCCGCTTTGCCCGATTAAGCCTGTTGTTAAGGAGAACAAATCCATAAACGACACCGCGCCGGTTGAGGTATCTGCGGCGTTGTGCACAACCGAATTTTTGGGGCGCAGTACCGAAATATCCACGCCAATTCCCCCGCCGTACGAATAGGTACGGGCGCATTCATAAGCCGAATCGTAAATAGCCTCGATGTTGTCGCCGGCTATTTGCGAAACAAAACAGTTGGCCAGAGTTTTAAGACGGTACAAATCGCCCGCCCCGGCTAAAACGCGACCTCCGGGGATGAAATACCCCTCATACATGTAGCGGTAAAAACGTTCTGCCCATTCTTCCTGCTTTTGAGGATCGGTTTCAATGGCTGCAATAAAAGATGAAACACGGTTGAACAGATCTTCCGGACGATGCTCAACCAGGTTGTTGTTCAGGTCTTTAACAAAGTATTTCTTCACATAAATATTGCGCGCCAGGTCGTTATCGCCCCAGTAATTTTCCTCGGGATGAAGAGGCAACGAGCCATTGTTTAACTTTTTTTTGTTGAGTAAGTAAAGATTCTGGTAGGCCTTAATGTTACGTCGACCAACCACAGAGACAAATTTGCCCTTATGCTTAAACATATCCAAGAACATAATAGAAACCCTTTTTTTTTAAACCGTTAGCACAATTTCTAAGGAGCATTGTTTGGAAGATCGCGCGCGTTTCATTTGTGAAAGTAAGAAAAACTGTTAAATGATCCGTTCCCCGTTGAGCCCATTTTAAAAATTTATTTAGTTAAAAACAAGTAAATTTTTGATTAATTTTCGATGCCTTTTCTGGCGCTGACTCCACGATGATAATAGTGTTTTATTTCTTCCATATTGGTAACCAGATCGGCCAATTCCAATATTTCTTGAGGGCAATATCTGCCGGTTAGTACCAGCTCTACATTGGCAGGTTTAACCTTTAAAAAATCAACCACTTGATCAATCGTAAATAGTTTGAAATAGATGGACACCAATACCTCGTCAAGGATGACCAGATCATACGTGGAACCAAGCATGGCTTCGCGCGCCTGGCTGAGTCCTTTTTGCATTTCGGAAACCAGCTCGGCAGAAGGCGGCTGCTTGTTAAAAACAAAGGCGTCGTTGCCCCAGTTTTTTAACACCAGATGCGATGCAAAACGTTTAAGAATTTCAAGTTCGCCGTATGGAAAATTTTTCATGAATTGCGCAAAATAAACTCTAAAACCGTGTCCAAGGGCGCGGACGGCCAGACCGATGGCAGCCGTGGTTTTACCCTTGCCGTTGCCCGTGTAAACCTGAATATAACCTCTGGACAGCTTCAAATTTAACCTTTCTTTATTTTGCTAAAAAGATTTTGCATCGTTTGTGGGCGCCCTTCATTCCTTAAACCGTTGCTTTGTTTAATTACAAAAATGCCGAAAAAGGATACAAAGTTTAAGGTTTACCTTCCCCTTAAAACAGGGCATAAATAAGGCATTCCTGCCCTGGAGAATATCTCATCGAAGCTGAGTCTAATTTAATAAATTTTTTTTCTGAAGTTGCCGGACTCATCACAGTTTTTAGTAAAAATTTAATGCCCGAACGATTATTTAAATCTTTCACAAAAAATTGTATGGCAAAAGTAATGCGCTGCTTAACGGACTTTGTACAAATAGATAAGTTGTTCTGATTTGATCCCTTTTAAGGTAACCGTGTTCTGTGTGATTTTGTCCGTATTTTGCGTTTCTGGCAAATGATGCACCTGCGCCATAAATTCTTTACTCATGGCAATGGCCTCTAACTGTGCATGGGAGACCAGGCGGGCCGCCTTATTTACCGTGGCTCCAAACAGGTCAAAATTTTCATTCAAATTTACCACAACAGCCGGGCCCACGTGCAAACCGATTTTGATGCCGGATGAAAAATTTTTCAACTTTGAATTTAAAAAATGATCGACGCGTTTTTTAATATCTACCGCCGCTTCAAATGCCGGGCCAGGTTCTTTAAAAACGGCCATCACCGCATCGCCAATAGTTTTAATCACCCCGCCGTATTTTTTGAGGATAAAATCAAACAGGATGTCAAAATGCTCATTGACCAGCAAAAAGGCCTGCACGTCGCCAATGACCTCGTACATTTCGGTGGAGCGGATGAGCTCGGTGAACATGACGCTGACATTACGTATTTTGATGGCCTGATTTAAGCGGGGAGCCTGATCGGTGAAATGTTCCCGAAAGTCCGGATAGCCGATTAAATCAAGTACGGTCAAAGGCTGAACGCCTGCCTCCGCTACAGGAGTCTCTTCATCGGTGGTATTGATCACTTCGTCGTAAAAGCGGGGATGTAGGGCCAAGAGCACATGAACGTTTTGATCGGCGTGCGGCTCGTAATCGGACCCGCAGGCCGCGCATCGTTCACGAAGTCGTAAGTTCTTTAAACTTTTTGTTTCGAAATTGGGCGCCGTACACTGTGGGCAGAAAACCTGCCAGGTCATTTCAAAAAGACCGTCGAGCACGCCGTAGGTTACCAGTCTTAACGTTTCCTGATGGGTAAAGTTGAGCCTGACGCCCAACAGATTCGGATAAAATAATCGATGCTGCGGAGACGTTTCCCGGACCAGGAAGTTGAACAGTTTTTGAATTTTTTCTTTTTCAAACCCGCGATGAAAAAGTCTGATCAAGGCGTTTTTTAAAAGTTCAAGGTCCATTTAACGCTCCTTTCAATTTTGGGAACGAATTAACGACGCCCATTATTTCGCTTGCCTTGTTAAAAAAGGCTGTAAATGAAAAGCGCAACAGGGCTGCCTTGAGCCATGACAATAACGGCTCCCAATAAAAGCAAAATAAAAACAATGGGTAAAAGCAGCCACTTTTTATGCGCTTTTAAAAATTGTAAATACTCGGCTATTATTTTTATCTTACCCATTTTGATGCTCCTTTTTCTTAATGCATTTTGGTCAGGTCGCTCTGGCCCTGCTTTCTGGCGCGCCAATAGCTGGGTTGATTTTTGTCGATCTTCAAATCAAGCGGCTGGCGGTTAAACAGCCGTAAGGTCATTCCGAGCGGTGAAAAAATCAAATAAAAAATCAGACTTAAGATCAAACGCGACATAAAAGCGCCCAGAATGTGGGCCAGGCTCATCCACAGGCGGTAAAAGAGAATCAGAAGAGGGCGAACAAACTGCCCGGCTGCAACCAGCAGGCTGAGCAGGGCAAAAGGAATAACGAACAGCCATGAGGAATTAACAATGCCCACTGCCAGGAGAATGAGTGAAAGGCTGCCAACCAACCAACTAAAGGACCGCAGTTCTTTTTTTGACGGGCTTACGCGCCACACATCCTTAATCAAGTTCAAACGCCTCCTGTCTGGCTTTGGTAATGTGTTGAGCCGGTTGATCTTCCTTACGCAGCAAGCAGCGACCCATGGCCAGCCAATCCATTTCCGTTCGTAAAAAACACTGGTACGCCTCCTGCGGCGTGGCCACAATTGGTTCGCCTCGCACGTTAAATGAAGTGTTGATCAATACCGGACAGCCTGTTTTTGCCTGAAAGGCTTTTAATAAACGATAGAAGCGGGGATTGGTTTGAGCATTAACCGTTTGCAGGCGCGCGGAATAATCCACGTGTGTAACCGCAGGGATTTGCGAGCGGTTGATTTTCAAACGTTCCAGTCCTTT
Organism: Caldithrix abyssi DSM 13497; assembly: GCF_001886815.1. Classification (GTDB taxonomy): domain Bacteria; phylum Calditrichota; class Calditrichia; order Calditrichales; family Calditrichaceae; genus Caldithrix; species Caldithrix abyssi. The sequence continues at coordinate 411,855 of NZ_CP018099.1, forward strand.
TAAATGCATGTCCTGATCGGAAGTAAGCCGTTTTTCCGGATGTACGTCGGCCACTAACAGCATGTAGGGGCTGGGGCGATCGATCTTAAACCAGGCGGACGCTTCTTCTTCAAGAACCGCCGGGGCAAAAGGGCGAAAGCTTTCGCGAAATTTTATTTTGAGATTCATGATTCTCTGCATCTGCGGATGGCGGGCGTCGCCTAAAATGGAACGGTTGCCCAGGGCGCGCGGGCCGAACTCCATCCGGCTCTGGAACCAGCCCACCACCTTTCCTTTTGCCAGTTCCGCGGCCACTTTTTCGTAAAGCTGATCTTCCGCTAACTCTTCGAAGGGCGCCCCCACGGAACGCAGAAATGTTTTGATCTGCTCGTCGGAAAACTGCGGCCCAAGGTAAGAGCCTTTTTGTCGGTCTAACTTTTCATCGCTTTGCCGTTTATTTTTTAAATAATGGTAGTGAATCAGCAGGGCTGCGCCCAGGGCTCCGCCCGCATCGCCGGCGGCCGGTTGAATCCATAAATCGTCAAATAACCCGCTGCGTAGTAGCTTTCCGTTGGCCACGCAGTTCAGGGCAACGCCGCCCGCAAGACACAGCTTCTTTTCTCCGGTAATTTTTTTAACATGCCTGGCCATGCGCAGCACAATCTCTTCGGTTACTTGCTGGACGGAGGCCGCCAGATCCATTTCGCGTTGGGTGAGCGGCGCTTCAGGTTTGCGGGGCGGGCCGCCAAAAAGTTGGGCAAAGCGACGGCCGGTCATGGTCAGGCCGCCCAGGTAGTTAAAGTATTTCATGTTTAATTTAAAGGAACCATCTTCCTTTAAATCCAGCAGTTCTTCAAGAATGGTTTGTACAAAACGGGGCTCTCCGTAAGGCGCCAGGCCCATTACTTTGTACTCTCCGGAGTTTACCTTAAAGCCGGTAAAATAGGTGAACGCCGAATATAACAAACCCAGCGAATGTGGAAACTGCTGTTCAAACAAAAGTTCGATGGCATTGTCTCTGCCCAGCCCGATGGAAGAGGTAGCCCACTCTCCCACGCCATCCATGGTTAAAATGGCCGCCCGCGAAAAGGGCGAAGGGAAAAAGGCTGAAGCGGCATGCGATTCGTGATGTTCTGCAAAGTAAAGGGGACCGTTGTAGTTCAATTCTTTACGAATTAGATCGGGGATCCACAGCTTTTGTCCAAGCCATACGGGGATGGCCATTAAAAAGGAACGAATTCCGAGCGGGGCTGTCGTTAAATACGTTTCCAGAATACGGTTGAATTTGAGGAAAGGCTTTTCGTAAAAAACCACGTGATCCAGTTGGCGGGCTGAAATGCCGGCCTCTTTTAAACAGTATGCTATGGCCTGATGCGGAAAGGCATGGTCGTGTTTTTTACGCGTAAAGCGCTCTTCCTGGGCGGCGGCGATAATTTCGCCATCTTTCAAAATAACCGCCGCGGAATCATGGTAAAAAGCTGAAATACCTAAAATGTACGTACGCATTCTTCCCTATTTTTAATTAAAAAAATATGTTAATATTTTTCAACGAGAGATTCAAATTTATGGCAACAAGCATGCTTCCCCAAAAGAGCTGCTTTGAACTTGTTTAATGGCCATATTCTTGAATCACTCCGCTTAGCCAGCGCTGGATTCTTTGTTCGAAGTGACAAAGGTTTTTTAGTCTGGCGCCAGGTAATCAGACAAATCGTTGGTTTTTAGGTGGTCTCTAAAAGAAATTAAAAATACGTGCATGTGACCTGTCATTTCGAACGAGGAGAGAAATTTTGTAACCCCGATAAAAAACAATCGATCTTTTAAAGGATTTTTTTACTGGAATAATGGTAAAATAAATATCTTTTTGGAGCGGACACTTTTTATTAAATATGATGTTTCGCCCTGGCGCTTAATAATGCAAAGTTTGAATTTCAGCCGGAAAAGTAAAAAAAAATGGGATGGGCCTGGCGGCCCATCCCATCATTGGGAATAGTCAGAGCAGGTTATTTCATCATCTGCATCATACCCTGGCCGGGCTGCATACCTTTGCAGCAGCCGGAAGCGAAGGTCTTTAAAACTTTGAGTTGTTCTGTGGTCAGAACCTTGCGGGATTTAATCAAGGTATTAAGAAAATTGTCCCGTAGTTCCTGTTGCAGAGAATTAATTTTTTTAATCGCTTTTTTCACTTTGTTAAAATCTGGCTGATCAGCATTCATTGCTTCCTGAATATCCAGGGTGGCAATTTTAATGTCGGCTTTGTTTTTTACGGCAGCTTTTTTGAATTCCAGCTTCAGACCGGTTAAAGTTTGAATTTGTTTTTCGCTTAAATTCAATTTTGAGGCTGATTTTAACAAGAATCCCGGGCAGCCATACGAATGCAAGGTTTTAAGAACGGGATCGCTCATCATGTCCATAGACTTGTGATCCATTTTGCCGTGCATGCCCATTTTATGGCCTGGCGCCTTTTCCTGCTTTTGCATCATCATGTGCTGCATTCCTTTTGAAGGCGTATTTGGTTGGGCTAAAATCGGCTGTCCGAAGCCCATCATCAAAAAGGCAATCAGTGTCAATGCGGTGGTTAAAATACTTAGTTTCTTCATGGTAAAGTCTCCTTAATGTTGTTGAGATTAATTTAACTATTGATTTTTTTATTTTTCAGACTAATTAATCGTTTACTTCATTTGCTTTTAATTGCTTCAAGTTTTATGCCGAATTTATTTCAGATTTTTAATTTTACCGGTAAATATTAGTATTTTATTTAGTTAGCCATCTTAAAATAAAATACATTGCTGTTTTAAAAAATTAATTGTATCTCACTCTTGAAGAATATTCTACAAGCGCTGTACACTATTGTTAAACGTTTAGCTTATCAAAGAAGTTAGAACAAGAAATGTTGCCGGAATATTTCATCGGAGTCAAGAGTAAATCTTTAAATGAGACCGGCAGTCGTAAGACTTTTTGGTTTAATGGCAGGGGCAGCTAAAGCGAAGCAAATTGATCTCATGCGTTAAGAAAGGCGGTTAATTGGGGTAGGGGGGATGGCGGCCCGGGGCGCTGCCCCGGGCCGTTGTTTCCACCGAGCAAACGGAGCGCTCTGACGGAGCGCTCCTTCCCATCTCTTTTTGAAAGCAAGTTAACAAAGCGTGATGCTCCAATTCCACACCGTCGATTAAACCCAAAAAGCAGCGCACAAAGTCGTTACAAAGTATAAAAAGAAAAAGGCAGGCAGTAAAACCGCAACCAAAACTAACCGCAAAGAGCACAAAGAAGTCGCAAAGTACGCAAAGAAAAAATAAAACCAATTATTCAACATGTAAGTAAAAAACTCATCATGCCGGCAAGATTGGCCCCTTCTCTTTTTTAAAGAGAAGGGGTAGGGGGATGAGTTTTAAAAACAGCACAAAAATTTTCGCATTCCGCCAGATGGGAATTTGGAATGACCGGCCGGCGACTAATTTAATTTTTGAACCAGGATTTGTTTGATTTTTGGATTAACAGGATTATTTTTTTTGCATTCCAAAATTTATCTTTAAAATGGGATGCATCGTTTCATTGTAGTAAAAAGTCAAGAAAATCCTGTAATCCTGAAAATCAAGGTTCAAAAACTATCCCTAAGGCAGCGCAGCCGCACCCAAAAACGAACCACCAGGAGCGCAAAGAAGCCACAAAGCGCGCAAAGATTTTTTCACGCAACCCCTTCTGTCCAGCGTCAGCTGAAATGTGAACGCCAGGGTCGAAAAGAAAAAATAGAACTGTATCTCAACATTTAAGAGCAAAACTAAGCGAATCGGCGCAATTTACGCCCAGGGCTGTCCCAAAAGTCAAAGAAAATGTATTTTTATAAATTTTTTCTTTCCCTCACCCCCTTTCCAAGAAAAAGAGTCTGGGAGAGTAGGAAGAACTGTTCGTTGGAAATTTTCTACAATGATGTTCAATATTTGCGCATTTTGAAATTTCTATTCAACCATTCAACCATTCAACTAATTAACTATTCAACCAATACAGCAGCACAAAAATTTTCAAACCCCGCCGTGGCGGGACTGGATCTTTCAAGATGAAGTATCCTAAAACATCTTGATACCATTCTGCAAAAAGAATTTTGCATCATTTATTATTTCACAGTAAAAGAATTCTTTAAAGTCCTCTTTGGCTGCCCAGGCCTGGCAAGTAGTTAGCTAAAGCCTCTTTATTTGCTTAAAACGCGAGAGCTGGCGGCCCACTGGCTGGCAGTAACTTCTGGGCCTGGGGCGGAGAAGGCTGGCCGCGTGACGCGCAACATGCGGAATGGAAGCCTGGCGATGATTTTACCGGCGATCCGCCACAGGAGCCCCAGGGCCGTAATTCGGTTTTTAACTGCGACTTCAGTACATTACAGGTTATCCGTCAGGCTGCAAAGAGAATGAATGAAATGGGAAGGTAAAAATTTTTACAACGCCTTTAGAGGCGCAAAAGACCCAACTGTTTTAAAAAAAGAGCCGGGCTTTGATTTGGCTACCTGCCATCGAACGGTGGTACTAGTAAAATGACGAAGCCAGGCCCCCAAAGGCGCAGCGTTGGAAAAGCCAGGACGGCCGCGAAATAATTCCGTATAAAATTATCTAACCAGCAACGAATCGCTGTACTGTAATTGCTCAAGATGGTCCATGACATTAATCAGCGGTACGCTCACGCGGAAATGGTTGTTAATGGCCGCCAGCCACTCATTGGCAATTAACACATGCCCCAGATCCGAAGGATGAACGCCGTCCAGGCTGTAAAATCCGCCGGTAATAAAATCGGCCGTCACCTTTAGGCCCGCTACCTGCAAGCCATTAGCGACCTCTTTAAAAAAGCCGTACATATCCACTACCGGGATATTCCTTAAGCTGCAGATGGAATCGATGGCCGCGTTGAAGCCCTCTGTTATGTCTTTAACCACAGCCTGTTCATCCGGCGTTAAAATAACATCTTCCGGCAGAGGCTGGCCGTTGCTGTTTGGAAAATCGGCAGGCAAACCATAGCCCTGTTTGATGAAAATTTTGGCTGGCGAAAGAATTAAATCGCCTTCATTTACGCCCACCAATGGAATGGGATTGCCATTGTCGTCCAAGGCCGGCGTGTTGGTGACAGTGTCTATGACCACGCCCGGAACCGAATGGAAATAGGGCATATCCAGAATGTCGGGGATGTTAGCGACAATCACCGCCGCCTGCGTGCTTTTTAAGGAATCCATCAGTTCAGAAAAATATTGAGCGAAATCTTCTTTTGAGGTGGGCGGTTCTTCCACCGGATTGATGGCGCTGTACTGGGCATAGGACAAAATATCGTACATGCCGGCCCAGCATAGGATTAGCGAAGGCTGAAACAGTTTGGCCTGGGCAAAGGCCGTTTTGTAGCCGTAAGGATCGGGTAACGGATTGCGCAAAATAACGTCTAACAAACCGCTTTTACTGCGGCTGCGCAGTCTGATGGTAGCTTTGTAAACGTCATCCACATAAATGCCGGGAACGGCAAGGTTGTTGTAGGGCAGAGGCCAGTACATGACTTCCTCAGAAGAAAAAGCCATCGCGGCAGGATCATAGCCGTAATCGGAAAAGGCCTCGGCATAAATGACCGGATCCGGATTTACGGTTTGCGGCGTTTCAGGATTGTCCAGATATTTCAAACGTAAAATGCCAAATCCTGCGTAAGATTCCGATCCCAGGCCGGGATAGCCAATGTACGGTTGCATAAAATCTGGCGTTTCGCCCTGTTGGGCAATTAAAGCGACAAAACTACGTTTTTGATGTTTTTCGACCAGAGCGGCAGATTGATAGCCCGAAATGATATTATCGCCCAGGGCCACCAAACGGCTGAACAGCATTTTTTCGTTGGTGCTCAGACTGGAACTTTTAATTTTAGGTTCTAACAGGCTGCACGAAAAAAGTAAAAAAGCAACGCTTAAAACGAGTAATAATTTTATTTTCATGGAAAAAACTCCTTCTATTGCCTAAAATGAATAACCGACGCTTAAGCCGTAAAGATTGGCCATACCCGTGTATTTCCCATCAAAATTGTGTACCGTGTTCGATACTTCACGGTCATCCTGTAATAGCAGATGGTAGGCCAGATCAATCGAAATGCGATGGAAACGGTAGCCAAAGCCAAGTGTGTAATTGTGTCGATCCGACTCCGGTAAACCCGGCTCCACATATTCATCGGGAACGGCATGCTGATCCCAGCAGTAACCGGCGCGCACGGTAAAATTATTTTCCATCCGATACTCCAGACCGAATCGTATGCTGTAAGAATCCTGGTAATGGCGCGGATTGACGCTCTCGGTCTGGCCAGCCACGGGGTCTTTAAAGGTAATTTTGAGCTCATCGTAAGAACTCCAGGCCTGAACCAGGTAATCCAATTCGAAACTCAGGTTTTTTGTAAAATCTAACGCAATGCCCAGTCCATACGAAGCCGGCAGATTTAATTCTGCGCTTCCCTTTGTTTTTGCAGGAAACAGGGAGGCAATTTCCTGATTGATAACCGCATCGGTAGTTTGCGGAAAGGAAAAATAGGCGTCGCCGTCCTCAAATTTCAGATTGGTGCCGCTTCGATACTGGGCGCCCAGGTGTAAACGTCCGAAAAGGGTGTATTGAATTCCAAGATTAAAGCCTGTCCCCAGAGCGCCTGCTTCCAACCGGGAGTGTCCGTAAAGCATGCGCGGCGCAAAATAAATATCTTTTTCCATGGTTACATTGGCCTGTAATACAGAAAATCCCAGAGCGAGCGAAAGGTTGTCTCCCAGTCGGTAGGCGATGACCGGGTTTACAGCAAAGGAAGTCAATTCTGTTTTAGTGGCTAATAGTCTCCCCACCCATGGTTGGGAATCTGTGCCCCATTCACTTGCCAGCCCAAAGGGAGAGTAAAGGCTGACACCCACAGTGAGGCCCGGCTTTATCTGGTAAGTTAAGTAAAAAGTGGAGGGAAAGAAAGAGCCCTTTTGCGCTCTGGTAAAGTAACGGGAATCCATGTTTGTCGGGCCCGTAAAGCCGAATTCTGGCTGGATTAAGGTGGTGCCGGCATTTAGTTGCCAGCCTTGCAGGGCGCTGATGCCTGCAGGATTGTAAAAAATGGCTGAGGGATCATCGGCCCGGGCAATAACGGCGCCGGCCATGCCTGTGGCGCGAGCGCTTTGCTCGTAAATGGAAAATCCGGACGCCAATAAAACAGAAGCCGGCAGTAAAAGCATTAAAAAGAGTTTTTTTAACATGGAGCCTCCTGCAAAACGGTTGTTAACGCAGCTCAAAGCACAAAATATTCTGTATTTTAATTGTTTACAATTAATGCCAAATATACGCATAATTTGATCACGGTTAAATACAATTAAATCACAGATTGCTTAAAATTACAAAAAAATACGTAAATTTGGTCAAAAAGATTCGTGTGGGCTGTGTTTTTTTAACTATTGCTCAATTGTTAATTTCTGAGTTAATTAATAATGAAGGCGTAAAGGTCGTTCACACAAAATGTGTTTTTTTTTGACTGGCATTCACTCCTTACGCAGTTCTGGATTCGTTCTCGCAATCTTGCGCCGGGCATAAATAAAAAAGGCAGAGAGAAAACTCTCTGCCTTTTAACTGTCATATAAAAAGAAATTACAGCGTAATTTTGCCGCCGAAGATTTCAGGCAAGGTGGTTAAGTCTGGCAGACTGGCTGTTTTAGCGACATCCAGTTTTACGGGTTTTTGTTCTTCCATAAATTGCAGGATATCAATAGTCGGGACATTGGCGCCAAAGGTTTCATTGATGGCCGTAATAAATTCGTTGGCCACCAGTGCATAGCCAATGTTCGAAGGATGAACGCCATCCAGGCTGAAAATATAGCCGGTCAAATACTGGGTGGTGAACTTAATGCCGGCGATGACATAACCGTCTTCATCGGCAGCGTCCATAAGCAGTTTGTTAATATCTACAAAGGCAACCTGACCGGCATATTTGGCAACCAGTCCCTCAATGGTTGCGTTAAAATCAGCCACGGCCTGCTGGGCAATGGCTTTTTCGTCTTTATCCAGCACCAGAGCAGAAGGCAGAGGGGCGCTGGGATCAAAACCCACCGGAACGCCGGCCGGTCCATACGTGCCGGAAACGTCCCCAATTATGCTCTTTGCGCTTAACAATATCAGGTCTTCAGCCGTTGCCTGGCGTACGCCGTCCGTGGCCTGAATAACCAGCGCAACATTTTGTCCCTGAACTTCCACCATGTAAGGTACAGTTGTAAAGAAGGGAATGCTGGTAACATCGGGAATATTAGCCACAACCACTTTAGCGCCGGCGCCGGTTAATTTGGCCAGCAGACCATCGTACAGGTAGCCAAAAACGTCTTTATCGGTTGGCGCCGCAGGATTGGTCCCGCCGCTGGTGGCATAACCAAGAACGTCGTTGTTGCCAATCCACAACGAAACGAGCGTGGGCCGCAGCATCAGGGCCTGATCTAAGGCCGTGGTATTGCCCAGGTTCGGGTTACGTAAAACGATGTCAAAAAAGGCAGAGCCGCTGTAGCTTTGCGCCGCAGAAATCGCGCTGTCTAAATCGGCCAAAACAGCGGCCGGAACGCCCAGGTTGTTGTAAGGACGTGGCAGGGTGGCAACTTCTGCGCTTAAAAATGGATTAAACGGATCGAAACCGGTGGTGGCATACGGCACCGGACCAATAATCGGGTTTCCTTCTGCGTCAAATCCGTTGAAAACCAGAATGCCTGCGCCTTTAGTGGTGTAAGAGCCGATGCCCGGCCAGGCCAGCAGGGGCTGCTGAAAATCATTATAGCCGGCCTGTTTGGCAATTTGATTGACAAAACTATATTCCTGATATTTGGCGGTCAAAGCGGCCGATTGATAGCCGGCAGTAAGACTGTTGCCCAGGGCCACAAAGCTGGCAAATAACTGCTGAGTGGTCTGGTTAATCTGCACCGGCTCAGATTGTTTTACTGATGGTTCTTGCAATTGGCAGCCGATAAAAAAGCTTAAAAGAACCAGCGCTAATAATGATCTAAAAATTTTCATCTATATTATCCTCCTCTTTTCCTTAAAACGCATAGCCAATGGTTAAACCGTACAGATTGGCTAAACTTTCGTATTTACCGTTAAAATCGTCAACGGAATTGGTGATTTCACGATCATCCTGCAAGAGCAGCATGTAGGCGAAGTCAACGGTAATATTACCCATTTTATAACCAAAGCCGATATTGTAGATGTTACGATCGCCTTCTGGCAAAGAAGGTTCCACGCGTTCATCGGGCACGGCGTGGTTGTCTCTCATATAACCGGCGCGTAATGCCAGCTTTTCATTCAGGCGGTATTCCATTCCAAAACGATAGCTGGCCGAATTCTGGTATTTCCGTTCGCTAATCGTTTCTGTTTTGCCGCCCACAGGATCTTTAAATTTAACTTTTAAAACGTCGTAAGAGCTCCAACCGATTAGCAAATAATCAAACTCGGCGGTTAATTTTTCAGTAAAATCGTAAGCAATACCAACGGCGGTAAGAGTCGGTAATTTCAGATCGGCGCTTCCTTTTGTATTAGGAAACAACGCTTTGAGTTCGGCCAGAATTACCTGTTGTTCAGGGTCGTTGGCATCCAGAGCCGGGTAATCGAAGGTCGCGTCTCCGTCTTTGAACTCAAGCAAAACATTGCTGCGGTACGCTGCGCCCAAGGTCAACCGTTCCGTTACCTTGTATTGCAAGCCCAGATTAAATCCCATACCCGTGGTGGATGCTTCCAGGGTGGAGTACACATCTACATTGCGGATGGGATAGTTGACCACTTTTTGCAGGTTCACTTTGGCGATGGCGTATTCAAAACCAACGGCCACCGAAAGATTTTCCATTACTTTGTAGGCAACAACCGGATTAATAAAAACGGCTTCAAGCTCTGAACGGGTGGCAAGATATTTGCCTGGCCAGTCTTTGCCCCAGTCAGAAGCGAGACCAAAAGGGGCATAAACGCCCAGTCCCACACTCAATTTTTCGTTCATGGCGTAAGAAACATAAAGATGTGGCGGGAAAAAGGTCTCTTTTTTGGCTGCATTGTAAAGATTAGGATCTTTGGCCGTGGGGCCGATAAAATGGGCTTGAGGTTGAATAATGGTGCCGCCAAGAGCCACATTCCATCCTTTTAATGAGGTAATACCGGCCGGGTTGTAAAAAATAGCGCTCGCGTCATTGGCCTGAGCCACAAAAGCGCCGGCCATGGCCATGGACTTTGTACCCTGCTCGTAAATGGAAAATCCAGAGCCATAACTTTGCGTAAAGCTAAAGCAGAGTGTCATCAAAAAAACAATTAAACGTTTGTGCATAGCACCTCCTTCTGTAAGTTAAATTTCAAACGCATAAGCGCACTAAAGATAATACATTATCAGATCATATTCAACATATTTGATTTGCGATATCAACTTAATTATTAATCACTTACAAAATAATTAAATCACAATCGACAGAATACAATCATTTTTAAGTCAAGTTTTCGCGCGTTCTTTTATCTTTATTTACACTTATTTATAACGTGTTTTTAAAGCCGATCTTTCTTAAAGATGATAAAAATCGATGCGTAAAAAATCGGCAGTAAATCTGTCAATTTTATTTGTGAATCTCCGGAAGCCGGTAATCATTTTAAACAATCGTATTGTCCGGAATCACCGTATTTTTTGGAATTACGATAATGCCGTCGCGTATGTTGTAAAAGTCGCCGTCGTAGTAAGATTTTTTATCTTTGTTAATCAGATGAACATTGTTGCCGATTCGGCAATCCAGATCAACAATAGCATTACGGATGATACAATGATGTCCGATACCCAGGTTGGGAATGTTCTGTCTGGTGTTTTGCTCCTTGGTCTCCAGTGTTTCGTAACGTGTGTTTCCCATAATGATGGAGTTCTGGATTAAGGCGCCCTCTTCCACAAAGGAACGGATGCCGATAATTGAATTTTCTATGATGGAACCTAACAGAATACAGCCTTCAGCCATTAGAGACCGATGAATTTGACAGTTGTAAACTTTAGACGGAGGGAGATAGCGGGGATGCGTGTAGAACGGATGTTCTTCATCGTAAAAATCAAATTTAGGGACCGGCTGAATTAATTCCATGTGCGCGTCAAAAAACGCTTTAATGGTCCCAATATCTTCCCAGTAGCCGTCAAAAAGATAGGCGGCCACTTTTAATTTATTGATGCACTGAGGAATGATTCCTCTGCCAAAATCTTCGTGGTCGTTTGAGCTGAGAACGTCGAATAAAATCTCCTTTTTAAAAATATAAATTCCCATGGAGGCTAAATGGGTGCGGCTGCCCTGATGGATATCAAACAAACGGAAGATTTCAGGCTCTGCTTTAAAATTTTGTAAAATTTCAGAGTCTTCCGGTTTTTCGATAAATTCGGTAATTTCGCCCTCGCTATTGGCCTTTAATATGCCCAGTCCTTTTGCCTGGTGTTCTTCAATGGGTTTTACGGCAATGGAAATATCGGCGCCCGTGGTCAGATGGTAGTCAAAAAATTTGCGGTAATCCATCCGATAAAGGTGATCGCCGGAAAGAATGATGATATGGTCGTCTGCGGAATGAAGGAATCTTAAATTTTTGCGCACGGCATCTGCCGTTCCCTGGTACCATTCCTGGATTTCGTCGGTTTGCTGGGCGGCCAAAATGCGAACAAAGCCTTTGCTAAAATTATCGAATTGATAGGTTCTGGTAATATGGCGGTGCAAAGACTCTGTATTAAATTGCGTAAGGATAAAAATTTTACGTACATCGGAATGCAAACAATTGCTGATCGGAATGTCAATTAATCTAAACTTACCGCCAATGGGCACCGCCGGTTTTGATCTGAGTTTTGTAAGGGGATAAAGGCGGGTGCCCCGGCCTCCTCCTAAAATGACCGCCGTCAATCTCATAGAATGTCCTTTGCTTTTTAAGATAAGAATTGCTTGATACCTTCTTCATCCATGCCAATCCAGTAGCGATCGCCTTTTTTTATTAAAGGGCGCGTGATCATTCCCTGTTCTTTTAATAAGATCTGAAAAAGTTCTTCATCGCTCAGGTTTTTATTTTTAAGTCCTAACTTACGATAGGTGGGCCCTTTGGAATTAATGACTTTGTCAAGCCCCAACTGGGCGACAATAGTTCTTAATTCATCTTCGGGAATGGGCGTTTTTTTAACGTTGACAAACTGATAGTCTATATCTAATTGTTCCAGCAAAGCCCTGGTTTTTCGAATTTTTTGACATGTGGGAACACCATATAAAGTGATCATCATCTCCTCCTTTTAGCTACTTAATGGATGCGCCTACAATATTTGAGATCAGCGAACGCAAGCGCACAACGCTGCCTGAATCGGTGGGATGCACGCGGTTAGTCAGCAGGATAACCGCAACCTGATATTCCGGATCGATGGCAATGGATGTGCCCGTGTAGCCGGTATGGCCAAAAGCCTTTGAACTGAAAAGATCGCCCAAGTTGGAATTGTAAGGAGACGAAACATCCCAGCCCAGGGCGCGCCCAAAGGCTTCGAAGCCTGCCGGAACGCTAATCATTTTTTGTACGGTTAAGCGATTTAAAATACGTTGTCCGTTCCAGGCGCCCTGATTAAGCAACATGGCGCTGAAGACTGCCAGGTCTTCCGCGGTGGAAAAAACGCCGGCATTGCCAGAAACGCCGCCATTTATGATGCGTGCCAGCGGATCGTGAACTCTGCCGATTAACACTTCGCCGTTTTCCAGCCGTTCGGTGGCGGCGCAGGCCTGAATTTTGTTTTTTGGCAGGGTATAAAAGGTATTTTTCATCCCCAGTTTTTCGAAGATGTTACGTTTGGCAAAGACATCCAGCGGTTGACCGGTGATGCTCTTTACTACGCGTTGCAGCGTAATAAAGTTTAAGCAGCTGTATTTGAAGTAGGTTCCCGGCGCGTGATGACGTTTTACCGTGGCAATGTAGCGAATCAACGAGTCTGGCGCAGGGGAGCCATATTTTTCTTTTAATTCGGCTACCGGCGCATAAGGCGGCAGGCCCGATGTGTGAGTTAACAAATGGATGAGGCGGATGGGCTTGTCGGAAAAGGGCCCCTTGTAGCTTTTAAACTCCGGGACATACAGGTCAACCGCATCCTTTAGTCTCAAATATCCGCGATCCAGTAAAATCATGATAGAAGTTGCCGTTGCCAGCGGTTTTGTAATGGAAGCCAGATCAAAGATGGTGTTCAATTCCATCGGTTTTTTTTGCGGAACCAATTGGCGATACCCGTAAGCCTTGTGGTAGGCAATTTTGTTGGACCGCATCACCAACAACACCGCGCCCGGAATGATGCTGTCTGCAATGGCCTGTTCGATAACGCGATCGGCCTGTTGCAGAACCTGCGGATCAAGATCCACGTCTTCCGGCGAAACGCGCGGCAGAGGTTGGGCCAGCAGTAGATGGGTACAGATGAATAAGATAATGAAGAAGAATAAACGTCTCATGGCATATTTTTCCGATTTTTTTTGCTTTTTAGAATATACTAAATCTTTCTAAAAATTTAAAGGGGAAAAAATAATTAAAAAAATGCCCCTTATTAGCGAATAGCGGGCCGGAGTTTGGACGGCGCAACAACGACAAGCAGTAAAAACGATCAACAGCGAGAAAAGCCGTTTCCATAAACGATGGGCGTATGATGTTTTCATCGGCTTTTCCATGGATTTCGATAAAATTAAGTTTTTTTAAAAGTGGACGATGAAATAAGAAAATTATGTGGGAGGTATATTTTACCCAAAAATTTAATTTAACTTCTTTAGTGCCGTTGACAAACTTAAAATACAGGGTCGAAAATGATTAGTTTATTTAAGAAGCGTAAGGTCAGGTCACTGGAAGATTATTTTGACATCTTTCAAAAGATTCCCATGGAAATTGCCGTGTTTGATTTAAGCGGCAAATTTATTTTCATCAATAATTATTATTTTACCAATGGTATCCCGGCAAAAGAATTCCTCCAAAAAGATGAAGAGTATTATTTTTATCGATTACAAATTGATCCTGCCGCCATGAATTTACGAAAAAAATATTTTGAACGGGCATTGAAGTCGGGTCAATTAACGCGCTTTACCGAAAAGCTCTATTTTACAGAGAAGAATAGAACCTTTTACTACAAGAGAATTTTTTTGCCGCTTTTAGACTCCAAAAACAAAAAGGTCATCGCCGTCGTTTTATTTGGCAATAATTTAACGCACCTGGTGCTTTCTCAAAAAGAATTGAAATACCTGGCTTATCACGATCGTTTAACCGGTTTGCGCAACCGGGACGCTTTTTACGAACAGCTTAACCAGGTGGTAAAAGAAGCGACTCGTGTCCGAGACATGTTAAGCGCCATCCTTTTTATTGATCTTGATAACTTCAAATTTATAAACGATACGCTGGGCCACGATTATGGCGACAATGTTTTGCGCGAAGCGGCCCGGAGGATGGTGCGTTTGTTGCGCAAAAGCGATCAGGTGTTTCGTCTGGGCGGGGATGAATTTACGGTGTTATTACGCAGCATTAAAAAGGAAGTCGATGCCGGCCTGGTTGCCGAAAAACTGGTGAAAGCGCTTTCTGAACCTTATGAAATTAAAGATCAGGTTATTACCTCCATTTCTCCGAGTATTGGCATCTCTTTGATCCCCAATGATGGTTTAAAGACAGAAGACCTGGTCAAAAGCGCAGATATTGCCATGTATGAGGTTAAAAATGAGGGCAAGGCCGGATATAAGTTTTTTGCTCAACAAATGACCGAACGTTCTTTAAAACGATTGCAGATTGTGAACGAACTTAAAGAGGTGATCGAGGCTCAATCGTTTGACGAACAATTTACCATGCATTATCAACCTATCCTGGCTTCCAATGGCAAGGTCAACAATTTTAAGATAATCGGTGTGGAAGCGCTTATCCGCTGGAAAAATCCGCGCCTGGGCAATGTGTCGCCGGCGGAGTTTATTCCCATTGCGGAAGAAAGTCACCTGATTAATTATTTTAATAAATGGATTATTGATCGTACGTTGGGTGATTTTAACGAGATTTCCAAATTTCATAATAACGGTTTGTATCTGTCGATCAATGTTTCGCCGCTTGGCTTAAAGTCGGAAGATTTCGCCCGAAGTTTGCAGAATGCTTTGCTCGAAAATCATCTGAATCCCAGAAACATCCAGCTGGAAATCACCGAAACCAGTCTGATGGATGAGGGGACTTCTATCCACAAAAATATTTCGGCGCTGGTGGGGATGGGCGTGGAACTGGCCATTGACGATTTTGGCACGGGCTATGCATCCTTAAACTATTTGCAGAATATCCCCGCGCAAACCATCAAAATCGATCGCAGCTATATTTCAAAAATCAATTCCGATGTAAAGAACAAGGATATGATTCGAGCCATTCTGGCCATGGGCAAAAGTTTGAACAAAAACATGGTGGCCGAAGGAGTTGAAACATCGGAGCATCTGGAGTTTTTAAGGCAGAACGACTGCAAACAGTTTCAGGGATATTTATTCAGCAAACCGATCGATGTGGATAGTTTGATCGATATTTTTAGCAAGCACAATATGGAAATCACCTTGCCTTAAAGTTTATCGGGCTTCCATGGGATAGGTCAGGCCCCATTGAGCCCGGATGGAATCCATTAACTCCATGATGATAATGGTATCTTCATGGGGCATGATGGCGCTTTCAAGCTTTCCTTGTTTTAGGCAGCGTCCGACCTCGCGGGCTTCGTAAAGGTAACCGTTGCCCTCCCATTCCGCTTTTATCAATTGCTCCTGTTGACCAGCCTTTTTCAGGCTAATTCCTGTCGGCCGGTAAAGGGGCGGTAGTAAGCGGATGACGCCTTCGGTGCCCATAAAAACCGCGTCTGAAGGCGTGTGGGAGCGCAGTGAGGCGTAAAGATTGGCCATTCGTCCATCCTGATATTTGAAAATCACAGAGGCCAGCTCGTCAACATTGGTCTGCCCCAGATACGCCAGCGTCGTCAGCTCATCCGGAACGCCCATCAGGTAGTGGCATAAAGAAAGCGGGTAAATGCCAACATCCAGCAGCGCGCCTCCGCCTAAATGGGGATTAAACACGCGGTGTTCGGGATGAAAGGGAAAATTAAATCCCAGATCGGCCGTCATCATGATTAACCGTCCGATTTCCCCGGCCTGTAACAATTGGCGCAGTTTGAAGATAACCGGTAAAAAGCGCGTCCACATGGCTTCCATTACAAAAAGCTTTTTTTGTCGGGCAATGCGTAACACCTCTTTTGCCTGCCTTGCATTGATGGTAAACGATTTTTCGCAAAGAATATGTTTGTTAAATTCCAGGCAAAGGAGCATGTCCTCATAGTGGCGGCTGTGTGGTGTGGCAATGTAGATGACATCCAGCTCTTCAAAGCGGGCCAGAGCCTGATAAGAGTCGAAAGCATGGGGGATGTCGAATTTTTGTGCAAATCTCCGCGCGCGTTGAGCGTCTCGCGAACCAACGGCTACCAGTTGCGCATCTTCAACGCGCTTTAAATCTTCTGCAAAACTATGGGCGATTGCTCCGGGGCCTAAAATGCCCCATCGTATTTTGGAAGGCATGACTTCTCCGAATTTGTAAAAATGTGATTGATTAAAACAGAGTAGCGGGGATGGGCGCTACGTTGCAAAAAAACAGCCCCTGCCATTTATAAAAACAATAGAATGACAGGAGCTAAAAAGAACAGATCGGGTTTTGTTTATTTGACACGGTACCAGGTTTGTGTCCGGTAAAAAAAGGCGACATATCCGCGCACCATGAGCTTTCCATCTTCAAGCCACAATTTACAGCGATAGATTTTGCCCTTTTTGGGATCGAGAATGGTTCCGCCGGTGTACTCATCGCCGTCTTTCACCATATCTTTGATGATCTCCATGCCCAATACTGGCTGGTTGTAGCGCGGGTCGTCTTCCGGACATTTATCGCATTTTGGATTGGGGTCTTCGCCCGGTTTACGGAACAGGGAATCCACCCGGCCGTAAAATTTGCCGTCGCGCATGTAAATTTCGACGATCGATTTGGGCTGGCCGGTTTCATCGTCAATGGTTTTCCATTTTCCGATAATGGGATCCTGCTGGGCAAAGGCCTGTGTCGTAAATAGCGATAAAATGAAAAAAATTAAGAAAAAAGAAAATGGTTTCATAACTCCTCCAGATTTGTTACGTCGCCTATTAATCAATACATTGTTTGCCAAAAATGCAAATATTTTATTTCACATATTAAAGATTTCGTTCAGCCAATGCAAGGCCAGTTGCTGATCGATGAAAAACGGACTGGTGGCAATGGTGATCAAAACGGCCTGCTCGATCCATTCCCGTACTTTGCGGATTTTTTCCCGATCTTCGATGACAGAGCTGCCCGGAGCAAAAATATCAAGGTCGATATCCAGGACGATCGGTTCATTGAAGGAAATGCCATATTCTGCTGAGGTATTGACGATTTGCAAATCGGAAAACAAGTTTAACTGTAGGGCCGGTTTGATAAAGGTGCCCACATTTAGGTGGTAATTGGTGTAATGGAAGACCTCTTTCAAATCCGGAGGCGGCTGTAACGAAAAAGAGGGGAATTTCTCCGGCTCCCACACATCGGTATGTTGATCCACATGTACCAGTTGCAAATGCGGCTTAACAATACCGCTTAAATAACCCAAAAGCCAGAAAAAAAAGGCGTGGTTGTGATTGTCGAAAATAAAGACGGGCTTGTTTTGATATGGCCAGTAAACAAAATTTTTAAGGCCGGTGCGTGGGTGTTCCACGCCCTCTTCAATTTCAACGAAAACGATTTCGTCGCCTATTTGAACATCGGATAAAGTACCCTGTTGTAACGGAGGAACAAAGATTTTTTTATGCTGTCGTTGAGCAAATGAAAAAGCATTATTGCCAACAGGTTGGGTAATGTAAAAACCGCGGTACAGTTCTTTGGCCTGCTGGAATAAACGCCTGTCCATTTTTTCTCTCCGTGCCGGTTAATGAAAAAGCGCAGAACAGTTGGTCTGGTTTTCTGCGCTTTTAGATTTTTTTGTTTGCGGGCAAAAAAAGCCCTTTGTTTTTATTTTATTCCTGCTCGGCTAAAAATTTTTCGGCGTCCAGGGCGGCCATGCAACCGCTGCCGGCTGCTGTAATCGCCTGACGATAGATTTTGTCCTGAACATCGCCGCAGGCAAACACGCCCGGTACGTTGGTTCTGGTGGAATCGGGCTGGGTGATAATGTAACCGGTTTCATCCATCTCAATCTGGTTTTTAAAAATGGAGGTGTTGGGGATGTGTCCGATGGCCATAAAAACGCCGTCAATGGGCATTTCGTGTTCTTCGCCGTTTTGCGTGTTCTTCAAGCGCACGCCTGTGACAAAATCGTCGCCTAAAATTTCGCTGATGACATGGTTTAAAATAAACTCAATTTTCGGATTTTCTTCGGCGCGTTTAATCATGATTTTGGAGGCGCGAAATTCATTGCGTCGATGGACGATGTAAACTTTTTTGGCGAACTTGGTTAAAAAGGTCGCTTCTTCCATGGCGGAGTCGCCGCCGCCCACGACAATAACTTCTTTATCTTTGTAGAAAAAACCGTCGCAGGTGGCGCAGGCCGAAACGCCTTTGCCCATCAACCGTTTTTCGGATTCCAGCCCAAGCCAGCGAGCGGAAGCGCCGGTAGCAATGATCACGGCATCTGCTGAGTAAAGGCCGCTATCGGCTTTTACGGTAAAAGGACGTTTAGAAAAATCTACCTCATGAGCCATTTCGAATACCGTTTCGGCTCCAAAGCGATTGGCCTGTTCCCGCATGTCTTGCATTAACTGCGGGCCCTGTATGCCCTGAGGAAAACCGGGAAAGTTTTCAACTTCGGTGGTAATGGTTAACTGACCGCCCGGTTGGTTGCCTTCCAGAACGAGGGTTTTGAGTTCGGCGCGCGAGGTGTAAATGGCGGCCGTTAATCCGGCAGGTCCGGAGCCAATAACAATTACAGGATAATGTTTAATCTCAGACATCTGTATCTCCTATTTCATTTCGTTGTTTGTTTTCATTCTTCCGTTTAAAATAACTTTGTCTTTGATGCAAAGTTTAATGTTGAGGTTACAAAGTTACCTCAATTATCGGCGGTATGCTAAAAAACGTAAACAAAAGCCATTAAATTCCGGGTTCTCAAATTAAAAAGGTAGAGAAATGGCGCGCTTAGTTGATGGCAAAACGAGAAAAACAGCGGGAGGATATCGCCCGTGAAAGACATTTTCTGCAGGCTGTGAAAACATCAAAGCTTCCCTTGTAAGATCTGTCGCGCATTGGCGGGGTTTGAAAATTTTTGTGCTGCTGTATTGGTTGAATAGTTAGTCTGTCATTTCAAAAATGTTTCTGCAAATGTGGTGAATTCTCACCACCGTTTATGTAGGGGCGAAGGATTTCCAAGAACAATTCAGCGCTGGTAACCATTAATCTTTAGGATACTTCCTTTGTAGAATCTGTCCCGCTCTGGAGGCTGTTGCATGGGGGGGAGGAATTAATGCTTATATTCTCCGATATTGATAATTTTTTCTCATTCTTAAGCGTTGGGCAAAATATAGAATTAAAAACGCCAAAATATTCTTTGAAAATAAAATTAATAGATCATCTTTTTCTTGTGATGCTGTTATAAACGCTGCTAAACGTTTCCCTAACATATTTTTAAATAGAACATTAATATTATGCCCAATACACATTAACGTAAATTCACTACGAACATTATTAAGACCAGATAAGGAAAATCCACGATAGCCTAAATTATGCTTCAAGTTACCAAAAACAGGTTCAACTGTCACCGAACGCTTTTTTAGTCGTTCCTGCGCCGCTGAAGTTTGTAACTTTTTCGCCATACGTTCGCAATAACTCTCATTAACTGAACGATGGATTTGCTTAACTTTCTTTTTACTGGAAATGCATAAATTAATTAAGGGACAATCCTGACAATCATTGGAACGATATACGATCCGTTCGCTATTTCTCTCAACTGGAAAAAGCTTCTTACCCGTCGGACATTCATAGTAATCTCCCTGTTCATGATACACAAAATCACTTCGTTTTAGTTTTCTTTCTTCTTTTTGCAATTCTTCCTTGGAGGTTGGTGTCTCCTTTATCGAACGATTGGATAACTGGGGATCGGCTATTACGGCATCAATCTGCTTTTCTTCCAATTCTTTTAGGTCTGTGCTATTGTGATAACCGGAATCGGCCGTGTAAGATCGCTTATCATCTGAACCAAGATTCTTCTCTACTTGTTCTTGAATCGGTATGAATTGACCCTGGTCGTTGGGCTGGCTTACGACTTCATGAGCTACTATTAAATGACTGGACATATCTACGCCTAATTGTGCGTTATAGCCCGGTCCATCCACCGAAGGCATCATGCGGGCATCCGGCTCTTTTACATTTATTTGATGTCTTGAACGGTGTTCTGATTTGAGCTGTTTCTTACGCTCTTTCAATTGGGCTTTACGTTCTAATATCTCTTTCTCTAAGCGCTCAAGCCGTTCTTTCTCCGCTCGAAGAGTTTCTAAATCTAATTCATCCGTGGCCCCCTGTTCTACAAAATTACAGCGCTGCATGTATTGCTTGATCTCTGCTCTTAACTTCTCTATACGTTTGTCTAATTGATCCTCAGTGTAGCCATGACGCTTACTGCTGTGCGCTTTGATTTTCGTGCCATCTATGGCTATCTGGTTGAAACTACTTATGCCTTCGGCCTGGGCAATTAAAAGTATCTCTACAAAATATTGGTCTAATAAATCCAAATGTGCCTTGCGAAAACGACTTAATGTACTATGATCCGGATGCTGATTCCCAGTGATATAAATGTAGCGCGTATCATATTTACACAATTCCTCCAGCTTACGGGTGCTGGTAATGCCGTTACTATAAGCATAAAACCATAAGGCAAGCATCATGTCTGGGGCATAAGAATCACCGCCTTGTGAACTATAACGGGAATAAAGTGCACTTAAATCAAGGCGCGAAACCAACTCCACTACAAATCGACTCTTTGGATCGTCTCTGGCAAAATCTTCCACACTATAGCCAAAGAGATTCATTTGTGAGCGATTATAAGTAATAAAACTCATGGAATTCCTTTGTTATTACTTGTTTTATCTGTCGCCCAGAATTTACAAATTTTTTGAATTTTACTCAAACTGAATTTGCAACAGCCTCTCTGGCGGGATTTGAAAATTTTTGAGCTGTTTTAAAAACTCATCCCCCAGCCCGGGGCTGTCCCAAAAGTCAAAGACAATGTATTTTTATAAATTTTTTCTTTCCCTCACCCCCTTTAATTCCCCCTCTCCCGATTTTCGCTGGACCTGGCACACACTTGACACAGGGGGAATAATTTGTTAAATTTTCTACATGCAAATATATGGGAAAATTTTTAGCGAACCAATATTAAAACGTATTAATGCGATCATTGCCCGGCAGCCGCAGATATCTCGTAGGAAATTATCACGAGAGGTATGCGAACTGATGGACTGGAAATCTCCCAATGGGAAATTCCAGGAGATGAGCTGCCGTAAAGCCTTATTAGAGCTGGATCGGCGCGGTTTAATCAAATTACCAGAACGAAAAAAAAGCTATGCTTTTGAAAAAAAGAAAAAGCGTAAGCTTGATGTTCCAATCGCCTCCATTGAAGGCCATTTATCGGTTTTAGGCGAAATTGTAATCGAGCCGATCAAAAGCCGCTACAGCAAGGATTCGCGCGCATGGTTTCAGTTAATAGAGAATTTCCATTACCTTAAAAGCGCAAAACTTTGTGGCGCTCAGATTCGCTATATTGTAAAAAGCGAGAAGTATGGCTATATTGGCGCTTTAGGCTTTAGTTCAGCGACTTATAAATTACGAGCCAGGGATGCCTATATTGGCTGGAGCGAAAAGGCGCGAAGGGAGAATATCCAGTATGTGATCAGTAATGATCGTTTTTTGATCGTACCTACGGTTAAGGTCAAGAATCTGGCTTCATTTCTGTTGAGTAAAGCCTTGCAGCGTATTGGAACCGATTGGGAGAGTCGTTATGGTTATCGCCCGGTTTTGGTGGAAAGTTATGTGGATTCTAGTGTTTTCAAAGGCATCGGTTACCTGGCTTCCAACTGGCTTTATGTAGGAAATACCAGCGGTCGTCGTGACGGTATCGCCAAAAAGGTATTTCTTTATCCATTGCAAAGGAACTGGCGAAAGATTTTGTGTCAGGAGAGTGCGGACGGTTTAGGCCAAGGACGATTAATCAAAGACTCATCGAATTGGGCGGAGCGGGAATTTGGCAGCATTCGCTTATATGACAATCGTCTCAAACAGCGTTTGTACGCCATAGCGGATGACTTTTACAACAAGCCGCAGGCCAACATTCCGGAGGCCTGTGGTGGTAAGGCGCGCACGATGGGCGCCTATCGATTTTTTCAAAACGAGAAGGTAACCATGGATATTATTTTAGATGCACATACCGAGGCGACGATAGATCGCATAAAAGAACACAAGGTGGTTTTAGCGCCTCAGGACACGACCATTTTAGACTACAGCACGCATCCCATGACCAAAGACTTGGGGCCGACAAGCCATATAGATCACCAGAGCATTGGCTTGATTTTACATGATACATTGGCCTTTAGTGAGGATGGCACGCCGTTAGGCGTATTGGATGCCCAGGTATGGGCTCGTGATCCGAAGGATCGAGGCAAGACGCGTCGTCGGAAGGAATTACCCATTGAGCAAAAAGAGAGTATGAAATGGTTACGTAGTTATCGCCGGGTCAACGAGATCGCTAAGTTATGTCCGGAGACGCTTATCGTAAGCGTGGGCGATCGAGAGGCGGATATCTACGAATTATTTCATGAGGCTCAAAGGAAAGATAGCAAGGCAGGACTTTTGGTACGCGTGGGCAAGCGCCGCAATCGCAAAGTGGCCGGAATTGATCTGTGGGATTACATGTCCAGTCAAGAAGAGCGCGGTCAATTTCAAATTCATGTTCCTCGTAGGGGCAATATCAGGGCTCGTGAGGCCAAGATGTCCTTGCGTTATTCGTCGATAGACTTAGAACCGCCGAAACGATTTTCGTCCTCTAAGCCCATTAAGGTGTGGGCTGTTTATATCCGAGAGGTCGATCCGCCAGCTGATATTAAGAGTCCAATAGAGTGGATGTTATTGACCACGGTGTCGGTAGAGAATTTTACTGATGCCTATCAACGAGTGCAGTGGTACACTCGTCGTTGGGGTATCGAGATATATCATCGAACGCTCAAGAGCGGCTGCCGCATAAAAGATCGTCAATTAGGCAGTGCGGATCGTTTAGAGACGGCCTTAGCCGTGGATATGGTTGTAGCCTGGCGCATTTATCATATGACCATGTTAGGTCGTGAAATACCGGATTCGCCGGCGAGCGTATTTTTCAAAGAAGAGGAATGGAAAGCGTTGTATTGCTATGTGCATAAGACGCCCATAGCGCCGGAGGAGCCGATGAGTTTACGAGAAGCCATCCGTATGGTAGGTCAGATCGGAGGCCATTTAGGCAGAAAGAGTGATGGCGAGCCTGGCACAGTAACGCTCTGGCGAGGAATACAGCGATTGGATACGGCAACCGAGATGTATATTATTTTTACTTCAAGCCGAGACGGCCCATAACCCACGGTGCTATGTGTGGGTAAAGGTCAGCGATTTTCGGGAGAGGGGGCAGGGGGTGAGGGCTAATGTAATGTTTTCCATGATTTTAAATAATTATACATTTAATTTCTCTTTTGAGACCCCCCCCGGGAGCAATTGTGCCGATTTGCTTAGCTTTGGTCTCAGAATAATTTGTTTAATCTTTTTCTGAGATTATTTGCTCAATCTGCGAGAAAATTTTTTGGCGAACGTTGCGGTTGTTTTTGGTTGGGGCCTGGAAAGGAAGCGCTGAAAACATCCGCGGTGGGGAAATCCGCCGTGATTGGTGTTGATAATTAGATTTGTTGCGCTTTTAATCTTTTTTTAAATTCATTTCTGACAAGTTTAAAAACGGATTAAAAAAAAAGAATATTGTATCATAGAAAAATTTTAAACATCATAATAGGAAGAAATCCATTTGGACGAACAGGAAATAGTTCAACGGGCAAAGAACGGCGATCGGGCGGCGCTGGCCCAACTGGTTAATAAATACAGTGATCGGATCTACAACCTGGCGCTGCGCATTCTGCGTCGTAAAGAGGACGCGGAAGACGTACTGCAGGAAACGTTTTTAACGGTCATTGAAAAGCTGGATAAATTTGACGGCCGTTCTTCTTTTTTTACGTGGATTTATCGGATTGCCACCAACGCCGCTTTGATGCGGCTGCGTAAAAAAAAGGTGGTGTTTCAGGAGCTGAACGATGATCCTGACTTTCAGGAGAGTATCGAAAGCCGTGTATTTGTGGATTGGAGCCAGGATCCATCGGTTAATGTGTTTGATGAAGAGATAAAACAAAAATTGAATGAGGCGATTAACAAGTTGTCCGATATTTATCGTAGCGTGTTCGTTCTGCGGGATATCGAGGGATTGTCCATTAAAGAAACCAGTGAGATTCTCAACATTACCGAAGAGAATGTTAAGATCAGGCTGCGCAGGGCGCGCCAGTTTTTGAGGAATTATTTGTCGGATTATTTCGAAGAAAGGTTGAGGGAAAGTAATGCTTCATCCTAAAGAACGGATTAAACAAATTTGCGATTTAATGGGAGAAGACCTGGATCATCCGTCCTGCCAGGAGATCCTGGAGCATATCAATAATTGCCCGACCTGTAAGGTGTATTATGACACCGTAAAAAAGACCATTTTTTTGTGTCGCGACCTGGATTGCCCGGAAGAGATGCCCGAAGATGTTAACGAACGTCTGATGAAGGTGTTAAAACTGGATGATCTGCTCACGGAGCAAATCAAGAAAAATCGATCAACAAAATAAAGCCCCATTCCAGTTTTGGCTTCTATCATTTTTTACCATTCAAAAGCTGGACGCCGTTAAATGAGAAAGAGTCCCCCTTAACAGTGCACCCCATCTGTACGATAATGCCAGCGTAAAAAGTTAAACTTTTGAATTTACTTCAGGGCAGCAAAACCGCGGCGACTTGACTGCCCGGTCAAAATTGCTGCCGGTTATGGGAGAAATATTGCGGCCCGGGGCGTTGCCCCGGGCCATGCTCTCCACCGCGCACACGGAGCGCTCTGACAGAGCGCTCCTTCCTCCTATCCCCCAATCACAATGATCCAATGGCGATTTCCCCTCCCGACACGGCCTGTTAAAACAAAGCAAAAGTCCTTTTAGCCCCTTCATTCGTAAACTACGGCTGCTTTTACTCTCACTCTTTGTAAAGTTAATTATTTGCCCGACAATTATTTAACTTGTAATTTATTTACTAACAGAATAACCAAAAAAGAAAAAGGTCGAAAATGGAACATTTAAAAACGTTTAAAGATCTTCTTGAGTACGTTTATCAGACACACGCCCAACATCCTGCGCTTTCATTTGTGGGAGAGCCCTCCATAACTTACAAGGAATTTTATGACAGGGTACATGAAGTCGAAGCCATGTTAAGTAAAGCGGGCATCGAAAAAGGAGAGCGCGTTGCCATTTTAAGCGAGAGCAAGCCCCACTGGTCCATCGCCTTTTTTGCCATAACCGCTTTTGGCAGGGTGGCCGTTCCGATTTTACCGGATTTTCATCCAAACGAAGTGCAACACATTATTCGCCACTCTCAGGCCAGAGCCATTTTTATCTCATCCGCACAAATAGCCAAAATCGAAGATGCCAGGCTGGAAAACCTGAAGCAAATTATCATCCTGGATGATTTTACGCCGTATCAGTTAGAGAGCAAAGCCCCAATCAAGGAGATCATCGATCGTGGCAGTAAAGAAATCGGCAAATTAAAACAGGCGGCAAGCAAATTAACGCAACGAGGCGCAACAGAAGCGATGCTGCCAGACGACCTGGCTTCTATTATTTACACCTCCGGTACCACCGGTCATTCCAAAGGCGTAATGCTCAGTCATTACAATATCATTAGCAACGCCATTTCCATTTTAAAAGTGGTAGAAGTTTCGCCAGCCGACCGTTTATTATCGGTTCTTCCCTTATCGCACGCTTATGAATGTACGGTTGGTATGGTGGCGCCCTTTATTGCCGGAGCCAGTATTCATTACTTCGACAAACCGCCAACCCCTCGTCTGTTGTTAAATGCCTTTCAGACTGTAAGACCAACCTTTATGCTGATCGTGCCGCTGATTATCGAAAAAATTTACAAAACGAAAATTCTTCCGCAATTGAATAAAAACTGGCTGTTGCGTGGTATTCAAAAAGTGCCGGCCCTGCGAAAAGTAATCATTAAAAAAGCTGGCCAAAAGCTGTACGAAACGTTTGGCGGTCAGTTACGCTACATGCCTATCGGGGGCGCGCTGCTGGCGCCTGATGTGGAAAAGTTTTTGTTTGAGGCCGAATTCCCGTATGCCATTGGCTACGGCTTGACGGAAACCTCGCCTATTGTGGCCGCCATGGTAAAGGGTAACTTAAAACTACGCTCAACAGGCCGCCCCATACCCGGCGTGCAAATTAAAATCCATAATCCCGCCCCGGACACCGGCGAAGGCGAAATTTGGGTCAAAGGGCCCAATGTGATGAAAGGCTACTACAGAGACCCCGAAAAAACAGCGGAAGTTTTAACGGAAGACGGTTGGTTCAGAACCGGCGATCTGGGAGTTGTTGACCAGGATGGCTTTTTGTTCATCAAAGGGCGAATTAAAAATGTGATTCTGGGCCCCAGCGGCGAGAATATTTATCCCGAACAAATTGAAGCCGTTTTGAACGAATTTGAATGCGTGGCCGAAAGCCTGGTTTACGATGATAACGGAAAAATTACCGCCCGTGTATTTTTAAATTACGAAGAGGTGGATCGCAAATTCGGCATTAATCATTTAAGCGAAAGCCAGGTGCGGGAAAAAGTTAAAGAGTTGCTGGAGACCATTCGGCAACAGGCCAATGAACGTCTTTCCACCTTTTCACGAATTTCCAGGATTATTGAACAGACCGAACCATTTGAAAAAACGCCAACTCAAAAGACAAAACGTTATCTGTATGTGAAAGGTTAATGCTTAAATCGGAAAGGTTTCCGCACGTTTGGCGCTAATAAGAATTATTTGAGGCTTGAAAAGTGGAGGGAAAGCGCCACCTTAAAAGGTGGCGCTTCATGCGTAAAATTCGGCCCTCTCATTCCATGGTTGAGTTAATCTCCGCCTCATCTAACGGAAGTCGTTCCGAACAGCAGACCTCATTCCTTTCAACGAATATTTTCTACACTTTTTGAGCGGATTCTCTTATATTTGTCATGTCTTTTGAGAATGTAAGAAATGGCCGAACGACTGGATGACCAAACTGCTGGGACAGACCTGAAGGCATGTCCTGTCGTCCCATTCAGGTTGTCTGCGGCATCCAAATGTTTGCGTATCAGGTTCCGGAGCTTTTGCGCAATGGATGATTTAAAGAAACGGATCGGAGAATGAGACGTTTATTGTACAGGAGGGAACAAGCAAAGGGGATAAAATGATCGAAAAGAAAATTATTGTTGTAGGAGACCGCGTGCTCATTCAACCGGACGAGTCGCGCTCAAAAACAGCGCATGGCCTGTATTTGCCTCAGGGCGTTCATGAAAAAGAAAAAGTTCAGGCCGGATTTGTGGTAAAGGTCGGGCCGGGATACCCGCTGGCCGACCCGGCGAACTTATCAGACGAGCCCTGGGGCGAACAGCAAAGCGAACCGCGCTACATACCCTTGCAGGTTGAAGAAGGAGACTACGCCATCTTTATGCGTAAGGCAGCCATTGAAGTGGAAATAGACGATCAAAAATACGTCATTGTTCCGCAGTCCGCTATTTTACTCGTGATTCGTGAAGAGTTGATTCCGCCTCCAATCGACGATGAAGAAACAGAGTCGGATTAAAGAAACGCCAATAATTAATATACTTTCTTCGTAGCATCTGTCCCGACATGGCTGGATTAGTTGAATGGTTGAATGGTTGATTGGTTGAATGGTTGAATAGTTAACGGTTTGTCATTACAAATTTGTTTCTGTAATGTGGAGAATTTCTGCCACCGTTGGAGGCAACTCTCCACGTTCAGAGCTTCCCCCTCTCCCAGACTTTTATTCTGGGAGAGGGGGAGTCGAGGGGGTGAGGGCTATTTCGGGCAATGCCTTCCACCGTAGGGCAGAAAAAGTGTAAGAGTATAAGAGTTGAAGAGTTAGTTGAATAATCACTGTCCTGTCATTACAAATTTGTTTCTGTAATGTGGAGAATTTCTGCCACTGTTGGAGGCAACTCTCCACGTTCAGAGCTTCCCCCTCTCCCAGACTTTTATTCTGGGAGAGGGGGAGTCGAGGGGGTGAGGGCTATTTCGGGCAATGCCTTCCACCGTTGGGCAGAAAAAGTGTAAGAGTATAAGAGTTGAAGAGTTAGTTGAATAATCGCTGTCCTGTCATTACAAATTTGTTACTGTAAATGTGGTGAATTCTTATCACCGTTTATGCAGGGGCGAAGGATTTCCAAGAACAAATCAGCGCTGGTAAGCATTAACTTTAGTCATATAAAAAAAGCACTCTGGATAAAGTAGGGATGGAAATCCTTCGCCCTTACAAGTACTTAAATTCCTGCGAGAATGTTTTTGGTTGTGGCTAAGCTGTACTTGAATTAAAAATTATCACGCGGAGCGGGAGGCTGTGCCCGAATAGTAGAGCGCCGGTTTGCTTAGCTTGCGTCTTAAGTGTTTAATCATTTTCTGCGATGATTGGCGTAATCTGCTAAAAAATTACTTTGCGCGCGTTGCGGTTGGTTCTGGCTGCGGCCGGGCTGGCTGAACTAAGCAAAAGACGGGAAATTTTATTCATGTTTAATCGGTTTATGATAAAAAGACTGCTTTAAAGCAGATCATGACTGTTAAAGTGGAAGAGAAGGCGTCATTTAAAATTGGGTTCAATATGAAACTGAAAGCAAACGAGTAGCACATGCGCGGCATGTTATTTTTCTTAATCGTTATCGGCATTTTTGTAGGTATTACTTTTTTAGTGCGCTACATGGCCAGAAAAGCCAACCGAAAAATATGGCAAAGTTCCCTAATAGATCGCCTGGCTTTTTTTTACCCCTATGGCGTACTGCTGGCAATCGGCTTAATACTGGCCAGCAGCAGCGCCGGCCGCCGCCATTTAATGATGGAAATTTCCACCACGCTGGCTTTTGTCCTCTTTGTCCTCAGCATGGCGCTTTTACTGGCCCTGCCTCTTACGTTTATAATCTATTTTGTTTACAGAGCAGTTTTTGCGGCTCAACAAAAATCTAAAAAGCAGAAACAAGCTTTTTCCGTTGAAAGACGTGCCACTTTAAAATGGATGACCGGCGCCGTCCCCCTGCTGTTTTTAGGCGCTTCGGCCAGAGGCTTTGCCGGCGCCTTCAACCAGGTACAAACCCCGCAGATTGAATTGCATTTTAAAAATTTACCGCGCGCCTTAATCGACTTTAAAATTTTACATTTAAGCGATCTGCACCTGGGATATTATTTTAATCTGGACGACCTTGAGCAACTGGTTGCCACGCTCTCGGGCCAAACATTTGATCTGGTGGTGATTACAGGAGACTGCGCCGATGATATTAAACAATTGCCCGAAGCGTTGCAGCTGATTGACCAGATTCCCGCCACCCATCGCAAATTCTTTTCGCTGGGCAATCATGAATATTTTCGCGGCCTGCCGCAAATCCTTAAAATTATTGACCGGAGTCCAGTAGAATTGTTACGCAACCGATCGGTAACGCTTAATCACCGCGGAACGCTTTTGCGCTTAACCGGCATTGACGACCCCGTGTTTATGGGACGCGACATCTCCGATTTTTTACAAAAGGCCATTCAGGCAGGAACAGCCAACGCCTCGCCTTTGCCTTTTAATATTCTGCTTTCACATCGTCCGCAGGCGCTCGACTTTGCGCCGCCGTTTGGCATTGACCTGGTTCTGGCCGGGCATACCCATGGCGGCCAGCTTGGTTTTAATAGGCGCAGCCTCTTTGAAAACTGGAATATCCACAAATATTTATGGGGCCCTTACCAGAACGGAGCAACTCAGCTTTACACATCGGCCGGCGTGGGACACTGGTTTCCCTTCCGCCTGGGATGTCCGCCTGAAGCGCCGATCATTATTTTAAAAAACGATCCCGATGTGAATATTTAATTTTAAATTTTGACAATTTTTCTTAATTTTGTTCATGCTAACGGTTTGAGATAAAACGTTCAGGAAATGAAAAGGGCAAATAAGCTTTTGGCGGTTAATATTCATGCATAAAGACAGCATCTATTTGAATTTTATTTTTGTGGCGGTCAGCCTGATTCTTCTGCTTCTTCTTGGCGTTGTCGGCTATAGCTGGATCGAAGGCTGGTCGTGGCTCGACGCCCTGTACCAGACGGTGATCACTTTTTCTACCGTTGGCTTTCAGGAGGTTGCGCCCCTGAGCCGCAACGGAAGAATGTTTACTATTTTATTGATTTTCCTGGGGTTGGTTATCATTGCCCTGCTGTCGGGCAGCATTACAACCTGGTTTGTTTCTTCGCAAATTTTAGCAAAAAGGAAGATTTTAAAAATGAAGCAAAAAATAGCGGCATTAAAAGATCATGTCATAATATGCGGGGGCGGCGAAACGGCCAAAACCCTGATCCGCGAATTTCAGCAGGCTAAAAAACCGTTTGTGGTCATTGAGCATAAGCCAGAAATTGTCTCGGAACTGCAAGAGTTTTTTCCGAATTTGTTGATTATCGAAGGCGACGCCACAAAGGATGAGTTTTTAGAAGAAGCCAGGATCGAAACCGCCCATGGCTTAATTACCACCATGCCGGTTGACGCGGACAATTTATTTATTGTGGTCTCCGCCCGTAGTTTGAATCCCAATTTAATCATCGTGTCGCGCGCGGTAGATCCGCATACCGAAAGCAAACTTTACAAAGCCGGAGCCAACTACGTGATCGTGCCCAACGTCGTGGAGGGCCTGCGCATGGCTTCGGTGTTGCTGCGCCCTACCCTGGTGAGTTTTCTGGAAGTGATGATGTCCAATAACGATCTGGCGCTGCGCCTGGAAGAGGTTGCTCTGCCGGAAAGCTCCGCGCTGGTAAACAAGCCGTTGAGCGATGCCCGCATTCCGCAGCGTACGGGCTTAATCGTCATCGCCCTTAAGCGCGCTAAAGATTCGCAGTGGATATTCAATCCGGTTTCTTCAACCTTGCTGCACAAAAATGATCGGTTGATCGTGCTCGGCGACGAAGAGCGCATCAAAAAACTACACGCATTGCTTAAGGAGTAGTCGTTCTTGGCTGATGATTTCCCGATCATCGAAAAAACATTTGCCTTTCGCTGTACGCAGTGTGCGGACTGCTGTACGGGCGACCAAACCGTGTTTTTGAATCTTTTCGATCTTTACAAAATGGCGCAATATTTGCAATTGAATCACACTGCGCTGCTTTTTTCAAAAAAAATCGTCGCCTTAAAAAAAGACACGCAAAACGATGTTTACAGACCGGTCATTCGCTTTAAAAGCAGGCCGTTTAAATTTTGCCCGTTTCTGATTAATGAATGGGGGGAGAACGGAAAGATAACCGGCTGGTGCCGGCTCCACCCGCGCCATAAACCGCTGGTGTGTTCCCTGGCGCCGGTGGGGGTACGTTTTGACGCCGCAGAGGACAGTCTGCAATTTTTGTTGGTCCCGCCAACCGACCGCTGCCCCGGTTTAAAGGAAGCGCCGGTTCAAATTCTTGAGGAGTACCTGGCCCCTTATCAGCAGGAAATTGCCTTTCAAAATCTTTTTTTTAAAGTTCTGGAATGCGTCAAATCTAACGGCTGGTCTGCCGCCCAATTTCAACACAACCTTTACGCCTTTTCGCTGCAAAAGCCGTTCGCAGAAACGTTGGAAGATATCTTACGCGTTCATTGCGGAACGGACAGAATTTCCTGAAAAATGCAGTATGATAAAAATTAAGTCGGCGGACATCCTTTCCCGCCGGCTTAAAATGTTTTTTAAAGCTTTGATGTGTTTTTATGATGCTATTTCTATTCGATCAAAGAATAACCCGCCGGCACCTGAAAAGATTGGTCCCCCAGTGGAGCCTTTTCCAGCTTAATGAGCTCGGTGCGATAAGAAAAATCGGGCCCTTTTGCCGCTGTTTTTTTCATGGTTTTTTCTTTTAACTTTTTCTTTAAAAAACCGCCAAACATACCGCCCGGATTGGTGATGTCCAGTCCTGGTTTTTCCTCTTGCATTTCCTGTTTTGGTTTGGGACGGGTGGCAAAGTACTGTCCTTCGATCAGTATGGGCAACCCTTCGATTTTATTTAATTCCTGAACAAACTTAGAACCCTTAAAGTCAGACATATTGTTACTTTCCTGGTTCATAGCCCGGAATAGTTTAAACCAGTTTAAGCCTAAAATTGCGTCTGTTTCCATGCCCACCGGAAAACCGACTTTCTCCATAAATGTTTTTTGAAATTCCTGTTCTTCCTTTATTGCGTCCTCTATGTTCTGATTGGAAGCGGTTGCCCAGACGTCAGTGAACAGGCTGTCTTTACCTTTTTCTCCCGTTTCGGTGTTTTCCCATTCCGTAACCCAGAATATCTGGTACTCCTTGCAGGGAAAGTTGTTAATCGTTTTGCTTTTTCCAGTGGGCACAACTTTGAAGACCTGTCGGGTAATTTTAATCGGGCTTTCTTCCTCTTTATACTCGTCCTCTTCATATTCTGCTTCTGTATCCGGAGAGTAATGTTCTTCGCTCTCTTCAAACGTTAATTTCTCGATGGGGCGCACACGATACTGTTTTTTATCATGAAAAATATCGTACACTTTCATCTCTTCCAGATCGATGATTTCGCCTTTTTTCCGGTCGCCAAACACGAATTTTGACATCATCTTGCCCATCATTCCCTGCGCTTTAAAATCATTCTCACTCTCCTTGTGCTTTTTAAGGCTTTGAAGCCATATCGTTTCATGGGTTGTGTATTCGCCAAAATCTTTGAATTTCACCGTGGTTTTGCTTTCACGTATAACGCCAGCAGAGAGCGCCTGGAAAGCAAACATTAATAAAAATACGGTCATAAAATGTAACTTCATGGTTCCTCCTCCATTATGATTTTACGCATCTAATCTATCGGTTATCGCTGTAAAAATCAAACATCACAAGAGTAAAAGGTTATTCTAACCAGTGTTCAGGATTGTGAATTTTATTATGGCTGTAAATGCCAAAGCCCAGGCTGGGCGAACCGTTGTAACCAGAATCGCTGACTTTACCGATAATCTGATTTTGTTCCACGGGAGAATCCCAGTAAACGTAGATTTCGGCAAGATGAGAATAAACGGAATAATAGCCCTTGCCATGGTCTACAATAACCAGGTTCCCATAACCGGGCAAATACTGGATGACGCGCACCACCCCCGGGAAAACACAGCGCACGGGCGAGCCGGGCTTTGCCTTGATTTCAATATCCGTGTTTTTGATGTAGGTTTTTAAAACAGGGTCGCGCTTTTTACCAAAATGCGAAATCACCTTTCCTTTAACCGGCCAGGGAAGTTTCCCTCTGGCTTTTTCGAAATTTTTAAACTTAAATACTACCCCGGACTTTTTTGGGGACGCGCGGTCTGGAGTTTGCTTTTCCTGTTTAAGTCGTTCCTTTTCGAGCGCGGCGATCAAATCCAGCAAGCTGGCGCGCTCGCGGTTTTTGCGTGTTAATAATTGCTGATAATTCGCCTGATTACGCTTTATCCTGCTTAACAGCCGTTGTTTTTCTTTTTTGCGGGCAACAAATTGCCTGGTTTTTTCTTCAAGCGATTTTAAGGCAATATCCTTTTGCTGCAGCGATTTTTCCAGCGACCTTTTTATCTGTTCTATTTGCTTTTTTTTATTGCGAATGGTACGAATCAGGTTTTCGTCGTGACGGGCAATTTGCCGCAAATGTTTAAGACGAACCATGGCCTGATTCAGAGAGCGCGAACTTAACAAAAGTTCAATATTTTTAATACGTCCATATTTATAAGCGTACACGGCGCGGGCGGCGTAAAGGGCTTGCAAATCTTCCAGCTGTTGATTGGTTTCACGCAGCTTGTTTTCGGATTCAGAGATTCTGCTTTGTAAAAGACGGATTTCCTGCTCAAGGATTCCTCTACTGCGGCTGATGAGCGCCATTTCGTGTTCCAGTAGTTGAATTTGAATGGCCAGGCTGCTTTTCTTCTTTTGGGTGGCAAGGATCTTTTGACGCAGTTCGTCAATCTGAGATTCAAGTTCCTTTAACAGGTTTCGATTTTTGTTAAGGCTGCCATCAATGCCTACCTGTGCGTGTAGCACAGACAGGTTAAAATGGATGAAGCCAAAAATCAACCATAATATAAAATAAACTCGAGCGATGGAATTAAATTTACAAGAAATAGCCAACCGAAATCGCATTACTTACTCCTAATCGCGCGTGGTATTCCAGCGCATAACAAATGGAAACGACCTTCCTTTTAAAAATTAGACCCGAGGCAAAAGTTTGCGCCTGCTGCCGAAACCCGACCATTAATGAAAACATGGAGTTGAGCGCGTACGTTAATCCAATCCTATAATCGAAATCAAAGCGCTCGTCTTTAAAAAGATCTAATGTAATTTGCGCTTTGGGCAGGGGCTTAAGGCTAATACCATTGATAAAATAAATGGGGATGTCTCCTTTTTTTGCAGAGAGTGCGGGCTCGTTAATATTGCCCGCCACACTCGCCACGTTTAACCAGGGTAACACTTTGACATGAATTCCCAGCGTTAACCCTACGGCATTGTAATTTCCATATTTCTTAATTTGCAAAAAATAGTTTTGAATTGCCAATCCAAAGGAAAATTTCTCGAAAAACCGGCCGGAAATGTATAATGAAAATTGCTGTTCTCTGTAATTTTGATCGCCAAACTGGCTGACGAACAGGCCGAAAGGCAAACCTTTAATGCGGCCCCGGAAACTTAAACCGAATTCATTTAGTTGAGAAATGTTGTAGAAATTTCGATATTGTAAACATAATTCCGTTTTGGAATCGAGCGCAAGAAGGGCGGGATTGATATTGAAAAAAATGCCGGATTGGCCCGCAATGCCGGAACCGCCCAGGGCAAGGTAAGAAGGGGGCAAACGGCCCGGCTCAAAAGAGGCCAATAGCGAACGCATAATCAAAAAATGAATAAAAACAATTTTTACCGACGAATACATTTTCATGGGAATACATTTTTAATGATCTGGTAAAATTTACATGGATTGAGAAAAAAAGCAAGATTTACAGGTTAATTTTTTAACGGGAGAAATGGATGAAGCGCATTTATTTAGACAACGCCGCCACCACGCCAATGGTCTCTGAAGTCATAGAAGCCATGCATGAATGGAATACCCGCTTTTTCGGAAATCCAAGCAGCGTCCATCACTTTGGACAGATCGCCCGGGCGCGGCTGGAAGAGTGCCGGGACATCATCGCTGATTTTCTGGGCGTTCCTTCAAAAAAGTTCTTTTTTACCAGCGGCGGTACAGAAGGCAATAACTGGATTCTGAAAAGCGTGGCCGCGCAATTAACATCCGAAAAAAAACACATTCTGATTTCTGCCCTGGAACATGCGTCTGTTTTCGAAACGGCGCGCTTCCTGAAAAAACAGGGAGCAGATATTGATTTTATTGAACCGGATGGAGAAGGCCTTATCACCGTAGATCAAATCCAGAAAGTTCTTCGCAAAGACACGGCCTTTATTTCCATAATGTACGTCAACAACGAAACGGGGATTATTAATCCTGTTAAAGAAATCGCTGACTTCTGCAAAAAAAACAACATTCAATTTCACTGCGATGCCGTACAGGCGCTGGGTAAAGTCGATTTTGAGTTGCAAGAAATGGATGTTGATTTTTTGACCGTTTCCGCCCATAAAATCCACGGGCCTAAGGCGGTGGGCGCTGTTTACATAAAAGAACCGGCCTTGTTAGAACCTTTTTTACACGGCGGACAACAGGAAGCGGGAACTCGCGCTGGTACGGAAAATGTATCCGGAATTATCGGTTTTGCCCGGGCGGCGCAGTGGATTGCCAGCCGCCGCAGTCAACGTGACAAAGTTAAACAACTCCAGAGCTATTTTGAGGAACGATTGAAAGAACTGTTTAAAAAGGTTGTGGTGATCGGAGGTGACGCGCCGCGAACGCCGTTTATCTCACAGGTGGCCTTTCCCGGAGTCGACAATCAAAATTTACTAATGCGCCTGGATTTAAACGGAATTGCCGTTTCCGTCGGCTCTGCCTGCAGCAGCGGAACTTTAAAGCCTTCGCGTGTGTTACAGAAAATGCATTTAGCGGATGATGTGGTGCGCTCAGCGCTTCGTTTTAGCTTTTCTTATCTAAACAAAATGGAAGAAATTGAAACTACTTTAGAGAACTTGAAAATATTAATAAGTTGACAAATTGATAAGCATCACTGACAAAAGAGTATTAATTTTAGAGTTTAAAATTAGATCAACAATTTTTTTCAATAAAAACTTCAATTAAATAGGGAGGTCTGCCATGAGGTTATTTCGTATGAGTTTATTTTTAGTATTAATCGGAGGACTTGTTCTTTTTTCATGTTCAGAGGACAAAAAGGATGACGGCACCAATGCCACAGATACGCCGCCGGAAGGTGTTTCCATCACAGAGATAGAGGTTCCGCCTGCCTTGCTGCAATCCACAAATCAGTATGCTCAGATGGCCGTTGGCACCATTAACTTTGTGAATTCCTTTAAAGGTTATGTAGGTTTTTTTAATCCTAATGTCGGACTCCAGAGCGATACGGACGGTCCGCCATGGGTCTACACCTGGTCTGACGGAGGTTTAACCATAACGCTAACCATTACCATTGAAGATAATCAGTACCACTGGGTACTAACCTTCAACGGTACGGATGGCGAGATGCAATACAATAACTTTGTTATGTATGAAGCCTGGCAGAATCTGGACGGGACTTACGGAAAACTGGTTGTGTACGATCCCGAGTATCAAAACATCAGCTCAGAATGGACCTGGGTGCAGGATGATCAGGGCGTGATCACGGTTACCTTTATCAATCATTATGACCAAAGTAAAATAATTGTTACGCAAAATCAGGATTTATCCGGCACGCTGGAAGTGTATGAAAATAACATTTTGACCATGAAAATAAGCTGGAATGCAGATGGCTCGGGCAACTGGTGGACTTATGATGATGATGGCACTCTAACCGGTTCTGGTAGCTGGACATAAACTTTTAAGGGGCGCAAGCCCCTTTTTTAATACTTCTTTCAAACAGCTGGCGCTACACATCGTGTTAAAGTTTTCAAGCAGCCACAATGGATTATTGGTTAATTAGTTGAATAGGTGAATGGTTGAATAGTCGCCGGCCTGTCATTACAAATTTGTTTCTGCAATGCGGTGAATTCTTACCACCGTTTATGTAGGGGCGTAGGATTTCCAAGAACAATTTAGCGCTGGTAAGCATTAACTTTAGTCATATAAAAAAAGCGCTCTGGATAAAGTAGGGATGGAAATCCTTCGCCCTTACAATTACTTAAATTCCTGCGGAATTTTTTTTGGCTGCGGCTTTGCTGTACTAGAATTAAAAATTATCACGCGGAGCGGGAGGCTGTGCCCGAATTATCACGCGGAGCGGGAGGCTGCGCCCGAATAGTAGATTGCCGATTTGCTTAACTTTGCTCTCAAAATAATTTGTTTAATCTTTTTCTGCGATGATTGGGTAATCTGTGAAAAAATTGCTTTGCGCGCGTTGCGGTTTATCTTGGTTGCGGCTCTGCCGCTTTATTTCTCGGAGGCCTTACTCACCAGACCAATCCCTGCAAAAATTATAACCATACCAGCGATTAACTGCCAGGATATCTGTTCGTCGCGAATGAGCCAGCCCCAGAACAAAGCCAGGGGCGGCGTTACAAAGGTTATTAAAGACATCAACACGGCAGAAGTCGTTTTGAGTAACCAGAAATAGAGAACAAAGGCCAATGCCGTGCCCAGTAAGGCAAGGTAAAGCAAAGAAAGAATGGCATTTAAATCGTAGGTTGCCGTTTGTCCCGACTCGGTGGCCAGATGCAATAAAAAGAGGGTAAGCGCTGCGTACAATATGGGAAAGGTGTTCAAAGTTACCGGGTGGAATTTTGCCCGGGCTTTTTTCCCCACAATAGTGCCCAGCGCCGAAAAAGCGGGGCTGATAAGAACCGCTATCATGCCGTAGATTCCATAGGGATGCGTGATATTAAGCTGGTCATGAAAAATGATGACAACGCCCAAAAAACCGGTTAAAATCCCCAGCATCTTTTTTAAGGTGATGTCCTCCGAAGGCAGAAGTTTAATGGAAAACAGAGCTACATAAAAAGGCATTACGGCAAATAAAACCGAAGCCAATCCGGAATTAATGTATTGTTCGCCCCAGTAAACCAGCGCATAGCCGCCGGTAAAGTTGATTACGCTAAACCACAGAAAAAAGAGATGGGTTTTTAAATCCCGCGGAATCGGATGGTCCATTTTAATGGAATAAATAAACAAGGGGACAAAAGCGATTAAAAAACGCCAGCCGGCCGATAAAAAAGGCGGTAGCGATTCCAGGCCGATTTTTATGGCCAGCCAGGTGGAACTCCAGATAATGGAAAGAAGAACAACCACCAGAATGGCAATAAGTTTTGTTGAACGCATCCGAAACAATTCCTTTTGTTTTTAAAGCTCTGGAAAATACAGAAAGAACGACAAAAACACAACTCCCACTCTTTAAACCATGGCATTTTCCAGGCCGGAGTCGCGCACAAAAAGGCACGAAGCATTAACCAGCTCTGGCGCCTGGCGCATAAAATCGAACGGCAGATGGTCGGCCAGACCAAAAATGTTGATATCAGCCGTTGGCGCCTGGGCCAGCGCCTCTTTGAATTTGCCTTCCAGCACGTAATACTCAGTCATGGAAGGCAGGCGCGCCCGGTCGGACAATTTTTCCAGAAAATGGAGCAGTTGCTGTTTTTTGGCGGGGTCTTCCGTGGCGGTAATTAAATTCAACTTTCCGCCCCAGTTCAATTGCAATTGCAGCGAAATCAAGATCGCCAGATGCCAGTTGGGGCTCTGGTCGCGCAGCCAGAGATTGATGTTTTGCTGCAGGCCAAAAGCAATGCGCGGATGCTGACGCAAGATCAGCAATCCGAGTTCGTGTTCACGCGCATAACGTGAAAGTGTTTCTATTACCGCATCTTTTTCTTTATGGTTGCCCAGCGTTAAAAACAACGTATTCGGGCGGATGGAGTAGGCCTTAAGGGTTTGAATGACCAGTAACGCGCCGTGTAAAAAATCGTCGTCCTGAATGGCCGTGGTATGAACCAGCGCCTGCTGACGCTCAAAGGGCTCGAATAATTTTTTTAATTCTTCCCCCGTAGCTTTAACATCGTGGGGCGTAACGGTAAACGCAAAAATACTACCCGCCGGATTGACCACATTTTTAATAAACAACAACGGCCCGGACCATACTCTGGGATCGTCAATGGGCAGGAGCAGATCTGGCTTCCAGGAAACCTGATCCCGCGGAAAGCGCTGGGCAATTTGCGCCGCTCGCTCGGCCAGCATCAAAAACATGCCGCCTCTGATGTCGCCCCACTCGGCGCGTAAGCCCCGTTTGCCCAGCCAGCCGTAAAGAACCACAATGGCGCTGATAGCTACCGCGCTGAAAACGGGATTAATCAAAAACATGACAAATACACTGCCCACCGCGCCGATGAAGGGCACAAATGAAGGAACTTTAAAGGTGGGCCGAAAGCTAATGATGCGCATTTTTTGTTGAATGAAAACCACCAGATTGATCATGCCATAGGTAATCAAAAAGAACATGGTGATTAAAGAGGCCAGGGCGTTTAATTCGCCCATTAAAAGCGCCAGTTCAACTAAAATGGCGGTAAAAATAAAGGCGTTCAGCGGTTCATTGGTTTGGCTTTTTTTGGCGAAGAATTTGTGAAACGGAACGGTTTTATGCTCGGCCAGGGCCTGCAAAATACGCGGCGCGCCCAGCAGGCTGCCAAGCGCCGAAGAAAAGGTGGCCGCCAGAATTCCCATCAACACCAGAAAGCCCCAGCGCGCATGATCGACCATTACCATTTGATTGGTGCGCAGCTCTTCAGCCGGTATATGGTGGGCCGCCGTGTAGGCCAGCGCCAGATAGATCAGCATGGTTACGCCAATAGCGCTTAACGTGCCCAGCGGTATGGCCTTGCGCGGATTTTTCAAATCCCCGGAAAGGTTGGCGCCGGCCATAATGCCCGTTGCAGCCGGAAAGAAGACCGAAAAAACATACCAGAAATTTCCATCTTCAAAATTGCCAATTAAAGGCACGCTGTTTTGCGTTGGCGTTGGCGTTAAAAAAAACGAAAGCAACGAAAGGCCGATAATACCCAGAATTAAATACTGGGTTTTAATGGCAAAATGCGTACTGACCGAAATGATCCCCAGCAAAACGAGCCAGGTGAGAGTAGAAATTAAAATTGGATTGTGCGTGGGAAAGATGCGCAGCCAGCCCTCTGTAAAACCAACGATGTACAGCGCCACCGAGAGCATCTGCGAAATGTAAAACGGAATGCCAATGCTGCCGCCCGCTTCCAGGCCCAGCGATTTGGCAATGATGGAATATGCGCCGCCGGCGCCGATTTTAATGTTGGTGGTGATGGAAGACATGGACAGCGCGGTACAGGTGGTAATGGTTTTGGAAAGTAAAATAATGACCACTGCGCCTAAAAGCCCGGCATTACCAACCACCCATCCCAATCGCAGGTACATAATTACACCCAGGATGGTCAAAACATCCGGGGTGAAAACGCCGCCAAAAACGCCCAGCTTTTGCGGCCTGTTTGGCCGTTGCGCTTTTAGTCTGTCCAGAATCTTTGCAAAATCTATCTTAAAATCCATATAGTAAATCTCGCTCTATTCCACCTTTTTTCCTAAAAATCGAATAATTAAAATTATTAAAATTAAACCAATAAACAAACTCAACCACGGGCTGGCGCCATAGCCAATTAATAAATAACCGGCAATCAAAGAGATCAAAGCGCTGATCAGGGCGTACGGTAGTTGGGTGCGTACATGATCCACATGATCCGCGCCGGTAGCCATAGAAGACATGATGGTGGTGTCGGAAATGGGAGAGCAATGATCGCCAAAGGTTGCGCCCGCCAGAATGGAGGCAATGGAACTTAAAAAAATATGGTCCTGCAAAAGAGGGCTGATGGTGGGGTCGAGTTTAGGCAGCTGGTAAGCCATGGGAATCACAATCGGAATGAGAATGGCCATGGTGCCCCACGAAGTTCCTGTGGAAAGAGCAATAATGCCGGCGGAAATAAAAGCAATCACCGGGATTAAATGAGGCGAAAGAAAATCTCTGGTTAAATAGATGACATAATTGGCCGTTTGCAGATCGGTGCAAATATTGCCAATGGCCCAGGCCAGCGTCAAAATAATGGCGGCCATCACCATGGCTTTTACTCCGCCCACCCAGGCCTGCAACGTTTGATCCAGATTCAAAATACGCTGCACAAGTGCCAGGACAATGGCCACAATCCCGCCGGAAAAAGAAGCCCACATCAAAACAGAGAAGGAGTCGGCGCTGCCAACCACCAGGCTCACATAACGCAGGCCAGACATGTTTTCGCTGAGCAGCCCCTGGGCGCTGGCGTTGTAATAGCCGGTAAACCACAGGCCTGACAGGGTGGTTATGATGACTACCAGAATGGGA
This sequence comes from Caldithrix abyssi DSM 13497, assembly GCF_001886815.1. GTDB lineage: Bacteria > Calditrichota > Calditrichia > Calditrichales > Calditrichaceae > Caldithrix > Caldithrix abyssi. The sequence goes on from NZ_CP018099.1 coordinate 453,589, forward strand.
ATAAGGGCATTGTACCAGCGCAAAGGCACGCCCTCTTTGGGCTTCAGCTCGCTGTTTTCAAGATCGGCCAGGGGAACCGCCCCCTCCCGCAAAACGGTGCCTTTGGTTACGCATCGTTTTTCTGCCCGGTACATGGAAAACAGGTCGCGGTTAAAAAAAGCAATGAAAAAGCCAAACATAAGGCTAAAAATGGGATAAAAATTGTAAGGGATGGTTTTAATGAAAACAATGTAAGCGTTCAAATCCAGGTTCAGCGTTTGAAACGAATCGTTCATCAAACTGAGCTGGTAACCGATCCAGGTGGAAATGATGGCCATTGTGGCCACGGGCGCCGCGGTCGAATCGACCAGGTAAGATAACTTTTCGCGGCTGATTTTCAAGCGATCGGTCAATGGGCGCATGGTATTGCCAACAATGAGCGTATTGGCGTAATCATCAAAAAAAATAAGCACGCCCATCAGCCAGGTGGCCAGCTGTCCCTTGCGCCGGTTAGAGGCAAAACGCCTTAAGCTGTGCACAATGCCCATGGTTCCGCCGGAACGCGAGATTACGCCCACCATGCCGCCCAGCGCCAGGCTAAAGATCAAAATAGCCATCCGCTCCGGATCGGTCGGCGCCTTGCCAATGTATTCGGTCAATGTATTTAAAAAACCGCTAAATGGATTGTAGTCAAACAAAAAAGTTACGCCCAACCAGATGCCAAAAAATAAAGAAATAATCACCTGTCGAAATAACATGGCAAAAACAATGGCCACAAAAGGCGGCAAAATACTAAGCCAGTTGGGAATGACTTTTAATTCCGTTTGCCAGTTTAAGTTTTTAGCAACCAGCCGGTAATGACCGGATTGCGGAAAGGAAACAGCGGGCAAAATGATCTTTTGCGTTGCAGAATCGAGTTTGGCGTTTAGCGGAACACGGGTGTTTGCCGTTTCCAGATAAATTTCTGAAAGCGAGGAGGAATCTGCCCCTGCAAGGCTCAAAATCAAATCATACTTTAAATGACTGAGGTAAACAACCTTTTTATTTTCCAGAGTGGGGGATTGGCCGAAAAGCAGATTCAAATTCAAAATTAAAAAAAGAATCAAAAAAATACGGAAAAAACGCATGCTACTCCCTCATTACATCTAAAGATAAAGCGTTCAACAAAATCTATAGCTAAAGCAGCCAAACCGCAACCTAAAACTGCGTTAAATTATTTTTGCTCTGCGCTGAGTGGCCTCACTATGCCCCACATTAACTTGATTTGCAAATTTTGAGCCTTTAAATTGTTAATTTAAGGGGATAAAGAATATGATTCCAAGAATAATTATCTGGATATTGGTTGGTTCGTTATTTTTAGCGGCTCAGCAGGAACCCACAGTCAGAAAATTAAAGACCAGGTATGGTTTTACGGTCGATCGATTAAAACCGATTACCTATCAATTATTTGTTCACCGCACCGCCGAATGGAAACCGATCATCTACCTGGCAGTAGATGTTCAACATGATATTCTTTCTTTTGTAAAAACGAAGGACGGCTATGTGAGTAAATTCCGCGTCAGTGTGGCCATTCGCGACGATAAGGGTAATTTAACCAACAAAAACTCGTGGGACGAACAGGCCCTTTTGAAGGACTTCGAAGACACCAACTCCAAAGTGCAATTTCAATACCGCCTGTACAAGCTTAAAGTTTTTGACGCTGATTGGTTAGGAAAACGTTCCGGTCAGTTTCAGCTCTACCTGGCAGTTAACGATCTGGTCGCCAACAATGTTTACTCTTTTAAACACAAGTTTACCATCGATAGCTTGGAGAAAAAGTGGGCCAGCACCGAAATCGCCTTTTTGAAACAAAGGGCAGACAGCGCGCGCTTTCCGCTGATGGGGCGGGACAAAGTTCTGCGCTTTAGCAAACCTGCCTGGGCATTTGTCCGTTTAAAGAACCCCGATGAACAAAAATTGACGTTTAATCTTCGCATCTATCAGGAGGAAAAGCAGGGCCATAAGCTGTTTTATCAACAATTTTTAGAGGTTGAGGGGCAAAATGGGCTGTTCGATTTACAGGCGCCGCTGCCCATGGATTCTCTGGACGAAGGCAGCTACCTGTTGCGCATAAGCTGTAAAGAGTGGCATAAGGAGCGTAAGTTCAAAGTATTCTGGTTTGAAAAACCCACCTATCTTTACCGCTACGATCTGGCCATTCGTCCCATGCGTTTAATTCTGGATAAAAAAACGTATAAATACGCGCGCAGCCTGAGTTACGATGAGCTGGAAAAGTGGTTCAAACAATACTGGAAAAAACGCGACCCGTCTAAAGGCACCGTTTACAACGAAATCATGGCCGAATTTTTCAGGCGCGTTGAGATTGCAAACAAACGTTATTCCAATCGCCATCGTGAAGGCTGGGAAACCGACCGCGGGCGCATCTATATTCTTTACGGCGAGCCTAAAGAGATTGACGACCACCGTTATGCCACAGAAACCAAGCCCTATCAAATTTGGGTATATTCAGATAGCTTACAATTTATGTTTGTAGATAAAAACCTGGATGGAGAATTTGAATTGGTTAACGAAGAAAAGTGAGGACGCGAATGGATTTTAATAAAGTAAGAGTTGCCGTAATTGGCGTTGGACACCTGGGAAGCATTCATGCCAAATTGTACACACAAATACCGGAAGCCGAGTTGGTTGGCGTTTTTGACATCGATCGGCAAACCTGCGAACGCGTGGCCGGCGAATTAGACGTTAAGGCCTTTGAATCGCTGGAAAGCCTGTGGCCCGCTGTAGATGCGGTGAATATTGTTACGCCCACCACCACCCATTTTAATATTGCCATGGAGGCTTTACAAAACAATAAACATGTTTTTATCGAAAAACCAGTAACCGATAAAATCTTCCAGGCCTACGATTTAAAGAAGTTTGCCGAGCACAAGGGATTAAAGATTCAGATCGGGCATATCGAACGATTTAACCCGGCCGTGCTTGCCCTGACCGATGTGCAAATTAATCCGCTGTTTATCGAAACGCATCGTCTGGCTACATTTAAGCCAAGAGGCACGGACGTGGCCGTTGTGCTGGACTTAATGATTCACGACATCGATCTGGTGCTGAAATTTGTAAAAAGCGAGCCGACCAGAATCAGCGCCAACGGCGTGGGCGTTGTTTCCAGCAATATTGATATTGCCAACGCCCGCATCGAATTTAAAAACGGCTGCGTGGCCAATTTAACGGCCAGCCGAATTTCCGCCAAAAAGATGCGTAAAATGCGCATCTTCCAGAAAGACGCTTACATTTCCATGGATTTTAACGAGGGCTATTCCGAAATTTTTTACCTGGAAAACGAAGAACACCCGATCTTTGAAAACGGAACCCTTGCTCTTTCGCTGGGCGAACTGGAACTGGGAGAATTAAGGCGCGAAATCAAGTACAACCGCCTGAAAAGAGATGATGTTAATCCTTTACAGCTGGAGCTCATCAGTTTTATTGACGCCGTAAAGAACAATCTGGAACCTGCGATTACCATTCAGGACGGGATCAATGCGCTTGGTCTGGCCCAGAAGGTGATGAAAGAAATAAACAGGCATCAAAAATACCTCAGTCGCCAGATGGGGCTTGCCATTCATCAATCCGCAGTAAAAAATGCAGAGGAATAAACGTATTCATTATCCATAAAGTTGATTCGCGCAAATAAGGAGTTGTTATGAGCGTTTACGATTCAGATGCTGAAAAAATCCGCCCGTTAATCATTGGTTGTGAGCAAAAAGTGCCAACCCTTTCCGGCGAAATGAAACCGTACATTAACTTTGACAATGCGGCCAGTACGCCGAGTTTTAAGCCCGTGCTGGAGGCGATTAATCAGTTTATGCCCTGGTATTCAAGCATTCACCGTGGCGCCGGCTTTAAATCGCAGTTAAGCACCCTGGTTTACGATAAAACGCGCGAAATTGTGCTGCAGTACTGCAAGGCCGAGCCCCAATTCCATACCGTGGTTTACGGCAAAAACACCACCGAACTGGTCAACAAAGTGTCTAAAAGATTAATGACTGCCGACGATGAGTTTGTACTAACCACACGCATGGAGCACCATTCCAACGACCTGCCCTGGCGCTATCATCAAAAGGCGCTTTTTGTGGAGGTGGACGAAAAAGGGCGCCTGGACCTGGAAGATTTACGCCGCAAGCTAAAAGCCTACAAAGGCAAGATTAAACTGCTGGCCATGACCGGCGCTTCTAATGTTACCGGTTATATTAATCCCATCTATCAGGCGGCGCAGATGGCTCATGAGTATGGCGCGCAAATTTTAGTGGATGCCGCCCAGCTGGCGCCGCATCGTCCGCTGGATATGAAGGCGCAGGACGATCCGCAGCACATCGATTTTCTCGTCTTTTCAGGGCACAAAATTTACGCCCCTTTTGGGCAGGGCGCATTGATTGCCGATATCGCCTTTTTAGAGCAGGGCATGCCCGATCAGGTAGGAGGCGGAGTCATCGATATTGTGGATAACGATTATGCCTACTGGACTTCGCCGCCGGATAAAGACGAAGCAGGAACGCCCAATGTGGTGGGCGCCCTGGCGCTGGCCAGAGCTTTGCAGGTTTTTCAGGAAATCGGGCTGGACGTTATTGTGGAACACGAAAAAGAACTCACCAGATACGCGCTGCAAAAAATGAAGGAGATTCCCGGCATCACCATTTACGGCTCCGACGACCCGCAGGAGGTGGACGACAGATTGGGCGTTATTACCTTTAACCTGGACGGTTATTATCATGCCTTTGTTTCGGCTGTTTTAACTTATGAACATGCTATTGGCGTGCGCAACGGCTGTTTTTGCGCTCATCCCTATTTAAAACGCCTGCTAAAGGTTACGCCCGAGCAAAACGCCGCTTTTGAACAACGACTGAAAGAGGGCGACCACAGCGACATTCCGGGCGCTATTCGCATGAGTTTCGGCATCTACAACACTAAGCAAGAAATAGATCGCTTTATTCAGGCGTTGAAGGATATCAAAAACAACAAAATCGCCGGCCTTTACCGGCAAAATAAAGCGACCGGAGAATTCCATCCGGAAAACTATCGTTTTAGTTTTAAAGGCTATTTTGAGCTCTAATTAAACGATCGGTCTAATCCATGACAGAAAAGTTTTACTATCACAATCCATACACTGCCAAAATCGTAGCTACTGTACTGGATGTGCGGGAAAAAGACGGCGAACGCTGGGTATTAACAGACCAAACCGTTTTTTATCCGGGAGGCGGCGGCCAGCTACCCGATCGAGGCCTTATCGAAAAACAGACGGTAACGGATGTCAAAGAAAAGAACGGCAAAATATGGCATAAATTGCAAAAAGACGCCTCCCAATTTGTACCAGGCCAGAAGGTTACCATGGAAATTGACTGGCCCTATCGCTTTTATCAAATGCAGCAGCACACCGGCCAGCACCTTCTTTCTGCCGTTCTGGAAAGGGCTGGCTGGCCAACGGTTTCTGTGCATCTCGGAGAGGCCCATACGCTGATCGAAGTGGAAGGACGCCTGCCGGAAACGGCTGAACTGCACAATCTGGAAAAGCAGGCGCAAACCATGATTGCCCGCGCGCTTGCGGTGAAAACACACTGGGTAACGGCTGATGACATGGACCGTTTTCCCTTGCGCCGGCCGCCAGCAAAATTTGATAACTTACGCGTGGTGGAAATTGAACATCTGGATTACTCAGCCTGCGGCGGCACTCATTTGCAAAACACGGCGGAAATCGGTCTGATTAAAATTGTGGGCTGCGAAAAGATCCGGGGGCGGGCGCGAATTAAAGCGCTGATCGGAGAGCGGGCTTTTGAGTACATGGAGCAACTGCACCAGACCAGTGTGCTGCTGCGGGAAAAATTAAACACCGATCACCTGCAATTTAATGAACGGGTGGCGCAGCTTCAGGAAGAGTTACACTATCTAAAGCGTTTAAAAAAATTCTATCAACAATATTTTGTCAATTTTACCAGCAGAGAACTGGCCGAATCGACGAACAACGCGCTGGTGGTTTTTAAGATGGAACAGGGCGAACAAGACGATGCCGCGGCCATTGCCAAAAAGCTCAGTCAAACCTATCACAAAGTGGCTTTAATTCAGTTTGACCGGCGTTTTTTTCTCACTTCGCCTTCGGCCGAACGGTTTGACACCATTAAGTTTATCAAAGAAAACGCCGAACATCTGGAAATAAGAGGCGGGGGGCCGCAGGGCTATTGCCAGGGCGTGATGAAACGAAATAACTTGAATCAAATTGCAGAAACGGTTAATATGGCCTTGAAATCAATTTAAGAATTTTAGGAGGAGTAATTTTCAATGAGTGGCATTAAAGGGATTGTTTTACTGGGTCGCTTAAATTATGTGGAAGAAAATTTTGACAAAGACGGATTGAAAAATCTATTAGATAAATTGAATGTGGGTAAAGAAAGTCCGCTCTTTCAGCCCATCATCATTTCTAAAGATTATCCGGAAAATTTACTGACGGAAATCGATGAGATTTTGCTTAAACACTTTTTCAATAATGATCTGCAAAAATTTTACCAATTGGGCGTGTGGCATGCTCAGCACATTATGTCCACCTATTTTCAGGTTTATATTGATGAGCAAAGTCCGGGCGGCTTTTTAAACCAGATGGTTCGCCTGCGCCCCTATCTGGTTGGCCTGGGTGAACTGAGCGTCAGCGAAATCGATCCCCATGAATTTTACCTGTTAATCAATTACGGACAGAAATACCCGGAATCGGTCAGGTTGAGCGAACTGGGATTTATTGAAGAAGGTTTGCGTTTATGCGGCGCTAAAGATGTTAAATCTAAAATTGAAGAGAAAGACGATATTTCCGTAGAGTACAAGTTGAATTGGAAATAAAAGATGGGGCCCGTAACTGTCATCAACGGTGATATTAAAGCTTCGCGCAAGATGCAGCGCATGGAACGCTACGAATGGCAGTTATTCATGAAATCGACTATCGTTCAGCTCAACGAGCAATATTCCGAATTAATCGAAGCGCCGTTTATGATTACCAAAGGCGATGAGTTCCAGGGCGTAATCCGGCGCATGAGCGATGTGGACCGGATCATCTGTAAAATTGAGCAGTTAATTTATCCGCTGCAAGTTCGTTTTGGCGTGGGCTACGGGAATATTCACAAAATGGGCAGCAAAATACCCATCGAAATGGACGGGCCGGCTTTTCATCGGGCGTCGGAAGCATTGAACACGGCCAAGCAGAAAAAGCGCTTTGTATGGTTCAGCACGGGCGATGATAGATTCGATCTGGCGGCCAATACGATTTATCTGCTCATTTTTGCCATTAAATCCAAATGGCGCAAAAATAGTTTTACGCGCTACTGGAAATACAAAGAAATGGGCACATACGAACGGGTGGCCAGTAGCGAAGGCGTAAGCGCCCAGGCCGTTTGGGATACCCTGCATCAGGCGCGGGCCATCGAGGTAATAGAAGCAGAAAAGGCCATCGAAGCATTGTTAAAGCAAAGAGAGAATTTTTATTTGCTGTAAAATCGATTCATCATCCTGATGGTACCCACCAGCAGCGTCAGCCCAAACAGCACAATCAACGGATTAACATGTCCTTTCCATTCGTAAAAAGAAAACTTCTCCGTAATATCAATATTGACGAGCACAACGCCGATCAGATTGTAAATACCGTGGATGACGATGGCAGGGAAAACCGAATCGGTTCGCCAGGCCACAAAGCCGATCAACACGCCGATTACAAAAATCTGGATGGCCCAGTAGGGATTTTGATGAATCAGGGTCCAGGCGATGGAAGTGAGCAGCACGGCCCTGGTCACATCGCCTTTTTTTTCCAGCGAAATTTGCAAAAATCCGCGAAACAGAAATTCTTCGGCCACGGCGGCAATAAGCACGGCGCCAAGCAGTACCTGCAACCATTCCGCGCTGCTTTGCACGCGCAGGGGCTGCAACATTTCGGCCAGCCATTCCGGCGCCGGAACAATCAACTGGACAATGCGATCCAGCTCGTCTCCGATGATCGTTAGGCCAATGGCGTTTACAACGCTCAGGTACATTATTTCTGCAGGAACGGGCTTTAATCTGAAAACTTGCACAATGTCAAATTTACGGATTCGGGCATAGATCAAAGGCACCACCAGAAACACCAGCCCGCCAAATATGTAAATGGAACGGGAATTTTCAATCATCTCAATAGGTTCTTTGGCGCCAGAAATCGCACCCACCGCAACGACCATTAATACCAGGAAAAAGAAAGAGGCCAGTACAACAATAAGCGCCTCCACAGGTTCCGGATAGCTTCTGACTTCTTTATTGTCATTATTATTCATGTTTGCCTGCTCCTTTAAAATCCAGGGAACTGATTAAGGTAAAGTGGTACAAAAAAATAGTTCCGGCCATGGCCAGGTTTAAGGATTCGCCTTTGCCCGGCCTTTTAATATTCACCTGCCAGTCGCTCAGCGTTAAAATCCGCTTCGAAAGTCCATGAGCTTCGCTTCCCAGGGCCAAAATCCGCTTTGTCCGGCTGTTGAGCGTAAAGGTGGTCAGCTCCTGTCCTGTGTGCGCCGAGGCGGCAATCAGTCGATAACGGCCTGCTTTTTTAAGTTGTTCCAGCTCGGCGGCGCCAACGTTTTCATAAATTTGAAGGTGAGCAATCGTTCCGGCGCTGGCGCGGACGGTTTTGGGCGCATAGGGATCGACCGAATTTTTGCTTAATAGGATTGCCTGCCAGCCAAACCAGGCTGCGCTGCGCATCAGCGTGCCCAGATTTCCCGGATCGTTGATCTCTTCCAGATAAAGAAGCGCCTGCGGAAGACGTCGGACATCCAGAGAAAAATGCGGCTTTTTAACGACCAGCGCAATGCCCTGCGGCGTTTTTTCTTCGACCAGCTGTCTGAATTCATCGCCAGAAAGCGTCAAAACTTCTTTGTCAATCGTACGCGGGAGTTCATTCATTAAATGCAACTGGGCCTCGTCGATGAGCACGGATTCTATGGCGATTTCCGCGGCGCTTAACGCTTCTTGCACGGCCCGCAGTCCGCTGACAACGTACAATCCATGTTCCTGGCGGTACTTCTTTTTTTGCAGCTGGCGAAAGAATTTCAATCTATTTTTACTGATCTTTTTAATCATTATTCACGACTGTCCGTTAACAACAAACTTTCTTTGGAGTAACGACGCCAGATGTCTTCGCGAGCGACCATCCCCAGATAACGCATGGTTTGGGTTGATTCGACCACCGGCAACAGTTCCGAGTCGTCAATCTCCATTTTTTGCAGGGCTTCTTCCAGGGTGCTATCCTGTTCAAGGACAAATACATTTTCGCTCATAATGTCGATGGCTAAAAGCAAGGGGGCGATGTCGCGGTCGAACAAGACCGGCCGGATTTCGCGCAGAGAAATGGTGCCAACCACCTTCTGATCTTTGTTGAGCACCGGAATGGTGTTGTAATGGGTTTTCATGAAGAGATTTAAAACCTCTTCAAAAGGCGTATATTCGTAAACCACGGGCACATCGGTGGTAATCAGGCTGGTAATACGATGGGAGCGTAAAATGTCAAGATTTTTGCCCGCTTCGGTTCGGTGCGAAAAATGGGATATTTTCATGGTGTAAATGGATTCTCTTTCGATGGCGCGCGCCACAATAACGGAGGTAACGGTGCCCAGCATCAGGGGCAAAATGATATCGTAATCGCCGGTAATTTCAAAGATCATCAGCAGCGCCGTTAACGGAGCATGAATGGTACCGGAGACGAGAACGCCCATTCCAACCAGGGCATAAGCCCCCGGCGGCGCGGTCACTCCCGGAAACAGCATATTAACCACCGTGCCAAACAGGGCGCCAAACATAGCCCCGATAAAAAGGGAAGGCGTAAACAACCCGCCCGTTCCTCCGGAGCCCAGGGTGAATGATGTGGCCAGAATTTTGGCCACAATCAGGATGGCGATAATGGAGATTTCTGTGTAACCCATAAGGGCGGTATGGGTAGCAGAATCGTCAAAGCCGTATAACTCCGGAAATTTGTAAGCAATAATACCGGTCAACAATCCGCCGATGGCCGGCTTCACCCAGCCTGGCACGGTAAGATTGTCTTCGAAAAAGTCTTCGATGCCGTAAAGGGTTTTGATAAAGATGACGGCTAAAATACCACCTAACAGCCCCATCAGCAAATACAGCGGGTACTCTGCGGGGCTTTGCAGCGAGTATTGAGGGATCATAAACACCGGGCTGGAACCGATCAGGGCGCGGGAAAGCGTGGTAGAGATGACCGAAGAAATCACAATAGGCGAAAAGACGCCCAGGCGGTAATCGCCCAGAATGATTTCGATGGCGAAAAGCACGCCGGCCACTGGCGCGTTGAACACCGCGGCCAGGCCGCCGGCCGCGCCGCAGCCCACCAGAATTTTTAACCGTCGCTGCGAAACACGAAACAATTGGCCGATGCTGGAACCAATGGCCGCGCCGATCTGCACAATAGGGCCTTCTTTACCGGCCGATCCGCCAGAGCCAATGGTCATGCCGGAATTAATGGAAGTTAAAATGGTCACCCGTTTGCGAATGTAGCCGCCCTTGTTAGCCACGGCGTCCATTACGCTGGGAATACCGTGCCCTTTAACCTCCGGCGAAAATTTGTAGGCGATAATACCGACCATCAGCCCGCCCAGCGCCGGATAAAGAATGCGCAAAAAATTGGATGTCTGATCTGTAAACACCGCAAAACCAAGGTGCTCAAAAAGAAAGAAATGAACGCCGTTGACGATGATGTTCAGGAAATAGGCGCCAAAGCCGGTCAATACGCCGACCACTGCCGCCAGCACAAGCAGATACAGATCGGTAGGGGCATTGAGTTTGTACAGGGCGCGCAGCCCCTTTATCTGCCAGCGTCTGAAAAGGCGTTCCCACCTTTTTTGCGAGCGGATGTGAAATTTTGGTCTGTCAGGCATTCCTTGTTCCACCGGTGGTTAATTTAATCTTGTTTTGTTTGCCGTTTTAAAAAATCGACGATTTCGTCAAAAGGTACAGAGATTTGCTCTCCACGATCCATTAACTTTACGCTGAATTCTTTGCGCTGCAATTCATCCTCGCCCACCAGCAGTACAAAACGTGCGCGCTGGCGGTTAGCTTCGCGCATCTGGGCTTTGATGCTGCGGCCCAAAAGGTCTGTTTCTGCAGAAAGGCCGGACAGACGAATTTGTTTTAACCAGCGGGGCGCCTGGCTTTTAGCCTGATCGCCGAGCGCCACAATAAAAACGTCCAGGCGGGGCGGTTCTTGCAATACAATGCCTTCCTGTTCCATGGCTATTAACAGGCGTTCCATGCCAGCGGCAAAGCCAACAGCCGGCGTATCGGGACCTTCCAGCTCGCTGGCCAGCAGATCGTAGCGTCCCCCGCCGCAAATGGCATTCTGGGCGCCAAGCACGTCGCTGGTAATTTCGAAAACCGTGCGCGTGTAATAATCCAGCCCACGCACCAGATAAGGATCTTCTGTAAAAGGAATTTCGAGAAGCTTTAGCGTTTCTTTAACGCGCGCATAATGTGCGTCGCACGCTTCGCAAAGATGCTCGTTTAATTTGGGCGCCTGTTGATTTAACTGTTGACAGGTTGGATTTTTACAATCCAGCACGCGTAAGGGGTTTTCTTCGTACCGACGTTGACAGTCTTCGCAATACTCGGCCAGATGAGGGCGCATGTACTCTTTTAACGTCTCTTTATAAGGAGCGCGGCATTGAGGATCGCCCACCGAATTAATTCGAAGGTTGATGTTTTTGAGCCCGACCAATTGGAATGTACTCATCGCCAGGTCGATGATCTCCACGTCGGCCAAAGGATCGGCCGAGCCCAGGGTTTCTGCGCCAAACTGGTGAAACTGGCGCAAGCGGCCGGCCTGCGGATTTTCCTGACGAAAAAGGGGCGCGATGTAAAAAACTTTATTGACGGGCGCCCGGGCGTACAGTTTATTTTCGATGTAAGCGCGCATGATGGGCGCGGTCATTTCCGGCTTTAAGGTTAACTGTTTTTTGCCGCGATCAAGAAAGGTGTACATCTCTTTGGAAACGATATCCGTCAACTGGCCGATTCCGCGGGCAAACAACTGGGTTTGTTCAAAAATGGGTGTGCGTAATTCATGGAAGTTGTAAAGCGTCATTGTTTTTCGGATTAAATTTTCCAGCGCAATCCATTGCGGCGTTGCTTCCGGCAAAATATCCTGGGTGCCTTTAATACGTTTTATCATTGCTAAGTAGTTCTCCGTAAATTATTTAGATTTAAAATTGAATTAAAGCCCTAAAGATAATATAAAATTCTGGATTAAACAACTTTACAAACGGGGGATGCCGAAACAGGCTATTGTGTGGAATGTCCTTTAACTGGCGAGGCTGCTGTGGGCAGAAGCACAAAATAGAGCTGCTGCCTTTGGCCGGGTTTTACCTCAATTTGCCTGGTTATTGGCTTGAAGCCGTTTTGTTCGAGATGCAAACGGTAAAGACCGGTTAACAGGGAATCGATCTTTAATGGCGTTTGACCGATTACGCTATCGTTAAGGCTGACGGTAGCCGCGGAAGGAGAGGAAAAGATGCGTAACTCGGCCCGGCCGATGTTTTCAAATGCAGGCAACGCTATGCTGGTTTTTTGACCGGGCGCCACGGAAAAAAAGATATGGAACCACTGATAGGTTTTTAAATTTTGAAGCATTAAACGGTGTTCGCCGCGCAGGATATTGTCAATTTGAATGCGGCTTCCTGCTTTCATCAAGTGTCGTTTATCATCCAGTACCAGGCGGTATTGGGCGGGATCTGTTTTGATTTCCAGCGCGCCGAGATGAATACGCGAGAGATAGCCGGGGAAAAAGTAAAACGTACTTAATATCAAAAGGCCGATGAAGATTCGGGCAAGATGCCACTTTGTTCTGGAAGAGTGCCTGATAAAATCCAGAATGATTGTCTGCGTACTGGTCGGAGCGGTTTTGTTCAGTTGATTTAAAAAACGCGAAAGAATTTTTTTGCGTCGATTGCGGATTTGCCACGGTAAGGCGCGCTCCAGATCGTTGATTAATTCTGTGGCAGATTGATAGCGTCTGGCGGGGCTGTGCTGCAAACATTTTTTGATAATCCGCCTGAGCTTACGAGGGATGGCGGGGTTGATGCGTTCCGGGGCAAGGTATTTTCCGCGAACGATTTTATTCAAAACTTCGCTTTGATTGTTGCCGTCAAACGGTTTTAAACCGGTTACCATTTCGTAGAGCAAAACGCCAAGGGAGAAGAGATCGCTTTGAGCCGTCAGGGCGTCGCCGTTGGCCTGTTCCGGCGACATGTAGGCCGGCGTTCCCACGATCATACCGGTCAGGGTTAGACGCGTGGAAAGATCGTCGCGCGCAATGCCAAAATCGATGATCTTTACGTTTCCGTCATACGATAACAGGATGTTGGACGGTTTGATATCGCGGTGAATGATATTGCGCGTGTGCGTGTATTCCAGACCGCGGGCAATGCCCAGGGCGATGAGCATGGCAATATTCGCGGAAATCGGCGCCAGGTGTTCAATAATCGTTTGCAAGTCTTCGCCGTCCACGTGTTCCATTACCAGGTAGTAATTGCGGTTGGAGTAAATAAAGTCGTAGATGGCCACCAGATTTTCATGATGGAAAGAGGCGCTGAGCAGGGCTTCTTTTTTAAATCGTTTGATGATTTCGCGGTTGGGGTCTTTTAACTTTTTAATGACGACAGAACGACGGAGCGAAGGCTGAATGGCTTTAAAGATATATGCCATCCCGCCTTCGCCGATTTTTTGCACAATTTTATATGCGCCTATATATTCTGCATGTTCTGCCATGAAATTAGTTCTGATAATATGAATTTAAAATTGATGGATTCCTTTGACCAGGTCGAGCGGAAGGCTCATAAAAATGCCATTACCAGGCTCGTCAAAGCTGCCAATCATCCGCTCAAGCGTTTGAAGAATTAGTTCAACTTTGTCGTCTTCAACGGCGGTTAAGATGGTTTTGTTGCCTGGTCGGCTCTCCTGCAGCAGATTACGGAATCCGGCAAAGATGGGAATGTCGTGCGCCAGAATGCGTCCCATCCCAACACTGTCAATTACCGTGGCGCCGGAAATGCCCAATTCGACAAAGGCCTCCAGCACTTCGTTTAAATATTCTTCTTTATTTAAAACAAAAATCACTAATTTCATGTTTTAGCGCCGCAAAGAAAGTTATTCCAGTTCAAAGTAATAACTTTCTTCTTCTTTCAATAATTCATGGGCTTCTTCCGGCGAAGAACATTCCATCAATTGTTCGCGCAGTTCTTCGTTGCTCATCAGGCGCGAAATACGGCTGAGTAATTTAATATGTAAACTGGGATTATTTTCCGGGCCTACCAGTAAAAACACCAGATGTACCTTTTTCTTGTCGATAGAATCAAAATCTACGCCTTCCGGATGAACGCCCATGGCAACGGCGAAGTTTGGACAGGAACTGTGCTTGCAGTGAGGAATGGCAATTCCGTTACCAACGCCGGTGGTCATCAGTTTTTCGCGCTCAAGAATGGCTTCAAAGGCCTTGGCAGGATCGGCAATAAGGCCCTCTTTCTCGATAGCCCCAATTAGTTCTTTGATACACTCGTCACGCGTTTTGCATTTTAAAGGGATTAAAATATGTTTTTCCGTAAGTAAATCGGTAAGTTGCATTTTACCTCCTTATTATTAATTTGTATTAATTTAGGGAATTTATTTATTGATGCCAAAAGAATTGTATGGGCAGAGTGGGGCAGGGAGGCAAAAAATTGTATTTTTTTTTGAAAGAGGGGATTTACACAGTACACAGTACACAGTAGGCAGTAAGCAGTACACAGTACACAGTAAGCAGTAGGCAGTAGGCAGAAGAGGCTCGTTTGACCTCAAACAAAAAGCGGCCGTCCCTTAAAAAAGAGGACGACCGCCGTTTGTAGGAGAACGTAAAATTTTACGTCATTTCCCGATGGCTCATTTACTGGCTTTTAACATCCAGATCGCCTTTTCCAGCCATTCCACATTACCGTCGGCCAGATTTGCCGTTGTCGTGTCATTCAGCTCTGCCGCCGCGCTGGAAATTTCTTTAAAATCCTTTAACAGAACGTCAAAGTCAGCCAGCAAGCCGTCAATCACCTCTTCCGCCGTGAAATCCGTTTTTGCGCTTTCGTCAAGCGTTGCTTTTTCCAGGTAATCTTTCATGGTTACCAGCGGCTTTTTACCCAGTTGAAGAATACGCTCGGCAATGGCGTCGTATTGTTCGGTCATGTAATTGTAGTAGCCTTCGGTTAATTCGTGCAGGCCAAAAAACTGCTTTCCTTTAACGTTCCAGTGGTAATTGTGCAGTTTTACGTAAAGGACCTGTAAGTTAGAGAGTGTACGTTGTAAGTTTGCGATTAATAGTTCCTGATTCATTTCGAATCTCCTTTCATTTATTATTTGTTCTATTTATTTGAAATCTGTTTCTGAACGGGGCATCGACCCCGATCTTCATCCGCAGGAGCCAGTCGGTCGCCTGCGGATTTTAGCAAATTCAGCTATTTTTAGTATTTAAAATTTTTTCGTAATCCATATTCATACGCTCCGGCTTACCACCAGGCAACGTCAAAGCGATCGAGATTCATAACCTTGTTCCAGGCCTTAACAAAATCGTGTACGAACTTTTCCTGATTGTCGTCCTGAGCGTAAAACTCGGCGATAGCCCGCAGCTGGGCGTTGGAGCCGAAAATCAGATCCACACGCGTTCCCGTCCATTTTGCCTGGCCCGTCTTGCGATCGGAACCCTCGAACAGGTCTTCCGAAAGAGGCTTCCATTCGATTCCCAGATCGAGCAGATTAACGAAGAAATCGTTCGTTAAAGTTCCCGGGCGATTGGTAAATATTCCATGTGTGGATTGAGCGAAGTTGGCGCCCAGGGCGCGCATCCCGCCAACAAGAACCGTCATTTCGGGAGCGGTCAGGGTTAAAAGCTGAGCCTGATCTAAAAGGGCTTCTTCGGCCCGCACCTGGTGGTCGGTTTTCAGGTAGTTGCGAAAACCATCGGCCAGCGGTTCCAGGTAAGAAAACGATTCCACGTCGGTCTGCTCCTGAGTGGCGTCGGTGCGGCCGGGCGTAAACGGCACCTGCACGTCAAATCCGGCCTGTTTTGCCGCTTTTTCGACGGCGGCCGCGCCCCCCAGCACAATCAGGTCGGCCAGCGAAACACGCTTATTGCCCGATTGAGCCTTGTTAAATTTTGTCTGGATGCTTTGCAGAATGTTTAACACCTTTGCCAGCTGCCGGGGTTGATTGACTTCCCAATCCTTTTGCGGAGCCAGGCGAATGCGCGCGCCATTGGCGCCGCCGCGTTTATCGGAAGCGCGGAAGGTGGCAGCCGATGACCAGGCGGTGTAAACCAGTTCGTAAACAGAAAGCCCCGACTCAAGAAGCTGCTTTTTCAGTTCGGCAATGTCTCTTTCGTCAATAAGTTCATGATCCACCGGCGGAAGCGGATCCTGCCAGATCAGTTCTTCTTTAGGCACTTCCGGGCCGAGATAGCGCGATCTGGGGCCCATATCACGATGCGTGAGTTTGAACCAGGCGCGAGCGAAAGCGTCCGCTAAAGCTTCAGGGTCTTTTTGAAAACGACGGGCAATCGGTTCGTAATCCGGGTCCATTCGCAGGGCCAGGTCTGTGGTGAGCATAATCGGCCTGTGTTTTTTGTCAGGATCAAAAGCGTCGGGCACCATGTCTTCCGGATCGGGGTTGACAGCCACCCACTGCCAGGCGCCGCCAGGGCTTTTTTCCAGATTCCATTCGTACTTAAAAAGTAATGTTAAAAAACTGTTATCCCATTTTGTTGGCGTCGGCGTCCATGCGCCTTCCAGACCGCTGGTGATGGTATCGGGGCCCTTACCTGTGCCATAGCTGTTCTTCCATCCCAGGCCCTGTTCTTCCAGCGGAGCCGCTTCGGGTTCGGGGCCCAGATGGGAGGGAGAGGCCGCTCCATGCGCCTTGCCAAAAGTGTGGCCGCCGGCAATCAGGGCCACCGTCTCTTCGTCGTTCATGGCCATACGCCGAAAAGTCTCGCGAATATGTTTAGCCGCTTCCAGCACATTGGGCTCGCCGCCCGGACCTTCCGGATTCACGTAAATCAGACCCATGTGGTCGGCCGCCAGAGGCTTTTCCAGCTTTCCGCCGGGGTGGCGCTCATCGGCCAGCCATTCGCTTTCTGCTCCCCAGTAGATGTCTTCTTGCGGTTCCCAGGCATCCACCCGGCCGCCGCCAAATCCGAAAGTTTTAAAACCCATTAATTCCAGCGCGCAATTGCCGGCCAAAATCATTAAATCGGCCCAGGAAATCTGATTGCCGTATTTTTTCTTGATCGGCCACAGCAAGCGACGCGCCTTGTCCAGGTTGATGTTGTCCGGCCAGCTATTGAGCGGCGCCAGACGCTGACCGCCGCTTGAAGCCCCGCCGCGTCCGTCAAAAACACGATAGGTGCCCGCGCTGTGCCAGGCCATACGAATGAACAACGGACCGTAGTTGCCGTAATCCGCCGGCCACCATTCCTGAGAATCGGTCATCAGCGCGTACAGGTCTTTTTTTAGAGCATTCAAATCCAGTTTTTTGAATTCTTGTGCGTAATTGAAATTTTCTGCCGTTGGCTTAATGATGGCCGCGTTTTGATGCAAAATTTTAAGATTTAGCTGATTCGGCCACCACTTATGCGTTAAATTCCCACCGACAGTGGTGTGCTTGTAACTTCTGCGCATCTCGGGGCGCTTACTTTCGTTACCCATTTTTTGACCCTCCAAAAATTAATACTTGGTGATAAAAATAGTTTTCAAATAATAATTATTATTACATAACGCGTAAAAAAATATTTTATTCCCCTTTCTGCAAACAATCGGAACAAATGACGTTAAAATGAACGCTGTACGCCACCAGTTTATTGGATTGCAGAATATCCGCCGGAATATCGAGCTGGTTTAAATTCTCGTCAAAAACATCCATCACCTTTTTGCACTTGATGCACACCAGATGATGATGTGGTTCTGTCACCGAATCATAGCGAACCGTGTTGTGAATGGGCGTAACAACGGCCAGCACGCCTATCTTCTCAAAGGTTTCCAGAGTTTTGTAAACCGTGGCAAATGAGATGGTCGGAAATTCTTCCTTAACTCTTTTGTACACCTTTTCCGGACTGGGGTGCGTGTGATCGTCCATAATCTGCTTAAAAATAGCCAGCCGCTGCGGCGTAACGCTCAGATTGGATTCCCGGCACTTTTTTATAAATTCGTCTATTTTAGATTTATTCATTGTTTCCTTGTTTTTATTTAATAATTGTTATTAGATAATAACAAATAAACATAGTCAATGCAAATTTATTTGGCCTCCATTCCAAAAAAACACGGAAGAGCCATACCTAACGCCAATCTTTAAAAGATCAAAACGTTTAATTTTAACGAATTTCAGGGTCTTCAAAATTCCCAAACGTTTCACTAAAGGCAGCAAAACCGCCATCAAAATCAACCACAGAGAGCACAAGGAAAGAACCCGTGGCGCAAAGATAGTTTCAATTACCCTCACCCCCTATCCCAGAATAAAAGTCTGAGAGGGCAGGCGGGACAAAGACAGTCAAGGGGGGAGCGCATTGAACGACAAAAGGCTGCCTACCATGTCATCTCGGCGAGCCCGATCCGTAGTCACTCTCCTGTCATTTCGACGAGCCCGTCCCACGGGCGAGGAGAAATCTTTTCAAAACGTGGCGAGGGAAAACAGTAAGGGCGAAAGATTTTCCTGAAAATTTCGCTTTGGCGCGCAGTAATCTTTGTAAAAATGAAACAAATATTAATTGAGAAAAAGCAGCTGAAAATCCTTGCCCCCCCACAAAAACGCCTAAACATCCAAGGCAGCACAGCCGCAACCAAAAACATTTCCGCAGGAATTTAAGCAACCACGGAGATCACAGAGAATCACAAAGGGCACAAAGAATGTTAAAAATTAAGAATAGTTACAATTGTCTCACTCCCTCTCCCAGAATAAAAGTCTGGGTGAGGGGAACGCTGAACGTGGACAGTTGCCATTCAACCATTCAACTAATTAACCATTCAACCATTCCCTCCATGGCGTCCAGATGCTACGAAGGAAGTACTCTAAAAAGCATTACATTTCATATTTTTTAAATAGAATCAGGCTGAAAACGAAAATAATAATGATTACGCCCAGCACGCCCATTTCAATCATGTGGTGGTTGAATTTCTCCGGCAGGTAGGCGCCTTCAACGCTTATGATTAAGATACGTCGGATGGACGCGATCAGGCCGATGATAAAGAAAGGGGCCGGACTGAGCTTATGAGATTGGATCGAAACCTTTACGGTATATAAAATTTCCACAACCATAATAATTAGCAGGACACGATCGATCAATTTAAGAACGCCACGGATGAAGTTTGAAGTTTCTACCGTTTTGCCAATGACCAGTACGGAATTATAAACCAGCAAGCCGATGGTGATAACCAGTAAAATCGAAACGATTAAATAGATAAAATATTCAAAGGCAACATAGCTTTTGGTAATAAAGTCGCGTTTGTGCTCAATCATAAAAAATCCCCCTGGCAAATATTTTGCAAGAACCTTTGATTTATTCCATCACCAGGCGCAGGAAAAAGGTAAAAAGTAGCTGCAACAACATGTAGACGAATAATTCGCTATCCAGAGATCCCGTCAAATACGGTACATTTTCATTATTTCGGCAATACTATTTTTCTCAAAGGCTTCCTTAAAATTAAATGGTTTTTGAAAAAAATCAACCTTTAATCGACCGGACAGGTCAATTTTTTGATAAAAAAAAGAGCGGAAAGGGAAATTAAGCCAAAAGCAAACAAAATAAAGGCCGGCGATATCAGGTAAAACAGTAGGCCGGTTAATAAGGGAAATAGCGAAGAGATCAGGTTGGTGGCGCCAAACACGCCAGTAAAAAGCACGCGGTTTTCGTTGGTCGAAATTTCCAGCAGTCCGCCTTCGATGGCTATTTTGAAAGCGCTAATGCCGCTTCCCACCAGAAAGAAAAAGAAGTACAGGGGCAAAACCATGTTTAATTGCAAAATAAAGTAAGCCATTGGCGGCATGGAGCCTATCAGCAGAGCTGTCATTTTAAGCAGACCTTTAAAGCCTTTTGTTTTAACAATTTTTTTCCAGACCCAGTTGGAGACAATCATGCCTGCATATTGAAAAATCAGCAAATTGCCGATCAGGGAGCCGGAGAATTCAAACTTCCCTTTGAGCGAGCCGGTAATAAAGGGGATAAGAATCATCGATGCGGAAAGGAGATTGGCCGTTATAATTAAATAAGTCAGGTTTTTATTGTTCCTTAAAATTTGCGGAATTCTTTTTAAAAAATTCAATATGGAAGTTCTATTTTTTTTGATTTTTACCGTTTTTTCGTTTAAAACCCAAAAGCCCGCCGAGGCCACTAGCAACATGCCGCTGGCCATAAAGAATAATTGCATGTAATTGCTGGGGTATGGTTTTTGGCGCAAGATGAAGGTTACGGCCGTAGCCGAAAGCGCCAGGCCAATGGCGCTTAGCACCTGTTTGGAAACAATCAAATGTTTTCTTTCATCCCCTTCAAAACTCAGTCCCAGAAGATGTGTGTACGAAAGACCGGCAAAAGCGCCGCTAAAGGTAAAAAACAGCATCCACAAATAGACGTTGATCATAAAAAGCGTAAAGGACGGATTGTGCAAAAACCAGTAAATCGTAAAGCCAATGCCGGCCAGAGCAACGATTCGCAAATTGATGCCTAAAAGAAGAAAAGGTTTTTTTTGGGGGCGCGTTTCGATAAACGGCGTAAACAGCAATTGTGAGGCAAGGGGTACGCCAATGGAAATAAAAGTTAAAACGCCAATATGCCACATGCCGCCGCCCGCTTTAACGATGAGCGCCGGCAGCACGGTGTTGTAATCGGTAAAAGCCGAAGTAAAGGCAAACCACAGGGCGTGCCATAAAAAGCCGTAAAAATTTCGTTTATTCATTTTCAATATCAACCTTAAAAAACAATTTGTGTTTGGATGAAATACGGCCATTTAAGTTACAAAGTCAACCTGAAAAAATAATTAAAAACCTTAAACTTACCGTTTGCGTCAATATTTGCTTTTACCGTTAAAAAAAAGTAAATTAATTAGCTTTAAATCAATTTTAGTGCAATAGGAGGTTTTAAACGAATGGTTAAAACGGAAATAAAAAAAATATCCAGTTCCAAACGGGAATTGACCATAACTTTACCAAAAGAAAAAGTAGATGAAATTCGGGACGAACAGGCGTTACGTTTGCGTAAAGAAATTCAGGTGCCTGGTTTTCGTAAAGGTAAGGCCCCTCTGGGTATGGTGAAGCGGCGTTATCAAAGCTTAATTGAAGCTTACGCTCTGGAGAATGCCGTTGAACAAAGCCTGGGCATGGCTGCTGAAAAGGAGAACATTGATATTCTGGGCACGCCGGAAGCCAAGGAAGTTAACTTTGACGACGAAGGCAACCTGGTGATGCAGATCGAGATTGAAACGTTTCCGGAAATCGAGCTGAAAAAGTATAAAGGTATTGAATTAACGCGCGATAAATACGTAGTAACCGACAAGCTGGTTGAAGACAATATTAATCAGCTGTTAAAAGAGCGCGCCGAAATTTCGCCTGCGGAAGGGCCGGTTGCCGAAGGTAATCTGGTAAAAGTAGATATGCAGGAGCTGGATGAGAGCGGCGTGCCGGTGGTTGGCCGCAAGTACAGCGATGTGGAGTTTAAAGTTGGCGAAGGACGGTTTGATAAGGACATCGAACTCCAGTTGGTCGGCGTAAAGAAAGGCGAAACCAAACGCGTGGAAAAGGTCTATCCGGAAGATTTCCCGCAGAAGGAATTTGCCGGCAAAAAGGAGTTGTACGATATTACGGTTAAAGAGATTTTTGATGAAAAGATTCCTGAGTTAAACGACGAGTTTGTGCAGGAATTAGGCGACGAGACATTGAGCACCGTTGAGGACTTAAAAAAACGCATCCGTGAAAATCTTGAGCTGCAGTACAAAAAGGAATCGGAAAATCGCCTGGAAGATGAATTAATTCAGACCTTATTAGCAGAAAACGATTTCGATGTGCCGGCGGCCATGGTCAATAATTATCTGGACAGTTTGGTGCGTTCTGCCAGGCAGCAGTATCCGCAAGCCAGCGAAGAAGATTTACGTAACGCCTACCAGGCCAATGCAGAAACCATGGTTAAGTGGTATTATCTTCTGCAAAAAATAGGTGAAGCAGAAAATATCGAAATAACCGACGAAGATGTACGCAAGATGCTTGAAGAAAAGATCGACAATGAAGAAGAGATCAAAAAAATTATGGGATTACCGCATCAGGTGGCGCGTCTTAAAGAAGACCTGTTTTTCGAAAAAGTCCGGAACTTTTTATTGGAAAACGCAAAAATTACAGAAAATGAGATTGTACTCGATTAATAGAACAATGCTAAACTAAGAAAGGAGCGGGCGCATGCCTTTAGTTCCCATTGTAATAGAACAAACCGGTCGTTCCGAACGCGCTTATGATATTTATTCCCGATTGCTAAAAGAGCGCATTGTGTTTTTAGGAACGCCGATAGACGACAACGTGGCCAGTTTGATTATTTCGCAATTACTGTTTTTGGAAGCCGAAGACCCCACTAAGGATATTTACCTGTACATTAATTCGCCGGGCGGCATTGTTTCTTCCGGGCTGGCGATTTACGACACCATGCGTTACATCAAGCCGGACGTGGTTACCACCTGCATGGGGCAGGCGGCCAGTATGGGGGCCGTTTTATTGGCCGCCGGCGCCAAAGGCAAACGCTATGCTCTGCCCCACGCCCGAATTATGATCCACCAACCCCTGGGCGGCGCCGAAGGACAGGCTTCAGACATTGCCATTGCCGCCAACGAAATTTTACGCATCAAAAAAGTATTGAATCAGATTCTGGCCGACGCCACCGGCAAGCCTCTTGAAAAGATTGAGCAGGATACGGATCGAAACTTCTTTATGTCCGCAGAAGAAGCGCTGGAATACGGTTTAATCGATAAAGTCCTGAGCTATCGTAAAGAAGAAAAAGATGATGGAGCAAAGGGGAAAAATAAATGAGCAAGTCTTTTAGAGGGCCGATTTTTCGATGTTCTTTTTGCGGAAGGGCCGCCGAAGAGGTGGAAAGCCTTATCTCCGGTCCCGATGTGCATATTTGTAATTACTGTGTTCAAAGCGCCAATGAGATCATAGCGCGGCACAAAAAGCAGGCGGTAATCAGCAAAAAGCAGAAATTGATCCCGCCCAACAAAATCAAGGAACTGCTCGACCAGTATGTAATCGGCCAGGAGAGAGCCAAGCAAATTCTTTCGGTGGCGGTGTACAACCACTACAAGCGAATCAATAATATGACTCAGGCGGATGACGTTGAAATCGAAAAGAGCAATATTTTGTTGATTGGCCCGACCGGTACCGGCAAAACCCTTTTGGCCCAGACGCTGGCCAAAATTTTACAGGTGCCCTTTGCCATAGCCGACGCTACGGTATTAACCGAAGCAGGGTATGTGGGCGAAGATGTGGAAAATATTCTCGTTCGGCTTTATCAGGCCGCTAATTTTAACGTGCAGCAAACGGAGCGCGGCATCATTTACATCGACGAAATCGATAAGATAGCCCGTAAAGACGGCAATCCATCCATTACGCGCGATGTTTCCGGAGAGGGCGTTCAACAGGCTTTGCTTAAGATTCTGGAAGGAACGATTTCTAACATTCCGCCCAAGGGCGGCCGCAAGCATCCTGAGCAAAATCTGGTGGCCATTAACACCAAAAACATCCTTTTTATCGTTGGCGGCGCTTTTGAAGGTCTGGACGATATCATTCTGCGCCGTATCGGCGAAAAAAATATCGGTTTTGAAAAAACGCTTAGCAACACGCACTCTTTAAGTAAAAGCGAACTTTATGCCATGGTGGAGCCTGAGGACCTGCTGAAATATGGCTTGATCCCCGAGCTAATAGGCCGGTTGCCGGTGATTGGCACTTTAAATGAAATCGACGAAAACGCTTTGTACACCATTTTGACCAGGCCGAAAAATGCGCTGGTTAAACAATACAAACAACTGATGAAAATGGAAGGCGTACAGCTGGAGTTTGAAGAGGGAGCGTTAAGAGCCATTGTGGCCAAAGCCCTTAAGCGCAAAACCGGCGCCCGTTCTTTGCGGTCGATTATGGAAGACGTGATGCTGGATGTTATGTTTAAAGTCCCGTCTATGGAAGGCCTGAAGTCGGTTACCATTACCGAAGAGGTGGTGACCAAGAAAAAAGAACCGATTTATGAGTTCAAAAAAACTAAAAAAAGCGCTTAAAAACCCTTAATCTTTGTTTACGGCGGAGCCTTGCTCCGCTTTTTTTGCTTTTAACTGTTTGCAAGAAAAGTTAAACATTGCTCAGCGACTGAATGCGGAACGCTTGTTCATCAAAGGAGGAAAAGAATACGTGCGCCCAATTCAGGATATTTGATCAATGGCCCTCAGGAACTATGGCTTTATTAAAGAGTTATATTTAAATTTAAAAAAAGAAGGCGCTGAAAAATGATGAAATCCGTTGAGATTATTGAATTAGATCTTTCCAAACAGTATTCAATCACCGTATTGCCATTAAAAGACCTGGTCTTTTTCCCGCACATGGTTGTGCCGCTTATTGTAGGCAGGCAACAATCCATCGAAGCGGTAGAATCGGCTATGAAAAAAAACCGACTGGTCTTTTTAGTGGCGCAAAGAAATCCGGAGCAAGAAGTGGTAACCGGACGCGACCTGCACCGTTTTGGCGTTTTGGGACGCATTTTGCAGGTGGTTGAACTGCCCAATAACCTGTTAAAAGTACTGGTCGAAGGCCTGGTACGCGCTTCGGTGTATAGCTATCGCAAACAGAAGAATATCATTTACGTTACGCTGAAGATCCCCCAACACGAGGTTAATTACAACGATCAGATCGAGGCCTGGCGCCGCGAATTGATTTCGTTGTTTAAAACCTATGTGCGCTTAAACGAGGACCTGCCTGAGGAGCTTATTTTTTCCGTTAATCAGATGGAAGATATCGAAAAGGTGACGGATTTTATCGCCAGCTATCTGGATATTAAACTGGCTGAAAAACAATTTATTCTGGAACAATATGAACTTGAATCGCGATTGCCGTATATGCTGCACATTCTAAATCGCGAGAACAATATTCTGGATTTAAAATCGGAACTGGACACAAAAGTGCGCGATCAGATGATGAAGACGCAACGCAACTACTATTTGCAAGAGCAGTTGCGTGTCATTCGCGAAGAGTTAGGCGAAGAGGGCGAAGAAGGCAGCGACGTGGCCATTTTGCGCAAACGATTTCGACAAAAAGTCCTGCCGCAAGAAGCGCACCAAAAGGTTGAGGAAGAACTGACGCGGCTGGCCAAAATTCCGCCCCTTTCACCGGAATATAATGTGATTCGCACCTTTTTAGAATGGATTTTAAACCTGCCATGGCAGGAACAAACCCATGATGAAACGAGCCTGGAAAAGGCGCAAAAAATTTTAGATGAGGATCATTACGGGCTGGAAAAGGCCAAAAAACGCATTTTAGAGCACATTGCCGTTTTGCAGCGCGTTAAACAGATAAAAGGCCCCATTTTGTGCCTGGCTGGCCCGCCGGGGGTGGGCAAAACTTCGCTGGGCCGTTCCATTGCCCGCGCTCTGGGGCGTAAATTTGTGCGTATTTCGCTGGGCGGTATTCACGACGAAGCCGAAATACGCGGGCATCGACGCACCTACATCGGCTCCATGCCCGGCAAAATTATTCAGGGAATGAAAAAGGCGGGAACGGTGAATCCGGTTTTTTTGCTGGATGAAGTGGATAAAATCAACAGCGATTACCGCGGAGACCCGGCATCGGCGCTGCTGGAAGTGCTGGACCCCGAACAAAACCACTCTTTTATTGACCATTATCTGGAAGTGGAATACGATCTTTCTAAAGTGTTTTTTGTGGTTACGGCCAACAATCCGGACGCCATTCCCGAACCGCTGCTCGACCGCATGGAGGTGATTGAACTGCCCGGCTACCTGGATTATGAAAAGCTGGCTATTGCTCGCCAATATTTGATTCCCAAGCAGCTGGAGCTGAATGGCTTAAAAGCGGAAGATCTGGAAATTACCGACGACGCCCTGAACGAAATCATTATCAATTACACCTTAGAGGCCGGGGTGCGCAATCTGGAACGGGAGATCAGTAAAATTTGCCGCCAGGCCGTGATTCAGCTCTCTAAAGTTAAGGAGCCTAAAAAGTTAGTCGTCAGCAAAAAGAATTTAAGCCGCTATCTTGGCGAACCCAAGTACGCCATTTCTAAATTAAAAGGTCAAAAAGAAATTGGCGTGGCCACCGGCCTGGCCTGGACGCCTTTTGGCGGCGACCTGCTGCGCGTGGAGGTTAACTTAATTCCCGGTAAGGACAAATTAACATTGACAGGTAAGCTGGGCGAGGTGATGCAGGAATCGGCCATGATCGCCGTGGATTACATCCGTTCGCGTTTTCGCAAATTTAAAATCGACCAGAATTTTACCAACAAGTACGAAGTGCACATTCACTTGCCGGAAGGCGCGGTGCCCAAAGAGGGACCCTCGGCCGGGGTTACGTTGACCAGCGGCTTGATTTCGGCCTTAAAAAAACAGCCTTTGCCGGCCGACCTGGCCATGACGGGCGAAATTACCTTACGAGGCAAAATCCTTTCCGTTGGCGGTTTGCAGGAAAAACTGATGGCCGCCCGGCGCCACGGCATCAAGCGCATCATTCTGCCCGCTGAAAACAAACCCGACGTGCGCGAAATGAGCAAAGAACTGCTGGAAGGCCTGGAACTGATCTTTGTTAAGGATTACGAGCAGATTTACGATTTGTTGTTTAAAAAATAAAAATTTTATTTGACACAAAAAAAGGAATATTTTATATTCTAACTGAATTATTTAATCATATCACAAAAATTTTTAAAAAAAAAGTTTTAATCCATCAGGAAGAATTAAAAAGTAGTTCCAGGGACGGCTAAACATAAAACCTTAGCAAAAAAGGTTGCTGATGGTTTATTGTTTTTACAAAATTCTTAATAGAAACTTTGTAATTTTTTTGACTGAATCAATTAGCGCTAAAGCCAATCAGCTTTATTTAAAAAGAATAAATTTTAATCTTTTATCTTTTTTATTTAATCATAAATTCCCCCCCCCCCCCCGCAATTTTGCCTGAAATATTGCCTTTTTCAAATAAAAGAATTTAAATGTTGTTTTGGTTATGATTATTGGAAACTCGCTTTTACATAGTTTCGGTAAAAATTTTAAGCGGATTTAATTTTGTTGTTTGAGAAAAACTAAAATTGAAAAATGAGAAATTTATTAAACAATTGGCGTTTTCAATTAATTTTAAGAATTGTTCTTGGTTTATTTCTTTCGATTTCCGGTGTGGCCAAGATTATGGATTTAGCGGCCTTTGGCAAAGCGGTTAATGGTTTTGGGCTGTTACCTTCCACCTGGGTGGTGCTGGTTACTGTTATTATTCCTTATCTGGAATTGATTTTAGGCTTAATGCTGCTATTAAATTTTTATGCCAAACCGGCTTATGTAACGGCTTTAACCATGCTCATTATTTTTACGGCGCTTTCGGCTTACAAATATTTTAGCGGCGATATTTCGGACTGCGGTTGTTTTGGCAAACTATTGCAATGCAAAACGGATGAAAAGCTATTAATTGAAAACGCATTATTAATGGTTTTATTTGCCTTAGGTTTTTTTAAGATGAAAGGGACAAAAAATGAGTAACGTCAAAAAGTTTTTGATCATTGTTTTTACGGTAATGCTGGTGATTAGCTTACAATTTAACACACCATTAACACATAAAATGAACAATGGTTTTTCTGTAACGCAGTTAATGAATAATTTATTCGTTCCAGAAGCATATGCAACTCAAGCCGGATGGTGTAAAGATATGGGATGTAGATCAGGAGATTATTTTTGTGCTTTTATTGTTTTCCCAGATGGTATGGGTACTTGTTATGACCGTGAAGGTCCTCAGTGGCCTAAAGAATAAAAAATAAAAGGAGGAATAAAAAATTAAAAACAATAATAAAAATATTAATAATTATAATAATTTTAATTAATATAAATAGTAATTTTGGCACTAACAAGAGAATCCTTTTAAATATTAAAGATTTATTTATACCTGAGTTATATGCTTCTGTTCCTTGGGGACTTTGTAAAAAAGCAGGATGTTATTCAGGAGATATTCTTTGCTTTATATGGGAGGATGGTACAACAACTGTATATTGTATGGATCATTATTAAAATTGTAGGAGGTAAAATGATAAAAAAAATATTAATTATTTCATTTATTATTTTGTTAGTAAATTCAATAAATTTCTTTGGTAATTTTAATACAACAAATAAGGTAAGTTTAAAATGCATAATTAAAAATATTTTTCTGCCTGACGTTTATGCATCGGATATGAATCCTTTGGTGTGTGATTGGGTAGGGTGTCCTGGAGGTGAAGTAATATGCGCATTTGTCAATGAAGGGCCAGACCCTGACAATGTAATTGCTTGCTATGATTTATTGTTTGTCTAAATAAAAGAGGCGGGAAATCCAATTTTCCGCCTCTTTTATTTAATTAAAATTAGGGAGTTGAAATTATGAGAAAATATATTTTATATTTTATTGTAGTATTAATGATATTATTTTCATGTAAAAAAACAATCGAAAAAAAAATTGAAATTATACCTGTTAAAATCTATGAGCAAAATATACATCAAAGAGTATGGAAAAAATGTAATTTTGATTTAATAGCAAAAATTAAAAGTGACAGCCTTTACAATCCAATTTCATTAAAAGTAGATAATGAAGAAAATATTTATGTGTATGATCTCCCGAAACAAAAAATAAAAATGATTTCTAATGAAGGTAAATATATAGAATATGGATCTGGAAGGGGAAAAGGACCAAAAGAATTTTTAAATTTGACAGATTATTATATAGATAGTCTTGTTTATATTGTAGATCCTAACCTAAGCAAAGTTGCTATTTTTAAAAAAGATGGGAGATTTATTGAAGATTTTAAATTAAAAAAAATAAGACCTTATAGATTTGTTTCTATAGGAAAATATTATCTGATTAGGCCAGTCAATTTGACTGAAAGATTATTTATATTACTTGATAAAAATTTCAAAAAAATTTCAGAAATAGGTAATTTTTTTGAATACATAGAACCGATAAAGAGAAGTATTCTTTTTGATGGTAAACTATGTACCAATGGAATTGATAAAATATATTATGGATTTTTGTATTCTGGAATTATAGCAAAATATGATATAATAAATGATACGTTTGAATATTATAATACCATTGATAAAACAAAATTACCTCAAATAGAAAAAATTGCTGGAGGAAAAGGAGTAAAAGCTCCTAAAAAAAGTCCCAAAGCATGTATTGATATATTTTTCGATGATGATAAAGTTTATATTTTAACAAATACTACTAAAAATAAAGAACCTGTCTTAGATGTCTATAATAGTAATTTATCTTATTTATTTTCATTTAGATTACCGTCAGATAAAATATATTCATTAAAAATAAAGAATAAAAAATTATTTGCACTTCTCATAACAGGTGAAATATTAATTTGGCAAATAAAATTTGTATAGGTTTAAATCTTGCTAGGGTAAATCATATAATTTAAATAGAATGTTATTTCAGATAAAACAATTTAGGTGTTGCTTTGGTTATGATTATTGGAAAATCGTTTTTACTTAGTATCAGTAAAATTTTTACGCGGATTTAATTTTGTTGTTTGAGAAAAAGTAAAATTAAAAAATGAAAAATTTATTAAACAATTGGCGTTTTCAATTAATTTTAAGAATTGTTCTTGGGTTATTTCTTTCGATTACCGGCGTGGCCAAGATTATGGATTTAGCCGCCTTTGGCAAAGCGGTTAATGGTTTTGGGCTGTTACCTTCCACCTGGGTGGTGCTGGTTACTGTTATTATTCCTTATCTGGAATTGATTTTAGGCTTAATGCTGCTATTAAATTTTTATGCCAAACCGGCTTATGTAACGGCTTTAACCATGCTGATTGTTTTTACGGCGCTTTCGGCTTACAAGTATTTTAGCGGTGATATTTCGGACTGCGGTTGTTTTGGCAAACTATTGCAACGCAAAACCGATGAAAAGCTATTAATTGAAAACGCTTTTTTAATGGCTTTATTTGCCTTAGGTTATTTTAAGATGAAAGGGACAAAATATGAGTAACGCCAAAAAGTTTTTGATTATTGTTTTTACGGTAATGCTGGTGATTAGCTTGCGATTTAACACCTCATTAACGCATAAAATGGATAACGGTTTTTCGTTAACGCAGTTGGTGGAGAATATTTTTGTACCGGAGGTTTATGCCACATTTGGTGGTTATGGGTGTAAAGCAAAATCGGGATGTGGCCATGTTGAATGTACAGGTACTGATACATGCGAGGCAAATGATCACTCAGTTACTTGTGATGGTAAAACAAGTACTTGCTTTTGCTATCACTAACATTATTAATAAAGGCATGGTAATTTTAATTACCATGCCTATAATTTGTTATAAAATTAATAGTATTATATAAATATGAGTAATAATATGAAATTAATTATATTCTTTATTTTTATGTTTTTTCTTGTTTCATGTAAAGAAAAATATAGTTTTGAAAAACCAGAGATTATTAGAATCTATAATACAGAAAAAAGAAAAATACATATAGGCAATTTGAAGAGAATGCTTAAACACAAAAAATCATTTTATTATATTGATAACAAGTCACACATTGTAAAAAAACTAGACGAAAACTTTTATTTAAAAAAAATTATCGCACATGAAGGAAACGGCCCAGGAGAAATATATTATCCATCCTCATTTGCAGTTAATAGAGATAAATTATATATTTATTCATCAAGAAAAGAAAATATTATAATATTTGATACTACCGGTACATATATTGATGAAATAAAAATTGGAAGGATGTATCCAACTAGATTTGCTATTGATGACAGTCTAAATCTATACTACACCCCAGCTTCATTTGACATCCCAAATCCAATTGTGAAAATGAATTATAGACAAAAAAAAATAACTACTTTCGGCACATGGTTGAAAAAAAGAGAAAATTTAACAAATTTATTGAGAAATTTAAGACATGTTTTAATATATAAAAATAATTTAATCTGCGTATCTTATACAGAACCTATTATAGAAAAATATAATCTTACTGGTGAAAAAATTTTCGAAGTAAATATTAAAAATTATTCCTTTATGAAAAAGATCATAGAACAAAATGAAAAATTTTATAATAGTTTAAAAAATAAAAATAGGCCTCATGTAGGATCGTTTAGTATTTTGTTCGACGATGCTTATACATATGGAGATTTACTTTATCTGACCCTATATGATGAAGATAGAAAGTTAAATAAAGTATTAATTTTTTTATTAAGTAATGATAAAATAATCTTTAAAGAGATTTTTAAAATTGACAATTGTCTAATAAAATCTATTAGTGCTGATGAGAGATTTTTGTATGTATTCAATGGTTATAATTTTAATTTTTTAAAACTAAGACTGGATTTTTGACTTATATTTAAAGCGCTTTCGGCTTACAAGTATTTTAGCGGCGATATTTCGGAGTGCGGTTGCTTTGGCAAACTTTTGCAACGCCAAACGGACGAAAAACTATTAATTTAAAACGCGTTATTAATGGTTTTATTTGCCATAGGTTTTTTAAAGATGAAAGGGCAAAAAAATTAGTAACGCCAAAAAGTTTTTGATTATTGTTTTTTACGTTAATGCTGGTTATTAGCTTGCAATTTAACACCGCATTAACGCATAAAATGAATAACGGTTTTTCGTTAACGCAGTTGATGGAGAATATTTTTGTACCGGAGGCTTATGCTACAAATCAATATGGGGTAGCGGTAATTGTAATAGGTACAGGCAATATCGCCTGTTGTCCGAGTGATCGCCCAAATTGTGATCCAAAAGATCCGGATTGGGAACCGTGTCGCTAAAGAACAATATGGAGGAGGAAGGGTGTTTTCCTCCTCCTCAATAAAAATGAAAGGAATAGGAGTATATGAGAATTTATATTTTATTATTTTGTATTTTTTTGATTGTAATATTTTCATGTAATGAAAAAAAAGAAAATTTAAATAGAAATACAATAATGTCAACTTCTTTAAATAAATTTTTTGAAATTAACGATAGTCTAATTTTAGAATATCCCATTGATAGTTCTCCAAGTTTTATCAGAGATATCTGTTTTACCGGAGAAAACTATTATGTATTGGGTAGTAATCGTAAATATCCTTTGGTAAAGTTTGATAAAAAAGGAAATTTTATCAAGAATATAGGTAAAATTGGTAATGGCCCCGGTGAATTCATTTTTTTTATTCATAAAATTGCCATTAATAAAAATAAAGAAATAGTTGCTAAGACTTTGTCTTTTAATCAACTCTATTTAATTAAAAATGATTCAATAGTTTTACGAAAAACTCTGGGTGAAGCAGCCGCAATTTCAGACATTGGATGGTTGAGCAATGATAAAATATTATGTACAGGATATGGTAGAGGTAAATGGCATTATTTAATATTCAATAAAAAATTGGAACTTACCGATACGCTGGTAGAGCTCAAGCATAACATCTTGCCGGAAGGATTTATTGAAAACTTTTCTTTGAATATAAAAGAGAATGAAATTATCTCACATCATTTATATCCGGCTAAAATTTATTTTTATAATTTTAAAAATAATCATTTGATTAAAAAAAGAGAAATATATTTTCAAAATTATTTAACCGACTTTAAAAAGGTTGATCTTAATAAAATTCTTGAAAATTACCATAATGGGAAAATTTCTTTAATTCAAATGTTATATTCTTTTCCTAAAATTATGTGGCTTACAAGATACAATAAACTTATTACAGGAATATATTATGCCGCCAGAACTTCCAGAAAAATATCCAAACGAAAAGAAAAAAAATTTTATTTATTCATCCTGAATTTAGAAAATAATAAAGTTAAAGATTTTGAATTGGAGCCGGGAGCTACAAAAGACTTATATTGCTGGGAAAACGGATTTTTTATTAGTAAATCACAAAAAATAAATGAAAAGATTTTTTATAAACTCTATTTTTTAAATTTAAGAGATAATATCGATATTTAAATTATACCGAACGATTACCAATATTATGTTTTTGCGAAACGATCGCGTAAAGAAGCGCTATGTCGCTTATGTTTTGCAGGAAGACAAGGAAGAATATCTCAATTTCGATTTAAAAAGATCAAAATTTAAATAGAGGTTCATTTGGTTAGCAGAAAATTGTTGTTTTTATTAAGTTATTCTATCTTTATTTCTATTTTCTTGATTAATTTAATTTATTCAAAATCAATTTACAACGGAGTCTATTTTGTTAAAATTTATTTTCTATTTTACGCATCTTTTGTAATCATTTTTTTAGAATTATTCATTTTATTAAAAGCAGACAAGATAAAATACAGATTTCTTATTATTGATATTTTATTTATTTCTTTATTGACATATTTGATATTAACTATTCATTTGAATTATTTATTGATATTTTTATTGCTAAACTTTCTGGTTTTTTATTTTTCTTTTGATTTCATTAAAATAAATTCAAAAATAATTTTTTTCACTATTCTGATTGTCGCAGTTATCGAATCATTTATCGGCTTATTACAAAACTACGGTTTTGATTTTACCGCTTTGGCTACTTTTTACAAAATTGTAGGTACCTACACCACGCCAACGTTGTTCGTAGCTTGCATCACGCATGCCTTGCCTGTGGTTTTGGCATTGTATTACTTAAATAAAAATGAAAACATAAAGAATATCATTCTTTTTACAATTGGTTTAATTTTACTGGCTGTTTTACTTTCAGGAATCCGCGCCGCCTGGCTCGCTGCGTTCGTTGGCATTGGATTATTTTTTTTATTAAAAGATTTAAATATCATCAAACAGTGGCTTTCTAAAAGGCACATTAAAATTTTTACTGTAATTGCCAGCCTGTTATTGATTATGTTTTTAACATTAATGTTGTATTACATACGTCCCGCCTCGGCCAATGCCCGGTTGTTAATCTGGCGTATTAGCTTAAATATGATCAAAGATCATCCTATTACTGGAATTGGTCTCGGTAATTTTGCCGTACAATATATGAACTATCAGGCGGAATTTTTTAAGAATCCCGCCAATATTGAACATTGGGCCAATGTGGCAGGCAATGTAAATCATGCACACAATGAATTTTTGCAAATATTTGTTGAGACGGGCATTTTGGGATTGTTGTTATTTTTAGCGATTTTATTTTTTACATATCAAGATACATTCCGTCTCATTCGTGCAAATAGATTGAATGAAGAAGATCGTTTAATTATCATCGGATCGATATCCGCTATTTCGTCAATTCTTGTTTTGTCGTTTTTCGGTTTCTTTCTTTATTTTCCCTATTTAACCATCTTCTTTATTGCTTATCTTGCCATAATTGGTAGCATACTAAAAAAATATCAAAAAGGCATTATTGAATTTCATTTAACCCGATCTGTTCATCTAACGTTTTTATTTATTATTACTGCGCTATTTTTGCAAATTGCTCCTAAAATGTATAAGGAATACAAAGCGAGAAAAGTCTGGCAGCAAGCGCTAATATTGGCGTTGTACAAACAACCGGAGTTGGCGATTAAAAAATACAATCAAATCTATGATACGTTAAAAGACAACGGTGAATTTCTTTTTATGTTTGGTGCTACGTATGTTTCCATTGATAGTTGTCAAAAAGGAATTGAACTTTTAGAACGGTCTAAATTAAATTACAATAATCCAAAAATTTATATTGCCCTTGGTAATGGGTATGAAAAATCAGGTCGTTTTCAAAAGGCCATAAAAAATTATCAGATAGCCGGTTATATGATGCCGCATCAATTGTATCCACATTATTTATTGGCTAAATTGTATCATAAAATAAAGAATGACAAAAAAGCAATATCAGAAGCCCAGATTGTTATCAATAAACCGATTAAAATTGATTCTCCGGCTGCCCGGCAGATGAAAGAGAAAATGCACGTTTTATTAGATAAATTAAAGAAGGATCATTAAATGTTGAAATATCTTACTTTAGTTTTCTTCCTTTTATTCTTTTTTTCTTGCTCCCAAAAAGAAAACACGGCAGTCAAAGTAAAAAAGGCGCCGGATATTCCGGTTGAAGTTAAAACGGAACGGGCGTTTAAAGGTAAATTGGTAAAATATATTAAAACCGAAGGCATTGCTCAAGCCTTTCGCAAAAGTCCGGTTATTTTTTTCCAGAATGGTTATCTGATTAAAATGATTGCTCGCGAAGGGCAATATGTTAAAAAAGGCGATTTAATCGCCCAATTGGAAAATGAGCAACAGGCTATCCGTCTTGCGGAAAGTAAGGCTGCCCTGGTTAAAGCCATTACCGAATTTGCCGCCAAAACCGGAGATCAAAACATAGCGTTACAACTTTTGAAAAACAATGACAATTCATTTAATGAAGAAAATTATTACACAAATCTGGATTCACTTGCCAGAGAAATTTTAGGCGGCAAAAGAAGGGCGGAAACTTTGATGGCCCATAGCGGATTAAGCCAGGCTTACACGGCTTACCAAAGAGCCTTGCTCGATTA
Source organism: Caldithrix abyssi DSM 13497 (assembly GCF_001886815.1). Classification (GTDB taxonomy): domain Bacteria; phylum Calditrichota; class Calditrichia; order Calditrichales; family Calditrichaceae; genus Caldithrix; species Caldithrix abyssi. The sequence continues at coordinate 489,311 of NZ_CP018099.1, forward strand.
CAAAAAAACGAAATTTCTTGCTCCGTTTGACGGTGTTGTTGGAAATATTAGCGTAAGAAATGGGGAATATGTTACCGCGGGCGCTCCGGTATGTTGGCTTTATGATCTTGCTAAAATAAAAATTGAGGTAGAAGTACTGGAAAATGAGGCGTCGTTAATTAAGGTGGGCAATCCGTGCGAAGTTACGTTCCCTGCTTTAAAAAATAGGACCTTTAAAGGAACGGTATTTGACAAAAACGTAGCCATAAACCAGGAAACGCATACGTTAAGATTAAACGTTTTGTTAAATAATCATGCCCTGGGAATTTCTCCCGGAATGAATGCCCGGGTTAAAATCATTGTAAAATCCGAGAATGAAACATTGCTGGTTCCCAAAAAAGCCGTATTAGAAAGGGATGGAAGATTTTTAGTTTTTGTGGTAAGAGATTCTATAGCTAACTGGTGCTACATCACGCCGGGCGAAAGCAATGATCAATACGTTCAGGTATTGGATTCTGAGTTTCATTTAAAAGCCGGCGAGCCTGTTATCGTTGAAGGACAATTTACTTTAGCGCATGGGGCAAGAGTAAAACTTAAAGATTAAAAACCGTGAAAATCGCTTAAAAAGGATTTTATGAATTCATTGCTTAGATCGCTTTACAAAAGACCGATAACAATTTTTATGTTTTTCTTAGGTCTTTTAATACTTGGCGCAATTTCTTTAAAAGAGCTTGAGATTTCATTGCTCCCTCCGTTAAACTTCCCTCAAATTACGGTACATGTTTCCTATTCGAATAGTTCGCCGGAAGAGGTTGAACAAAACATTACACGCTATCTGGAAGAAGCTTTTAGTACAGTGAATGGCGTTACCGATGTTATTTCACGTTCTTTAAGCGGAGAATCCATTATTACATTAAAGTTTGCCTGGGGTACGGATATGAAATATGCCGCGTTAAATGTGCGGCAACAGGCAGATAGGGTCTATAGTTATTTCCCAAAACAGGCCGGTCGTCCGGTTGTCAATCTCAAACAACCGCAAAACAGACCGATTGTTACTTTAGCTTTAAGCGGCAATTCCTTGTGGGAATTAAAACGGTTTGCCGAATATGTTTTAAAAAAGCGAATGGAGCAAATTCCTGGCATTGCCGAAGCCGCCATCATAGGCGCCCCGGTTCGTGAAATTAAGGTTTACATTGATCCTGATTTTTTGAGGATATACGGATTTTCTTACAATGATATTGAGCAGGCCTTAAAAAATAATAATATACTAATTAGCGGCGGGAGTATTAAAAAAGGCCATTTTAGATTGGCTTTACGGATCAATAGCGAAGTTCAGTCCGTGGAAGATATTGCCCAAATTCCTGTTTTAAACAGAAAAAGAGGGACATTCGTACCTTTAAAAAAACTTGCCAGGGTCATCGACGGTTCTAAAGAGCCCGAATCATTAGCCAGAATTAATGGTAAGCCATGTATTGCCATCGATATTTACAAAGAAAGCCAGAGTAACACATTAAAGATAAATAGTCAAATTGAAAAGGTGGTCAAAGAAATTCGGGACGCATTTCCTGACATTAAAATTCATACTATTTATTCTCAGGCTTCATTCATCCGTACCACGATTAACAATGTAAGCTATGCCATTTTAAGCGGCGCCGTATTGGCGATAGCGGTATTGTTCTTTTTTCTGTCAAACTGGCGGGCGCCTTTGATTATTGCAATTTCTATTCCGGTTTCGGTAATTATTGCTTTTTTATGTATGAAATATTTTGGCATCGGTCTGAATATTATTTCGCTTGCCGGATTGGCATTGGGCGGCGGTATGTTAGTTGACAATTCCATAGTTGTTCTGGAAAATATTCACCGTTACCGCGAGAACGGCTTCACAACGTTTGAGGCCGCTGTAAATGGCGCATCAGAGGTCGCTTTGCCTATTACGGCTTCTACCTTAACGACCATAGCTGTGTTCATTCCGATTCTATTTTTAAAAGATGTCTCGGCAGCTGTGTTTACTCAGGAAGCAGAAACCGTAACATTTGCGCTCTTGGCTTCTTTACTGGTTAGCTTAACGTTATTACCGGTTATATTCATTTTGTTAGAAAAGAAAAGAAAAACCGTTTCAGAAAATGTTCTGGTGAGCAAAGGACTTGAACGGTTCTACGAATCCGGAATTAATTTTACTTTAAAACGGGAAAATTTATTTTTGTCCGTTGTTTTTTTTCTCCTGATATTGAGCCTGTTTTTGTTAAAAAATTTAGATCGCAGATTGTTGCCGGAAACCGATCAACATGCCGTTGAAATGCGTTGTAATTATTTGCCCGGCGTTTCACTAAATTATATTGATAAACACATTCAGCGAACGGAAAAAATTTTAAAAGAACAGCAAGGTATTAAATATTATTACGCAGAGTTGGGCAAAAAACAAGGCGTTTTTCTTGAACCGGATGAACGAAAATTAAATCGCAGTTATCTGTACATTCAACTGGATAAAAATCAGAATAGTAATCGGTTTATTCATCATTTCAAAGAGAAAAATCGATCAGGCGAAAAAATTCAAATTGAATATCGAAAAATTGAGCCTGCTTTGAGCGGCGTATTAGGGAAAAAGGAAGCGCCCTTGTCGGTTTTTATTAGCAGCCCGTCTTTAAAAATTCTGGATTCATTAGGCCATGCGCTTGTTCAAAAAATTGAAGAAATTCAACCCGGCGCCATTTACAATTCCAATTTTTTCGAACGATATCCAACCATTTCATTAGATCTTGATTTAGAACGTATGGCGCTTTATGACCTGACCGCTTCGGACGTTGCTCAGCTATTAAAAGTTGCTCTTAATGGTGTTGTAGCTACGCAATTGCGTGATTTTGATCGCAAAATCGATGTATTGGTTAAGGCGGAGGAATCATTTAGAGAAAATTTAGATAAGCTATTAAATTTACGAATAAATAATTATCCGATAAGGAATTTTGTAAAGATTAAACGAACCAATGAATTAAGCTATATTGAGCGTAAAAATCAAAATCGCGTTTTCCGTCTGGATTTAAACGTAGAAAACATTTCTAATTTTGTGAAAAAATTAAATACTCAGATAGAAGAGATTGATCGACCTTCCGATTCCAACATTTATTTAGGCGGCGAATGGCAGGAAAGCGGAAAATCGATTAAACAATTGTATTTTGCTTTTATTATGGCCATTGTTCTGGTTTACTTAATCCTTGCCGCCCAGTTCGAATCTTTTTTAGCGCCTTTTGTAATTATGTTTACGGTGCCGCTGGCTTTGATTGGCATTATTCCGGCGCTCTTAATAACGGGGATGACCATTAATATTATGTCGGTAATCGGTCTTGTGGTGATTGTAGGTATTGTGGTTAATGATGGTATTCTTAAAATCGATTTTATTCAACGTCATCAGCGAAAAGGCATGAACCTGAATGATGCCATCCACGCCGCAGGAAAGATGCGCATTCGACCGATTGTGATGACCACGGTTACTACCTTATTCGGGTTGTTACCGCTGGCTCTGGGTATTGGGCCTGGGGCCGACTTTCAACAACCGATGGCCATTGCCATTATTGGTGGCGAAGGGGTTGCCACTATTTTAACGTTGTTTGTTTTGCCTTTACTTTACAAAAAGCTGGTTAGCAAATGAAACAATTTCTTGACTGGTGGTTAGAAAGACCGGTTTCGTTTTTAATTCTTAATATCATTATCATTATTCTAGGATTTCTATCGGTACTGAGTCTTCCCCTTGAACTTTCTCCTGAAGTTGAGTTGCCGCAGGTTTCCATTACGGTTTATTACCCGAATAGCTCGCCAGAGATGATAGAGGCTTTAATTACATCTCCTATCGAAAGTAGAATGCAGGAACTTTCCGATTTACGAAAAATTGAATCTGTTTCATCAAACAATTCAGCGCGTGTTACTTTGAAATTTGACCGTAAAGCCGACATGGCGTTTGTCGTTTTTAGAATCAATGAAATTCTCAGCGATTATCAATCATGGTTGCCGGAAGGGGCGTTTAAACCGCAGATACAAAAATACATCCCCGAAGAATTTAAAAGTGAAAGTTTTTTAAGTTATCGCTTATTAACCGACCTCCCCGAAAATGAGCTCTATCGGATGGTTCAGGATAAAATAAAACGCCCCTTATTAAATATTCCTGGCGTGTCTTCCGTTGAAATTTTTGGCCTTAAAACTCCGCAAGTAGAAATATTGTTGAATTTGAGGCAAATGAATCAATATGGCATTTCACTGAATACCATTCAACAGAAATTATCAAGCGCTAAAATGCAGGTGGGAAAACTGAAAAATGAAAATCTAATTTTGCCAGTTAGCATGGATCTTAATTTCAAAAACATCGAGGAAATTAAAGATATTCCGTTTAAGATTTCAGAAACAAGATTAATTCATTTAAAAGATTTCGCGATTGTTAGGCAGGGCTATCAACCGCTTCGATTTAAAAAACGGATTAATGGCAAACATACCATTTTGATTTCAATCGAAAGAGAAAAAGGTAGCAACACCATATCTGTTGCGGATCGGGTTTTTAAAGTTATCCGAAAGATTGAAAAACAACTGCCGAAAGATAATCAGTTGATTTTAGTGGATGATGCCAGTAAACCGATCCGAAAGGCGTTGAATGATTTGTTGATACGTACGGCAATCGCCATGGCCTCCATGTTCTTTTTATTGATTTTAGTTTTGCGTCGTTTGCGCTATACGTTTATTATCATCACAAGTATTTTATTGTCTATCGCTTCTATTTTTATTTTAACAAAATTTATTGGTTATTCACTCAATTTGGTGACGCTTGCCGGTCTGGCGTTGGGCCTTGGTTTTATTATTGATAATTCTATTCTTGTTTTTGACGCCATTGAATCCTCAAAAGAAAAAAAAGAGATCATCTACAAGACAATAAAAATCATTTTTCCGGTTTTTGCCTCCACACTAACAACTCTGGTTGCTTTGTTTCCTTTTATTTTTCTTCATGGAATAATTAGAACTTATTATATTCCATTTGCCTTTATAGTAACGGTCGCCTTATTGTCCTCCGTTTTTTTTGCATTTATTTTTATCCCGGCTGCTTTTAGGCATTTAAATCAGAACAAGACTATTTTGCCGGGGCGATCTTCTTTCTTTCAATTACACCTGAAAAACCTTTACGGCAAAATATTGTTTAAAATAATTCGGTTCAGGAAAGTCGTCATCGTTTTATTTATCTTATCATTTGGCATTCCATTATGGTTATTACCGCAATCGATTGATAAAGATCATCAACAAGGGATTAAAGCCTTTCTGGCAAATCTTTACAATAATACCCTGGGTAGTGAATTCTATCAGTCCGTAAGAGAATATACGGACCCTGTTTTAGGGGGCTCTCTTTATTTGTTCTTTAATTACGTTGAACGCGGCGAACCATGGAGATGGTGGTCAGGTAATAAGCTTTATGTTTATATTCGTATGCCTCATGGCAGCGACCTGGGCATAAGCGAAAAAATAATTCTTGAATTCGAAAAAATAGCCTTAGCGCAGGAAGGTATTGACAAAGTTGAAACGACTATTAGTCCGTCTGCAGCCTATTTATCCATTTCATTTAAACAAAAAACATTAAATTCCTTTGTGCCTTATTATTTAAAAGAATTGCTCATTCAAAGGGCAACCAAAGTTGGCGGAGTGTACATTTCTGTCTCAGGATTCGGAGACCCTTATTCAAGCGGGTTTTACGGAACCGTTTCAAATTTTCGAATCAAATTAACCGGATATAGTTATACCGGATTAAAAGCCCTTGCCTTGCGGTTAAAAAAAGAACTTGAAAAAAACATCCGCGTTCAAAATATCGATATTAACGCTCCATTAGGTTTTATTCTTGAACCATTATATGATATGCAAATGGATATGGATAAATTTAAACTGGGCCAGATGGGGCTTACTCCAAAAGAGGTTATTCCATTGTTGCGTTTGTACACTTCGGAGCGGTTGACTGCAAGACGAATTAAAATAGGTTATGAAGAAAAATTTTTATCCATTAAATCTCAAAATTATGAACGATTACAACTGGATGAATTAAAAAGTTTATGGTTTCGGTCTTCTGCAAATATTCCTTTTAGGCTTAATCAATTTTCTTCTTTTCAAAAGAAAAAAGTGCTCAATGAAATCCATCGGGAAAATCAAGAATATATTCGAATGTTTACCTTTGACTATTTAGGGCCATATCATTTTGGAACGGAGTATCTAAATCAAGTATTAAAAAATTTTAGAGTACCGGTCGGTTATAAAGTATTACCTTTTTATTGGCGAGAAAAAGAAAAAGATAATTCTCAATTGATTTTAATTGTATTCCTGGGGTTGCTTTTTATTTACATGGTTACGGCTTCTTTGTATGAATCGTTTCTGGATCCTTTATTGATTTTTTTAACGATTCCAGCCGGTTTGGTAGGTATTTTTTTACTGTTTTATTTTACCGATACCATTTTTACAAAATCAGCTTACATTGGCGTGCTTTTTATTAGTGGGATTGTTGTTAATAATTCCATTATTCTTGTTAGTAAATATAAACAATATTTTTTGCGAAGTCATTCCATTGTTAGAACAATAATTAGAGGCAACCTTAATCATTTCCGGCCAATTTTTTTAACTACTTTTACAACAGTATTGGGATTTCTTCCTATGATTCTTCTTTCGGAGCAAAATGCCGATAATATATGGTACACGCTTGCTTTAACAGGGTTAGGAGGGATGATAAGTTCTTTCTTATTTATTCTGTTTGTTTTGCCAGTACTTTTTTATTCTTTTCATAAAAAAAGAAAAACAATTTAAAACTATAAAGAAAAAAACTTACCCCATGGTATTAAACTCATTATTTTGCCGGCGGAAAACAAACCCGACGTGCGCGAAATGAACAAAGAACTACTGGAAGGCCTGGAATTAATTTTTGTTAAGGATTGCGAGCAGATTTACGATTTGTTGTTTTAAAAAAAATAAATGAGTCCACTCTAAAAAGATATTATTATCGAATTTCATTTAAATGGGATTCAAATTACATAAAATATATTCGTGTCCATTCGTGAAATTCGTGGTATTTATATTGAACTCATTCTTTTCCTCCATTTTTGGGTACAGCCCCTGACAATAATTTAAAAAGAAGGAAAAAGCTTTTTGTCCTACTCAAAAGCAATTTACCGGTTTTTTCTCTTGTCTTAAATATTTTTAATCTTTATTTTATTAAAACCGCTTTTTTATTTTCAGGAGAGTTGATCCATGCGTTACCTGGTCATTTTTTTGCTTTTACTTTTGTCTCAACTTCTTTTCGCACAAAACCAGACCCTACAAAAAGCGCTTATCGATTTTTCACAGAATCGTTATGCACAGGCAGAAAAACTTCTCTTCCAGCATGCCCAAACCCATGCAGACGATCCCACGCCCTTAAATTTATTAGGCCACATTTACATGAACAGGCAAAATTTTAAAAAAGCAATTCAAGTTTTTCAAAAAGCGCAGGAATTACGTCCCGATGATGGGGCCATTGCTTTGAATTTAGGAAAAGCGCTGGAAAAAACAGGATATTTTACCTTAGCCCAGCGGCAATATTTACGCGCCATGCAGGATACCTCGCTAACGCGCCTGGCTAAAATGGCGCTGGCTCAACTATATTACAAACAAAGCCATTTTAAAAAAGCGCTTAAGTTATATCGGGAATTAATTAAATATGACGCCCGGAACGGCTACTTTTTTAAACAAGCCGGGCGTTGCGCGTTAAAAGTATCAAAAGATATCGGGCAGGCTGAAACCTATTTACAACAAGCCTTACGGTTTACTCCGGGCGATCTGGACGTTTACGTTCTACTTTATAACCTGTACAAAAAGAAAAACGACTGGCCCAACGCCCTGCAAATCGCCCAGCAGGGACTGATTCAATTTCCGCAAAACAGACAACTATTACTTGTCGTTGGCGACAGTTATTTCGCCACGGGCAAATACGATCAGGCCATCTCCCCTTACCGAAGCGCTTTACAAGCTGGCGATTCCAGCGCTTATGTGTTTAAAAAATTGGGCGCCGCTTATTACTATCTCAACGACTATCCTTCCGCTCTTTTGTCTTTAAAAAAATCGGTTAAACGGGACGATCAGGACCCCATTACCTACTATTTTTTAGGCCTTACACAAAAAGCATTAAACCTTAAAAAAGCAGCCATTGTCTCGCTTAACAAAGCGGTTAGCCTTTCGTTGCCTGATTTTTTGACCGATATCTATTTTCATCTGGCCGAAGCCTATCAGAAGCAAAAAAAGTATACGCGGGCCATCGCCATGTACAAAAAGTTGATGGAAACCGATTCGTCGCAGGTCATGCCGCTTTTTTACCTGGCAACCATTTACGACGATTATTATGAAGACCGGCAAACGCCGCTGCGCTACTATAAAAAATTTTTGGAACAGGCAGGCGACTCTGTTGACGAGCGTTACAAAAACTACGCTCTGGAAAGGATGAAGATCATTCGCGAAAAACTACACTTTTTGAAAGGCAGAAAGGAAGCGCAATGAAGATTAACATGCTCTTTGTCATTTTTGTCCTGATCGGCGGTCTGCATAGCCAGACGCTTCAGACGCCATGGTTTCAACAGCTCAGGCAAAGTTTTGAAAGCTGCCAGTCTCTTGAGCAACTGGATAGCCTCAGCAGGCAATTTGAAGCGCAAAATCAAAATCGTCCTCAACGATTGATTGCCTTTTATCAGATTTATTCCAATTATGTTTATGTCATTGCGCAAAAATATTTTATTTCGCTGAAGACAGATGAAGAGAAAGAGGCCTTTGCCCTTAAAGTAAAAAAACTTCACGAAATGAAAAAACAATACCTCCTGAAGGCCGATCAGCTTTGTCAGAAACTACAGGGCGACTCCATTGACGAAGAAATTCAGACCTTTTGTAAATATTTTAAAATGGCAGCCGGTAGAATACGTTTTGAGCGTCAATTAAAAGAACATCAACCGTTGCCCGATTTTGAATTTACCGATTCGCGGGGACAACAACACAAGCTTTCGGATTTTCGCGGTCGGTATGTTTTGCTGCACTTCTGGAACATGCACAGTAAACCCTGTGTTGACGAGCTGACCTACCTGCTTCAGGCCTTCAATCAGTTCGACAGAAAAAAAATTCAGATCATCAGTATTCACATTTCGGTTGGTAAACCCGATTTAAAATGGGAGGCGGAGACGTTAAGCAATTTGATTCAGGAGATGGGGCTAAACTGGATTCAGGTTTCCGGCGAACAGACACAAGCAATTAAAGAACTTTACTTTGTGCGCAACTTTCCCACCCTATACCTGCTCGATGCGCAGGGCCGCGCCTTAAAATCTGGCAAGAGCCTAAGAGAATCGCAATTAATCGCTACGCTTTCAGAACTTTTTACAGACCAGTGAAAACTGCCTTGCGCTGAAACAGGATTTTTTACAATATGCAAAGTAAGTCTATAAAGGCAGGCTGCTTTAGAAATTAAAAAACGCGAATTTAGATCGTAGCGGATTTTAAGTTTTTCAACTGATCCTGTGCTAAAATGTTACATCTTTTAGAGGGAAGTATTCCAGGGCAGCACAGCCGCAACCAAAATCAACCGCAACGCGCGCAGAGTAATTTTCTCGCAGATTACGCCAATAATCGCAGAAAATGATTTAACATTTAAGACAAAAGCTAAGCAAACCGGCGCTATTTACGCCGAGGGTGTCTCAAAAGCGACATCTAATGAAAAATTATACAAAGATAGGAAAAATCTTACAGTAGCCCTCACCCCCTGCCCCCCTCTCCCGAAAATCGGGAGAGGGGGAATTAAAGGGGGTGAGGGAAAGAAAAAAATGTAAAAAAATACATTGTCTTTGACTTTTGGGACAGCCCCGGCTGGGGGATGAGTTTTTAAAACAGCACAAAATTTTTCAAATGCTTTTACGTTAGATCTTTCAGAGGAAGTATTCCAGGGCCGCAAAGCCGCAACGTGCGCAAAGTAATTTTCTCGCAGATTACGCCAATAATCGCAGAAAATGATTTAACATTTAAGACGCAAGCTAAGCAAACCGGCACTCTACTATCCGTAATCCGTAATTCGTAATTCGTAATTTTTAATTTGTAGTACAGCATACCAGCAAACAAAAACATTCCCGCATGAATTTAAACAACCACAGAGCGCACAGATAATTCACAAAAGGCACAAAGAATGTTTTAAGTTAAAAATAGTTTCAATTGCCCCCCTGCTCTCTGGGGCTGTCCCAAAAGTCAAAGACAATGTATTTTTATAAAGTTTTTCTTTCCCTCACCCCCTTCCCAAAAAAAAGAATCTGGGGGAGTAGGAAGAACTGTTCGTTGGAAATTTTTCTCCAATGATGTTCAATATTTGCGCATTTATAAATTTTTATTCAACCATTCAACTAATTAACTATTCAACCAATACAGCAGCACAAAAATTTTCGCACGCTAAGGCATTACATTTTTTGAAGGAAGTATCCCAAGGCAGCATAGCCTCAGCCCAAAACTTCATTAGACGCAGTTTTGGGAGTAAAAAATCAACCGCAAAGAACGCAAAGAAATTATTTGCCTTCACCCCCTCGATCCCGCTATCCGTGCAACTGCTGCAGGCGCGTTTTTATCTGCTCCTGGCGTTCGCGATATCCCCGGGGGAAAATGATGGTAAAAATACTACCCATTCCAACTTTGCTGCGATAGGTGATGTCTCCTTCATGCGCTTTCATGATTTTTTTACACAGAGCCAGTCCGATTCCGCCGCCGTCTTCTTTGGTGGTAAAATAGAGGTCGAAGATGCGTTCGCCGATTTCCGGCGCAATGCCCCGGCCGTTGTCTTTAACGTGAATGTAGATATTTTGTCTGTCCTGCGCGGTTTTGATGCTGACCTCGCCGCCCTTTTCCACCGCCTGAAAGGCATTGAGCACGATGTTTAGCAACACTTGCTGTACCTGATCTGCGTCGCCGTAAATAAAATCAAGCGAATCGTCCAGATCCAGATTGAGTTTGATCTGTTGTTCCAGGGCGAGATGCTGCACCAGACGCATTACATCTTCTACAAGGGCATTGGGCTTAAGGGTTGTTAATTTGATTTCTCTTTTGCGGGCCAGATTAAAAAATTGTGTGTGAATACGGTGGATGCGTTTGATCTCGTTTTGAATGAGGTTGAGCGATTTTTTTAATTTGGGATCCAGATCCGGGTATTCCTTTTGCAGACGATTGCTCAAAATTTCGGCGTGAATCCCCACCGCGGAAAGCGGATTACGAATTTCGTGGCTGACTGACGAGACCAGATTGGCAATGAGGCCGTACTTCATGGAGCGTAAAAGATTGCTCTCCAGCTCGCGCAATCGAGTCAGGTCTTTAAAGAGCAGCAGGTAGCCGCCTTCGGGGAGCTTCTGGATGGTAATATCCACATTGGCTTCTATATTTCCCGGAAGCCAGATCAATAGCTGTTTGCTCAATGATTTTTCGGGTAAAGCTTTACAGCGCAAAAGCAGTTGACGAAACTCCATGTTTTCGGCCAGAATATTTTCAAAGAATTCTTTAAAAATATGGGGCGAAGGACAATGCAGTAAACGCACCGCCGCAGGATTAAAAGTGGCAACCTTAAAATCGGGATCCAGAATAACCAGGCTCTCTTCAAGCGCTTCTAACATATCTTCGATGTTTTTGACGCTTTTCTGGTAGCTTTCCGAAATCATGCCCATGCGTTCCAGCGATTGATTGAGGCGCATGAAAGTATCGGTGAATTCATCCTTACGGTCGTAATCAATACGATACTTAAAATCACCGGCGTTCAAGCGCTCGGCCAGGTTACGTACGGAGGCGATTGGTTTTTTGAAAGAGTAATAAACAATAAATAACATCAGGCCAAGCAAAACCGTTAGGTTAATTAAAATGGGAGCAAACAGTTTTAAGGCCTGTGTCGAAAATAATCCGGGCAGACGGGCCGGCTGGATGATGACCACCCGTAGCGTTTGTCTGGAAATGGGCAGTTCAAAAGCGGCCCATAGTATATCGGACTTTTCATCTAACTTGCCTGTTGAAGAAGCGTGTATTGAATCGGTCTTCAGCCGGTACAGGATGCTTTCCGGAAGGTTTTGCACGCGCTTGAAGATAATTTGATCCTGTACTTTGAGAATTACAATGCCAGAGGTCAGATGTAAATCGTTCAGAATTTGTGCAAATCGACTTTTTAATGTCTGCCTGTCAGTGGAGCTGTCGGCCACGTATTGCAGGCTGTTTTTTAACAAAATGATTTGCGAGTTAAACTGGGCAAGACGCATCTCCTTTTGCATATTGCGGTAGGTCAGATTAAAGAAGATAGCAGAAATAACCAGCAATAAAACGGTGAGCAGTACCAATACCCAAAAGCGTTTAATAAAATAGGCCAAATTGTACTCCTTGTAAAATGAACGAATTTATTTTACACAGTTTTAGGGCAAAGTTCAATAAAAACAGAGAAACTTAAACTAAAGCAGCAAAGCTGCAACCAAAACAAACCGCAACGCGCGCAAAGAAATTTTCCCGCAGATTACGCCAATCATCGCAGAAAATTATTTAACATTTAAGACAAAAGCTAAACAAAACCGGCGCTATTTACGCCCCTTCTCTTTTTTAAAGAGAAGGGGCTGGGGGATGAGTTTTTAAAACAGCCCAAAAATTTTCAAATTCCTCCCGGGCAGGATTGATCTTTCAGAGTAAGTATTCTAAAACGCACAGGCAACGGTAATTTCTAATTAAACTGGACAGAGGATTTAAGAAAGGGAAGTTTGTTTATCCAACGATTGGAAAAACCAAAGATTTTACGCCATAAATCAACCCAAATTCCTTTTAATGCGATTCCACAATCCTTTACCCAAATAGTGATCGGCCACGGTCAGAATATTCTGGATGCTGGCTAAAACATCGCTTTTACCGGCCCAGTGTTCATGCACCAGATCCACGTCGCCCTGATTGATAAAGTCGTTTAAAACGTAGGCTGCCAGCGCCAGATCATCCATGTAGCCGATGGGGCCAAGGACCGCTTCAGGCAGGAGATCAAGCGGCGTAATAAAATAGGCCAGCACGGCGGCAAACTTCAATTTTTTGTCAGAAGGCACACGAGGGTCGCGCATTAATTTGTACAAAAGGTGAAAAAAATCGGGCACCAACAATAACAGATCGGCATATTCAAAATCCTTTTTTTTAAGATATGCCTCGATCTGTTTTCTCAATTTTTTATAAAAATCATCATATTGTTGATCGCTCATCGTTTCTGGCTGTACCGGTTTGTTCTCCATTTTTCCTCCCCAAAAGTTGAGCTTTTATTTGTGGTTAACATTTCTTCTGTGTGTTTAATTAAAATCACCACAAAGCTGAACGAACTTTTGACTTTTCATTTGCCTTTCATGCGCTTTTCTTCTCCGTCGCAACGTTGCGGCCCATGGTGGCCCGCAGCCCTCAAAACCCCCGCTCTTTACGGATCTGTTCGTAAGCGCTGTTAATCTCGATCATCTTCTCATTGGCCAGTTGAATAAAATCTTCGGGAATTCCTTTGGACATCAGGCGATCGGGGTGGTATTGATTGACCATCTTTTTATATGCGCTTTTAATCTCATCCACGCTGGCCTCCGGCGTGATGCCCAGCACCTGGTACGCCTGATGATTAACCTTAACAAACAGCGCTCGTATTTGTTCGAATTCGATGGGGCTTAAACCAAAAATTTCTGCTACCTGTCGGATAAAATTTTCTTCGGCTGGCAGAAATCGGCCGTCGGCCATGGCAATGCGGAACAGAAGATGAATCATCTCCTGCATTATTTCTGGCTGGTGTCCGATCATCTGCCGAAACTGACGGGCGTAGGCCATGGGATCATCCGGCGAATTTTTAGCATTATTAAAAATTTGCGCTACAATTTTGCGTTCTTCGGTGGTTAGTTTTAAATCTTCCTTTAAAAAGCGATCGAAGACATGGATTTCTTCTTTGCTGACCACGCCGTCCACTTTGGCCATTTTGGCGGCCAGTGATGTCAGCGTAACGTAAAATAGAAACTGTCGCTCCATTTCGTTTTGCGGTTGACCGGCCGTGGTTTTTCGCATATCACTGCCGCACGCGGGGCAGTGTCCGTCGCTTAAAGGTTGAACATGACGCCCGCAGTGTGGGCAGCGCAGGCCGATGCCCGCCCGTTTGCCGTCTGTTTCCTCGTCGTACATGTGACCTAAAATGCCGCCAAAAACCGCGCCCAGCGGCCCGCCCAGCATAAAACCAAAACCGATTCCTATTGCCTTGCCCCAGAAGCCCATGGTAAAATTTTCTCCCGTATTATCTTAATTTTTTACTCGCTTTGATCAATATTCCACCTGTGGTCATGTTATTAAATTAAACCGCTCAGTTCAAGGTTAAAATACTTATCAAATTTAAAAGAAGTTTCAAAAAAACCAGAAATTTTTTTGACTACAAATAATTAAACGCTTATAATAAAACATATTCTACCCTAATTGACTAAGGGGCATATCATGAAGCAAAACAAATCCACCCGAAAAATGATCAAAGGATGGCGATTGTTATTGCTCCTGCTCATTTTCCTGACATCGCTGTCCGCTCAATCACTGCAGGAAAAATTAAACCGCTACGCTACTTTAAATATTAATGAGTGGTTGATGTATCATTCCAATCAGCGTCTTTCCATTACAGATTACAGAACACATTATCCCTCCGGCGGCGGTTTTTATCCGATGGCTTCGGGCGTGCTCATATTTGAGGATGGGCTGGTGTGGGCCGCCAAAGTCCACGATGGGCGAGAGCCGGCGCTACGCGCCGGCGGCTGTATGTTTGTCAGCGGGGTACAGCCCGGCTGGATCGTAGAAGAAGGCAATGCCAATCAATGGCCTGTTGCCGTGGCTGCCGATGAACCCGGGGTAAGGATTTACCGCTGGCGCAAAGACTTTTTTGAAATAGATGATGCGCCATTAAAAGACGAAGTGGCGCTATTGCTGGAGATCGAGCCGGATGCGGTGACCAACGCGCAAATCGACACCCTGCGCCGACAGTATTTACGGGACCTGCAAGAGTGGCCGGCAGAACATGGCGCGCCCTATTACGATCGAAATCGCAACGGTAAATATGATGCGGACTACGATGAGCCGGGCATTCTTGGGGCCGATCAGCTGCTGTGGTATGTGGTGAATGATGCCAATGAGGCCCGCGCCAGCCAGTTGTTCGGCAGCCCGCCCATTGGTCTTGAAGTTCAGGTAACCGCCTGGGCATACAAGGTGGGCCTGAGCCAGGTGGCCTTCAGACGCTATCGCATCATCAATAAATCGGGCTTTTTGCTCGATTCCATGTTGGTGGGGCAATACGTCAACTGCGATATCGGATACTTTGGGGATGATCTGGTGGGCTGTGATTCATCGCTTTCTTATGGATTCGCCTACAATGGTTATCCTTCCGATGACGTGTTTAATCAATTTTCCATGAGTCCGCCGGCGCTGGGGATCGTGCTGCTTCAGGGGCCAATCGTTCCGCAACAGGGCGCCACTGGCATACAGGATTTTAGGCAAATTACAGATTATGAAAACCTTCCCATGACCTCTTTCTGGTACCATGGTTCTGGAATGGCGACGGCTCCTCCATCGTTAGGTACCTACTGGGGAACTTTAACCGTTTTTGCCAATTTACTGGGCTTTGCCGATTATCGTTACGGTCATTTTGAACCATTTACCAATGGCGCGATCCCGACCTCTCCCTGGCCGCTGCAGGGCAATCCTTTAAGCGGCCAGGGCGAAATCGATGGAGCGAATGGGTATCCTTTACCCGGTGCCCGAATGCTCATGGTTAACAGCGGACCGTTTAGCATGGAGCCGGGCGCCGTACAGGAAGTGATTTACGCCTTTGTGGCCGCCAATCCCTCCGCCGCCGGCAACCATCTGGATGCCCTGGCCAATTTGATGAAAATAATCCCTACCCTTCACAAAGCTTATCAGGCCTTTTTGCAATTTGAAGCGCCGGTTGGCCCCAGACAGACGACGCCGCCCGATACGCATGATTCTACCGGTGTGGACTATTTCATCCTGGGCGATGGTTATCCCAACCCCTTTGCGCAGCAGGTTCAGCTTAAATTACGCCTGTTGAATGACCTGGACGTGCGGCTGGAGGTTTTTAATGTGCTGGGGCAGCAGGTGCAAACCATTTATCAGGGACCTCTGTTAAAAGGCGATTATGTGCTGCAGTGGGATGGAAAAGATCGGCGGGGGAACGATCTGCCCTCTGGCGTTTACTTTGTGCGTTTGCAGCACGGCCCTTTAATGCGCTGGCGGAAAGTGATTTTACTGAAATGAATTTGATTATTAAAGAAAAAAACAACAAATTTATCTCCTCTTGTAAAATATTCAAAAGGAGTTTGTGATGAAAAAGATGACGGAAAAATTTTTAATGGACGCTTTTGCCGGCGAATCCATGGCGCACATGAAATACCTGGCATTTAGCGAAATTGCCGAACGAGAGGGATTTGAAGGCGTGGCAAAACTGTTTAAAGCCATTGCCTACGCCGAAAAGGTTCACGCCATTAATCATGCAAAAGAACTGGGACTGCTGGGCAAAACGGCGGATAATTTGCAAACTGGCATCGACGGCGAGAACTTTGAAATCACCGAAATGTACCCCGCCTACGCTGCTGTTGCAAAATTACAGGAAGAAAAAGGCGCGCAACGATCCATCCGCTTTGCCGAAGAAGCGGAAAAAATCCATGAAGAGTTGTACAAGCTGGCCCTGCAGGCGGTGTCCAGCGGCAAAGACTTTGATGTCGATGAGGTTTACATCTGTCCGTTATGCGGACACACGCACATTGGCAAACCGACCGAGCGCTGTCCGATTTGTAATCTGCCGCCTGAAAAATACGTTAAATTCTAACAGTTAAAATCTTGCTAAAGCCTTCCTGCGGGGAGGCTTTTTTTTACGTTGTAGGGAAAGCTACTCCGGAAAATAAAAAAATAGCAATTCAATCTTGAATAAACGATTACCTCGAAGGGACGGTTTTTTTGCCGGCAAAAAAGCAGTGCAGCTCGCAAAATTCACAAGATTCCACGGTGTTGCAATCATAAATAAATTGATCCAGCGCCTTTTTAAAAGCAGTGGCTTCCTGCCGTTCGGAAAGGTAAAAGCCGATAAAATTCATCAATTTCTGGCCGGTTTCTTCTTCTAATAAATGTTCTACTTTACACGCTTCTTCCTCGGCTCTTTTACTCGGTAAATTGAGAACTTTTTCAAAAAAAAGGCGAATGATGCGCCGTTTGCTCAAAACGTCGTTAATTAAAGCCCGCCCTTTTTCGGTGAAATGGTAAAATTTATTTTCATCTTCACGAATGTAGCCTTTTTTCACTAATTTGTGAATGGTAATCGAAACACTGCTGCGGCTGATATTAAGATATTTTGCAATGTCAACGCCGCGGACATAGCCGTTGCGCGCTAAAAGCTCGTGCATGGCCATCAGGTGGTGAACGCTGCTGTGCGTCAATTCGATTTCATCAAATTTTTTCCAGGTATCTTTAAGCATTTTTGCTTCCCAACAATTGTTAGTTAAGTATAACAGTAATTTAGTTAATTTAATTTGCATTGTCAATTTTCGAACCAAAAGTGGAATTCAATTTTTGTATTGAACGGCAACAAGTTAGCGTGTTTCCTTCAAGATATCTAAACGATTTAAGTGGAGGAGAAATCTATTCTTTGCCATGTTTTGAGAAGATTTCTCCTCGTCCGTTGGACGGACTCGTCGAAATGACAGGGGAGGCGCCTACCGGCAATCCGACGAGCACCACGCATCTGTCATTTGGACGACCGCTTCCCACTCTGTCATTTGGACGATCGCTTCCCACTCTGTAATTTCAACGATCGTCTCCCACTCTGTCATTTGGACGATCGCCCCCCCCACTCTGTCATTTCGACGAGCGCAGCGAGGAGAAATCTATTCTTTGCCATGTTTTGATAAGATTTCTCCTCGTCCGTTGGACGGACTCGTCGAAATGACAGGGGAGGCGCCTACCGGCAATCCGACGAGCGCCCCGCATCTGTCATTTGGACGACCGCTTCCCACTCTGTCATTTGGACGATCGCCCCCCCCCACTCTGTCATTTCGACGAGCGTAGCGAGGAGAAATCTATTCTTTGCCATGTTTTGATAAGATTTCTCCTCGTCCGTTGGACGGACTCGTCGAAATGACAGGAGAGACGCTTACTGGCAATCCGAGGAGCGCTTCCCACTCTGTCATTTCAACGAGCGCCCTGCATCTGTCATTTCAACGATCGCCTCTCACTCTGTCATTTCGACGAGCGCAGCGAGGAGAAATCTTTTCTTTTCCGTGTTTTGATAAGATTTCTCCTCGTCCGTTGGACGGACTCGTCAAAATGACAGGAGAGACGCCTGCCGGCAATCCGACGAGCGCCTCCCGCCCTGTCATTTCAACGAACGCCCCGCATCTGTCATTTTGACGATCGCCCCCCCACTCTGTCATTTCGACGAGCGCAGCGAGGAGAAATCTATTCTTTCCCGTGTTTTGAGAAGATTTCTCCTCGTCCGTTGGACGGACTCGTCGAAAAGACAGGAGAGACGCCTACTGGCAATCTGAGGAGCGCCTCCCGCATCTGTCATTTCAACGAGCGCCCCCCACTCTGTCATTTCGACGAGCGCAGCGAGGAGAAATCTATTCTTTTCCGTGTTTTGATAAGATTTCTCCTCGTCCGTTGGACGGACTCGTCGAAATGACAGGTGAGACGCCTACCGGCAATCCGACGAGCGCTTCCCACTCTGTCATTTCAACGAGCGCCCCCCACTCTGTCATTTGGACGAGCGCAGCGAGGAGAAATCTATTCTTTGCCATGTTTTGATAAGATTTCTCCTCGTTCGTTGGACGGACTCGTCGAAATGACAGGAGAGACGCCTACTGGCAATCTGTGGAGCTCTTCCCACTCTGTCATTTCAACAATCGTCTCCCACTCTGTCATTTGGACGATCGCCCCCCACTCTGTCATTTCGACGAGCGCAGCGAGGAGAAATCTATTCTTTTCCGTGTTTTGATAAGATTTCTCCTCGTCCGTTGGACGGACTCGTCGAAATGACAGGTGAGACGCCTACCGGCAATCCGACGAGCGCAGCGAGGAGAAATCTTTTTCCCTTCCCTACCGCTCCCTGAGCGTAGTCGAAGGGAGCGGTTTCGATACCTACTGCTAACAAAAAAATCAACGTGGCAAATCTTTTCCGGTTAGCTAATTCATCATTTTATGTCAGAACGCCAAAGCGGGTCTGCTCAACGAGCGGATTGCTCACGGTGGCTGAGTAGGCGAGTTACAGCGGTAGTGCAGAGCGACACGGCAACCGCTTCACCAATACGCATTTTTTCTTAATTGTCCAATAAACTAACGGACGCTAATTATTTGGCCGTTAGTTCCGATATTAATTATGAAAACAAAAATCAAAAAGGAGAACATAATGAAGCGATTGTTATGCGCGTTTTTTTTAATCACCCTGATGGGACAGTTCTCGTTTGCTACGACCTATTTTAAAAACTGGGTCAATGAAACGGAATCCAATACGCTCACTCAGGGAGATTTTTACGCCTGGGAGTACGACGTTTCAGTGCCGGGTGGTTCAGCGCTGCTTAAGATCATCGTGGATGTTAATTCTAACGCCGTTTATGATGCGGACGATGTGGTGCTGATCGTCTTTAAACAAACCGACGGCGAACCGGGCGAAGGTGCTCCGGGCGATTCAGGCGTGGTCGCCGATGGCATTATTTACACGCAATTAGGGCCATTTGGATTTGCGCCAGGCGATTATCTGTTTGAAGTGCAGGATCAAAACGACCAATCGACTGTGGTCGGAACGCTGCACATCGCTCCGCGGCCCAATGTAACGGTGTGGGTAAAGGGAACGCTGAGCATCGAGGGCGTTACGCCGCCCGATCAACGTCTGGCTAATTACATGTTCGAAGCTTCCGAAGAAAACGATGCATTCGGCATTCTCAGCGGTTTGACCGATGAAAACGGCGATTTTATCATCAATCTGCCGGACGATGCGGTCGGTCATAATTTTAAAATCGGCTATATGTTTGAATCCCAGATCTCAGGTTATGAGCCGGATTCCATGTCATACCACAATGTCCTTATTCAGGCAGGCGAAAACAGCGGATTTAATTTTAATCTCTTTATTCCTGACGCCGTGGTTTACGGCAGCGTGGTTGACGAGGCCGGTCAGCTTATTCCCGTGAATGGCTGGGGAAGTATTGAAAACCTGAATACATACGCCGAACTCGACTTTTCTGTGATCAACGGTTCGTACCAGACCGCCGTTCCTTTTGGTTCCGGCGATTCCATTAACGTTACCTTTCAACTGCACTTCTGGTCGGAAGAATTGTTGCCCGATTATATGATGCCCGTGATGTGGAATAATCCGGCTTACACCTTTACCGTTAGTAAGGGCGACAGTTTGCAAAAGAATATCGAAGTGCTGAGCACGGACACCGTTATTTACGTTTACGGCGCAATTGACGGCAATCCACTTCCTTATGAATTTGAAGCCTGGGCGACCGATGATCAAACGGGGCAGGCCTTTGCCCGCTTTAACGGTCAATTTCTAACAACCATACCCGTACGCAGCGGAAGAAGCTATTTTGTGAGTTTGACCAATACGGATTACGGCGAACTGCAGCCGCCTGCGGGCTACTACCTCGAAGGAGGAAACTGGCGTGAGGCCTGGCCGGGCGATACCGTACGATTCAACTTTTTACAAACCCAGGGCGCAATTAGCGGCGCCTTTCACTTTGATCCGGGAGACCCCACGGATGCTTCTCTGGAAAGTTCCACCGTGCAGGCTTTTACGCAAACCTGGGACAGTTGGTACGAGGGCGTTATCAACTGGGATTCTCTGAAATACAGAATTTCTGTGCCCAGCGATACTTTTAATGTCCGCTTTCGCAACTGGGATTGGAACTATCTGGCCTTTCCGGATCTTTACGAAGGAGTAATTGTAAACAACGGCGAGGTGCAAAATCTTGATTTTACCTTAAACTATACGCATGCTACCATAGAAGTGCATCTAAAAAACGCGCATATTCAGGACATTAGTCAGTACTATCAACAAATTTCCACACAGGGCGTTTATCCCAATGTTTACGTAACCGAGGCAACGCTAAAGAGCGACACCAGCTTTTACTTTAAAGTGTGCGAAGGTCAGTGGAACATTCCCGCTCCTTACGTTGGCAATGGTTATGTGCCCGAGGAACCGCAGGCTCAGGTAACCGTTACGGAAGACAGTAGCTATTATTATGTGGAATTTGTCTATCGGTTGGATACTGGTATTGAGGAGAGGAACATTACGCCTAAAGAATTTTATGTGAAACCGAACTATCCCAATCCGTTCAATCCCAGAACCACCATTGAGTTTGGTCTGCCCCAAAACGAGCATGTAACGGTAACCATTTACAACGTGAATGGTCAGAAAATCAGCAATCTATTTACGGGCCATCTACCGGCCGGTATCCATCGCATCCAGTGGAATGCGCAGAATTTTGCCTCGGGGATTTACTTTTTCCAGGTTAAAACAGAAAAAAGGAATGTTATTAAACGCATGCTTTTAATTAAATAAACGCTCACTCCTCCAGGTAGGCCGTTTGAGCAATCAAGCGGCCTATTTTTTTAACCAATCCGCAAATAAAAGTTCGGCTTCCAGCAAGCTGCCTTTCTTGCCCACATCTAACCAGCGGGCCTGTTGTTCAATGACCGCGCAAACTTTTTGCTTTTGTGCGGCCAGCTGCAAATACGCTTCAATCAATGAAAACTTTGTTTCGGCCGGGAAGAAATCGAAAATGGCAGAAGACAACACCTGCACGCCCATGAAAGAGTATGGTTTTAAAGGACGATTATCCTCAACCATGATTCGCTTTTCGCCGCTCTGGATGTTTTGCCAGCCGCCGAGCGCAAGCCGGTCGTCAAATAACAGATAGCGCTGCGTATCTCTTTGCCGAACGGCCAGACAGGCCAGCGCCCTGGTTTCCTTTAGATTTTCAAAAAGATTTGTATAATCCATGTCGGTCAGCACATCCACATTATGCACCAGAAAAGCGTCGCAATCTTCAAAAAACCAGCGCGCCTTTTTGACCCCGCCGCCCGTGTCCAGCAGCTGTTCTTCCACAGAAAAAGCGATGCGCAATCCAAAGGCTTTGTTTTTTTTGACGAAGTCCATGATTTGCTGCGCGTGATGGTGCACATTAATAATCAGCTCGTTAAAACCGGCCTCTTTTAAACGGCGAATATTGATCTCCAGCAAAGTTTTTCCGCCGATTTCAACCAGCGCTTTGGGCCGTTGGTCGGTCAGGGGACGCAGCCTCGTGCCGAGACCGGCCGCCAGAATCATGGCCTTCATGTTTATTCTCCCTGCCACATTTCCAGTTCACGATGTCTGAGCTGCACGTCGATGTCGTATTTTTTCTTTAAATATTCGGCAAGCTGGCTGGCACAGAACACAGAGCGATGTTGTCCGCCCGTACAGCCGAAAGCGACCATAATGTCCGTAAAATTGCGTTGCAGATAGTTGGGCACCATCAGGTCCAGCAAGCCCTGCACGTGTTGAAGAAATGTTTTTACCTCCGGCGCTTTTTGCAGAAATTCAATAACCGGTCTGTCCAGTCCTGTCAGGTTTTTGTAGCGCGCTTCCCGGCCTGGGTTGGGCAGCATACGGCAATCGAACACAAAACCGCCGCCATGGCCTTTCTCGTCCACGGGAATGCCGCGTTTGTACGAAAAACTCTGGATGCGCACCGTCAGGCGCAGATGGGCATCGCCAAACTGCCGCAAATAGCTGGAACGCACCAGTTGTTCCCACACAGCCGTCAGTTGTGGAATGTCGATGGGCAGGTCGGCGTTGTGAAGCAGCCATTCCAGGTTTTGGATGGCGTAAGGCACGCTTTTTAAAAAGTGCTCTTTACGCTCGTAAAAACCTCTAAATCCGTACGCGCCCAGGGCCTGCATGATGCGGATGTACACATAGCCATAGTAGTATTGCAAAAATTTTTCGCGGTTTACGGGGACGTAATTTTCCAGCGCTTTCAGATATTCTTCTAATAATTGCTGCCGCACCTCGCTGGGAATATCGGCTTTGGCGTCAAACAACAAAGAGGCCAGATCGTACTGCAGGGCGCCCTTACGCCCGCCCTGGTAGTCGATAAAGTAAGGCTCGCCGTTGACCAGCATAATATTGCGCGACTGAAAATCACGGTACAGAAAATAATCCCGATCGGTGGCCAGCAGAAAATCCATAAAGGTCTGGAAGTCGTTTTCCAGACTTTGTTCGTCAAACGGAATTTTAGCCAGTTTTAAGAAATAATATTTGAAATAATTCAGATCCCAGTGCATGGATTGGCGGTCGAAACTGGCGCGCGGATAACACACGCTGTAATCCAGTCCTTCATTGGCTTCCACCTGAAAGCGGGGCAAATAAGCCGCCACTTTTTTGTAAACGTCGATGATCTTTTGGGAAAAGCCCTCTTTTTGCCGCACCTCTGTTAAAAAAGAAAAAAGCGTGGTGTCGCCCAGGTCTTCTTCCAGGTAAATGTTCTTGTCCAGCTCCTGGAGATAGATCTCCGGCACGTTCAACTTAAGTCGGCGAAAATGTTTGGTAAAGGTCACAAAGGCGATATTCTCTTTTAAATCGGGATTAAAAACGCCGATGGCCTGTTTGTCTTTGCCCTTGATGCGGTAATATTTGCGATCAGAGCCGTGCGCGGGCAACGGTTCAAAACTGGTGGCCTTTTCGCCGGCCCAGCGTTCGAATAGATTTAATAAATGTCCTTTAATTTCCTGATTCACGGTTTACCTTTCTGTTAGCCCTGTTTGCACTCATTCTGTCCCTAATTTAGCGCAGGCAAGCTAAGAGTTAAAATAAAAAAAAGCAAATTGTAAAAAATGTCAACTACCGTTTCGTGCATTTGAAGCGCTTTTTGATTAAATTGGGCTCTAAGATGAAGAAAAGATCGGTATTTATGTTGCGCATTATTTTAATCTTTTTATTAATAATGAGCGTTCGTTTTTTGGGACAGGCCCGCGCGGACGACTGGCAAACATATTGTGAAAAATCTCAATTTAAAGCCACGCCCGATTACGCGCAAACCATGGCTTTTTGTGAAAAATTGGCCGATTTCTCTCCGTGGATTCAATTTATCTCTTTCGGAAAAAGCGCACAGGGGCGTGATTTGCCGCTGTTGATTGTGAACAAGGACGGCCGCTTCGATCCGCAAGCCATCAATCGAGAGCAGAAATTGGTGGTGCTGATTCAGGCGGGCATTCATGCCGGAGAGATTGATGGCAAAGATGCAGGATTCATCTTTTTGCGCGATCTGGTTGTGCACAAAAAACATGCCTCACTGTTGGACCACGTGGTTTTATTGTTCATCCCCATTTTTAATGTGGACGGCCACGAACGCAGCGGCCCTTACAATCGTATTAATCAGAACGGTCCGCAGGAAATGGGCTGGCGGACGACCGCGGTTAACCTGAACCTGAATCGGGATCATCTTAAGGCCGATGCAGTCGAAATGCAGGCCTGGCTTAAACTATTCAACCGCTGGCTGCCCGATTTTTTTGTGGATATTCATGTTACCGATGGCGCCGATTATCAGTATGTTGTAACCTACAATATGGATACGCATGGCGTATTGGACAGCGGATTAAATCAATTTTTGAAATCGCGCTTCATCCCGGCGCTGGAACACGCCATGCAAGAAAATAATCTGCCAATTATTCAATACGTCATGTTTAAAAATCACCACGATCCTAAAAGCGGCATGCTCAACTGGGTGCCATCCCCTCGTTTTTCTAACGGCTACACGCTTTTGCACAATCGCCCCGGTCTTTTGATCGAAAACCACATGCTTAAAGATTACCGCACGCGCGTGAACGCCACTTACCATATGTTGGAGACGCTGTTCGATCTTATGAACGATTTTCAAGGCCCTCTCAGACGGTTAATCAAACAGGCCGATCGGGCTACGTTAGATGCGGACTTTCTGGCGCGCCCCTTTCCGCTTACCTTTCGTCGAACCGGAGACAGTACGATGATTGATTTCCTTGGATTTGAATATCAAACGCTAAAAAGCGATGTGAGCGGCGGCCTCTGGTACCGATATGACAATGCGCGGCCAAAAACCTTCCGCATTCCGTTTTATGATTTTTTTGTGCCGGAGCGCGTGGTCAATCTGCCGCTGGCCTATCTGGTACCGGTGGAATGGAAAACAGTTATTGACCGTCTGGCGCTGCACGGCATTACTTATTTTGAGCTTTCGCAGGATATGGAATTGAATCTGGAAACATATCGTTTTAAAGAAGTAAAGTTTGCTTCGTCGCCTTACGAGGGACGGCAAATGGTTCGATTTAAAAGCGAGCCGATGCGCTTTAAACGGATTTATTATAAAGGTTCGGTAATTGTTCCTGTAAAGCAGCGAACGGCGCGCGTAATCGCCCACATTTTTGAACCGGATGCGCCGGATTCGTTTGTTCGCTGGGGCTTTTTTAACGCCATTTTCGAAAAAAAAGAATACGCGGAGTCCTACGTTATGGAAGCGCTGGCCCGCAAGATGCTGGCAGAAGATGACCAACTGCGCGCCCGGTTTCAGGAAAAAATGCAGGCCGATTCTGCTTTTGCCCGCAATCCGCGCGCCATTTTAAATTGGTTTTACCGCCATTCCCCTTATTGGGATCGTTTTAAAGACATCTATCCTGTAGGAAAAATTACAGATGCACAGTTACTAAACCATCTTTTGAAAGGAGTTAATTAATGCGCCTGATTTTAATCATCATTTCGGTTGCTTTTGTGTTTACAATAGCCAACGCTCAGTCCGTTTCTAAAAAATTTTACCAGATGAGCCACCAGGAAATCGACTCCGTTCTGCGGGAAATTAGTAAAAAGCCCCTGACCATTACCGAAAAGATGAATCTCTTTTCTGAATACTTTCTGGGGATGCCCTACAACCTGCATTGCGTGGGAGACGGCCCCTATGCCCTTTACGAAGCCTGGCCGCTGGTCAATTTTAAGGAAACCAATTGCATGTCCTATTGCGAACACGTGCTCGCGTTGTCCATTTCGGATTACTGGGATAATTTCTTTAACAATCTGCAGCAAATCCGCTACCGGGATGGGCTGATCGGTATGAAGACGCGTAACCACTACACCATGGCCGACTGGCTGCCGCAAAATAGCTGGCTGTTGCAGGATGTTACCCGCAAAGTGGGCGGAGCGCTCACGCGTAAGGTTACGCGAACGATTTCGCACCGCAAGTTTTTTGCCGGCAAAGGCATTAGCGATACGATTGACGTGTTACCGGATCGTAAATTAACCATTGATTACATCCCTTTGCAGGATTTAATCAAGGTTAAGGAGCGATTGAAAAACGGTGATATTTGCGCTTTAATTTTCAATAACAAGGATGATATTTTTTCGGCGCACATGGTGATGATTATGGATAACAACGGCCAGCAGGTTGTGCGCGAATCGACCACCAGAGGCATGAGCACCTTTGACACGGCGTATGATACCTGGGTTGAACAGCTCAACACAAAATACAAAGATCGGTACATCGGTCTGGCGGTCATGCGCGTGCGCGATGAGTTAAACACCCCGGGAAAAATCATTAAGCCCTGGGAAATTGCCGGTCTAAAAAACAAGTTGAGAAGGGGAGGCAAATAGATTGTTTCGTTTCGCTATTTTGTTAATCAGCTTTTGGCTTTTAGCCGGGCTGGTTTACGCAGATTTTCCCGCGCAATCTGCGCGCACTTATTCCGAAGTCGAAGTGTTTTTGGATAAAACATCTTCATTCGAAACGCTGGCTGCCGCAGGACTCATTTTCGATCATATTAAAATTCTGGAAAAGTCGGCGGAAGGTTTGCGCTTTAAGACGGTTGTCAATAGTTCGGAAATGGAAATTTTAAAACAATCCGGTTTGAGTTTTAAAGTGCTCATTGCGGATGTGGTTCAGGACTTTTTGGCGCGGCAAAAGCAGATCAACGCCGCGAGCCTGGTGCGCGAGGATTTGCCGGCCGGTTTCGAATACGGCAGCATTGGCGGCTATTACACTTTTGACGAAGTCGTAAACGAACTGGATTCCATGCGCCTGAATTATCCGCATCTGATAACGGCTAAACAATCGATCGGTAAGTCCATAGAAAACCGGGATCTGTGGATGGTGAAAATCTCGGACAATCCGGATGTGGATGAAGAGGAGCCGGAGGTGTTTTTTACGGCGCTGCATCACGCTCGTGAGCCGGGCGGCTTAATGACGTTGATGTATTTTATGGATTATATTCTGGAACAATACGGCGTGGATGCGCAGGTCACCTATTTAATCGATCACCGCGAAATTTACTTTGTGCCGGTGGTCAATCCTGATGGGTATGTTTACAACGAGCAAACCAATCCGGATGGCGGCGGCCAGTGGCGCAAAAATCGCCGTCCGGTTCAGAGCTGGTACGGGATTGATTTGAATCGCAACTACGGTTACCAGTGGGGCTACGACGATGCCGGTTCCAGTCCCTATCCTTTTAGCGATACCTACCGCGGAAGCGCGCCGTTTTCCGAGCCGGAAACTCAGGCCATCCGCGATTTTATTAACAGTCGTAATATCAAATGTGTGTTGAATTATCACACCTACTCCAATGTGCTGATCTACCCCTGGTCGTATATTGCCGCCTTAACGCCAGATTCGATTACTTACATGGAATACGGCGATCTGTTGACGTCTCAAAACCGTTATGGCTTTGGCAACTGCAATCAAACGATTAATTACAACGCCAATGGCGACGCAGACGACTGGATGTACGGCGAGCAGTCGGAAAAGGCGAAAATTTTCGCCTTAACCCCGGAGGTCGGCGACGATAGCGACGGCTTCTGGCCGGATCAGAGCCGCATTGTTCCCCTTTGCGAAGAAAATCTAAAATCGAACCTCAACCTTACCTGGCTGGCCGGGGCGTACCCCCGGGCCCGTTCGTTTCAGATCATTTTTGACGACAATGGCAATGGATTTGCGGAGCCGGGAGAACAGATAAAAATCGTTTGCCAGAGTAAGAATATCGGCCTGAGCAACGGGCAAAATATTTCCGTGGCAATCGGCAGCGATCTTGCAGAGATTCAGCCCGTCAATAGCGCATCAGGCATTGTGCATGCCAGCTTTCCGGCGCATAGCACGGTTAACGATACCTTTTTGTTGGGCATTGATGAAAATCTGGCTGAGGGCAGCAAGGCCGTGTTGACGCTAAATTACACGATGGATGGCTACACTTTGATTGATACGCTCGGTTATCTGGTGGTGGGTACGCCGCTGGTGGTTTTTATGGACAATGCCGAAAACGGTCTGGAAAACTGGCACACCGGCGAAGAATGGGGGCTGGAAAACGACGCTCTGAATAGCGGGAACACAGTTTTTAGCGACAGCCCCGATAAACTGTATGAAAATAACGCCAATAACCGTTTAACGCTCAAAGATGCCCTGCAACTGCCGACAGCGGATCGTATTTATTTAAGCTATTTAACGCGCTGGAATGTGGAAAGGGGGTTTGATTTTGCCACGGTGCAGATTTCCACGGATTCTGTAAACTGGGAAACGTTGCAAACTTCCAGCATGCAACCGGCTTCTGGCAAAGGGCAGCAGGCTTCGGGCGATTTTGGCTACGACGGTTTTACCAGCTTCTGGAAGTGGGAATGGATTGACATCACCGATTATCAGACGGCTGACAGGCTGTTTTTGCGTTTTCGATTACAAAGCGATGGCGGCGAGGCTAAAGACGGCTGGCGTCTGGACAATATTCAGGTGCTGGCTTACAATACGCTGCCTTCTTCCGTTGCAGATCAGGGAGGTTTAACGGCAAAAACGGCTTATCTGTCGCCGGCTTTTCCCAATCCATTTAACGCCGTTACCACTTTGCGTTATTATTTGCCGCGTGGCGCTTTTGTGCAACTAAATGTTTTCGATGTTAAAGGACAAAAAATTGCCGTGCTGGTTAACAAAGTGCAAAAAGCCGGTCGGCACACGCTACGCTTTGATGCCAGCGGATTGGCCAGCGGTTTGTATTTTATTCAGTTAAAAACGGAAAACCAGAATCAGATAAGAAAGGCGCTTCTTTTAAAATAGAGTGCGGCGGGAAAGAATGAGGGGTTTTTTTAAAATCCCGCAGGGATGAAATGATTATAGGGGCTGTCCCAAAAGTCAAAGAAAATGTATTTTTATAAAGTTTTTCTTTCCCTCACCCCCTTTAATTCCCCCTCTCCCGAAAATCGCTGGACCTGGCACACACTTGACACAGGGGGAATAATTTGTTAAATTTTCTACATGCAAATATATGGGAAAATTTTTAGCGAACCAATACTTAAGAGTATTAATGCGATCATTGCCCGGCAGCCGCAGATATCTCGCAGGAAATTATCGCGAGAGGTATGCGAACTGATGGACTGGAAATCTCCCAATGGTAAACTGCAGGAGATGAGCTGCCGTAAAGCCTTGCTAGAGCTGGATCGACGAGGTTTAATAAAATTACCAGAAAGAAAAAAAAGCTATGCTTTTGAAAAAAAGAAAAAGCGTAAGCTTGATGTTCCAATCGCCTCCATTGAAGGCCATTTATCGGTTTTGGGCGAAATTGTAATCGAGCCGATCAAAAGCCGCTACAGCAAGGATTCGCGCGCATGGTTTCAGTTAATAGAGAATTTCCATTACCTTAAAAGCGCAAAACTTTGTGGCGCTCAGATTCGCTATATTGTAAAAAGCGAGAAGTATGGCTATATTGGCGCTTTAGGCTTTAGTTCAGCGACTTATAAGTTACGAGCCAGGGATGCCTATATTGGCTGGAGCGAAAAGGCGCGAAGGGAGAATATCCAGTATGTGATCAGTAATGATCGTTTTTTGATCGTACCTACGGTTAAGGTCAAGAATCTGGCTTCATTTCTGTTGAGTAAAGCCTTGCAGCGTATTGGAACCGATTGGGAGAGTCGTTATGGTTATCGCCCGGTTTTGGTAGAAAGTTATGTGGATTCTAGTGTTTTCAAAGGCATCGGTTACCTGGCTTCCAACTGGCTTTATGTAGGAAATACCAGCGGTCGTCGTGACGGTATCGCCAAAAAGGTATTTCTTTATCCATTGCAAAGGAACTGGCGAAAGATTTTATGTCAGGAGAGTGCGGACGGTTTAGGCCATGGACGATTAATCAAAGACTCATCGAATTGGGCGGAGCGGGAATTTGGCAGCATTCGCTTATATGACAATCGTCTCAAACAGCGTTTGTACGCCATTGCGGATGATTTTTACAACAAGCCGCAGGCCAACATACCGGAGGCCTGTGGTGGTAAGGCGCGCACGATGGGCGCCTATCGATTTTTTCAAAACGAGAAGGTAACCATGGATATTATTTTAGATGCACATACCGAGGCGACGATAGATCGCATAAAAGAACACAAGGTGGTTTTAGCGCCTCAGGACACGACCATTTTAGACTACAGCACGCATCCCATGACCAAAGACTTGGGGCCGACAAGCCATTTAGATCACCAGAGCATTGGCTTGATTTTACATGATACATTGGCCTTTAGTGAGGATGGCACGCCGTTAGGCGTATTGGATGCCCAGGTATGGGCTCGTGATCCGAAGGATCGAGGCAAGACGCGTCGTCGTAAGGAATTACCCATTGAGCAAAAAGAGAGTATGAAATGGTTACGTAGTTATCGCCGGGTCAACGAGATAGCTAAGTTATGTCCGGAGACGCTTATCGTAAGCATTGGCGATCGCGAGGCGGATATCTACGAATTATTTCATGAAGCTCAAAGGAAAGATAGCAAGGCTGGTCTTTTGGTACGCGTGGGCAAGCGCCGCAATCGCAAAGTGGCCGGAATCGATCTGTGGGATTACATGTCCAGTCAAGAAGAGCGCGGTCAATTTCAAATTCATGTACCTCGAAGGGGCAATATCAGGGCGCGTGAAGCCCAGATGTCTTTGCGTTATTCGTCGATAGATTTAGAGCCTCCGAAACGATTTTCGTCCTCTGATCCAATAAAGGTCTGGGCTGTTTATATCCGAGAGATTAATCCACCACCTGATATTAAGAGCCCAATAGAGTGGATGTTATTGACCACGGTCTCGGTAGATAATTTTTCTGAAGCTTATCAAAGAGTGCAGTGGTACACGCGTCGTTGGGGTATAGAGATATATCATCGAACCTTAAAGAGCGGCTGTCGCATAAAGGATCGCCAATTAGGTAGTGCGGATCGTTTAGAGACGGCCTTAGCCGTCGATATGGTAGTAGCCTGGCGCATTTATCATATGACCATGTTGGGTCGTGAAGTACCGGATTCGCCGGCGAGCGTATTTTTCAAAGAAGAGGAATGGAAAGCGTTGTATTGCTATGTGCATAAGACGCCCATAGCGCCGGAGGAGCCGATGAGTTTACGAGAAGCCATCCGTATGGTAGGTCAGATCGGAGGCCATTTAGGCAGAAAGAGTGATGGCGAGCCTGGCACAGTAACGCTCTGGCGAGGGATACAGCGATTAGATACGGCAACCGAGATGTATATTATTTTTACTTCAAGCCGAGACGGCCCATAACCCACGGTGCTATGTGTGGGTAAAGGTCAGCGAAAATCGGGAGAGGGGGAAAGGGGGTGAGGGCTACTGTAAGCTTTTACCTATCCCATCTTGAACAAAATTTAAGCCCAAATCACCAAATTTCCACCTTCGGTTTTTGTAAGTTATTGGTTTTTTTGGATCGAGTTTTCGAGATGTCGTTGTAGTGCCCCATACTATATTGGTTTCCCCCTTGACTTAATTGACTGATATGATTATATTTGAACATGTTTATTAAAGAAGTCACAAAAAAGAATAAAGGGTACGATAAAACCTTCGTTTACCATCAATTGGTCGAATCCTATCGTACTGAAAAAGGCCCAAGACAAAGAAAATTGCTCAACCTGGGCAAGCTTACCATTCCTAAAGACCAATGGAAAACACTTGCCAATCGCATCGAAGAGATCATAAGCGGACAAACTTCACTGATCGAAGTGGATGAGCAAATTGAACAATTAGCCCAGCGCTATGCCTCGCTTTTAATTCAAAACAAACTAAAACAAGAAAAGGTAGAAAAAAAAGAAAGCCCACAGGAAACCGAGACCATTTTTACGGGCTCTGTCAAATTCAGAGATGCTAGCAGTATAGGAGGCGAATACATCAGTTTGATGATGTTAAGAAAGCTTAAGTTCAATGAACTTTTAAAAAAGCTGGGCTTTAAGGAGAAGGATATTAAACTGGCCGAACTGTTGATCGTTGGGCGCCTGGTGCACCCCTCAAGCGAATGGGCGACCTTACGCTGGGTCAAAAAGCAAAGCGCCATCGATGAGCTTTTAGAGTTAGACCTTTCAAGACTTTCTCACAATAAACTTTATCGAATTACGGATCAATTATTAGAACATAAGGACAAAATCGAGAATGGTTTAGTAGAGCAAGAGCGTCTGTTATTTTCCTTGCAGGAAAAGATCATCCTGTACGATTTAACCAATACGTATTTTGAGAGTAGCCGTACCAGTGAACTCAAGGCTCGCGGACGTAGTAAAGATAAGCGTCACGATATGCCCCTGGTTACTTTAGGCCTGGTATTGGATGAGGATGGATTCCCCAAGGAGAGTCGTCTTTTCTCTGGCAATGTTTCCGAACCAGAGACTTTGTCTAAAATTCTGGATACGATAGGCGGCAAAGTCAGGAAATTGATTATTTTAGATGCCGGGATTGCCACAGAAGAGAACTTGCAACTGATCACAAAGCGTGGACACGACTATCTGGTTGTCTCACGCAGTAAACCGGAAATCGAGATCGAAGAAAATGCTTTTAAAGAGATTAATCACGATCAACGCCATAAAGTGGAAGCCTATCTTTACCGTAAGGATAAAGAGCTTTATTTATACTGTCGCAGCGCCTCAAGGCAAAAGAAAGAGGAAGCCATTCGACAATTTCATCAGCAGCGCTTTGAGGCGGAGTTGAAATATGCGGCGGAGAGTTTGCACAAGAAACGAGGCACGAAGAAATATCCCAAGGTTTTAGAACGCATTGGCCGCATAAAGGAACGTCATGCAAAGGTGGCCTATTTTTATGATATTACGGTTGAGCATCACAATGGTATCGTGACAGAGATCAGCTGGAAGATAAAAGATGAGCAAAAGATGGATGATCGATTTTCCGGCACGTATTATTTACGGACGAGTCGTCTGGATTTAACGGATCGTGAGATTTGGCAGCTCTACATCAGTTTAACGGATGTGGAGGATGGATTTCGCTCGTTGAAGAGTGAATTAGGCTTAAGGCCTAATTTTCACCAGAAGGATAAACGCATTGAAGGGCATATTTTCATTTCGATTTTAGCCTTTCATGTATTGATAAGTCTTCAAAAACAATTACATGATGCAGGCGTTTATCATCGCTGGACAACCATTCGTGAATTACTTTCCGTACAGCAGCGAGTAAGCGTGGAGATGAAAACGCAGAAAGGAGATTTATTAGTTATAAGAGATACGACCGAACCGGAGGCGATCCATTATTTAATGGCGCAGGCATTTAAGATCAAGCCCAAGCCATTAGGTATGAAAAAGATAAGAATTTAAATATTGTAGTGGTAATAAAAAAGAACGACATGTTGTTTTTAAATAACTTAAACCGTTTTAGTGTTCAAGATGGGCTAGATCTTTTTAAGGAACTATTCTAAAACTGCACAAAATTTTTGCCAGCCAAGTCAACTAACATTTTACTGAGAAATGGATTTCAGCAGTTTTTGGGCTTCTTTGTTTTGCGGATTGAAGGCAAGGACTCTGCGCGCCAGATTGGCCGCTTTGCCGTAATTGCCCTGTGCTTCAAAAACTTTGGCCAAAACCAGATTGGCCCGCACATCGTTGGGGTTTTTCTGTAACGTTTCTTCCAGTTCTTTTTTAAACTTATCCAGAATGTTTAAATAGCGAAACTCCGGCCCCAACGAAGGATGCTTTACAATGTAAGCCGGATTCAAATAAAATATTTTACGATATTGTTCCAGCGCCAGGTCTTTTTTCCCGATTTCGGTGTAAAGTTCCGCTAATTTGAGATAAACGCGTAACAAAGAATCGTCTAAGGTCAGAACCAGAATATAGTATTTTTCAGCAAGATCATAACTTCCCATTTCATGGTAGGTAAGAGCCAGGTTAAAGATCGCTTCTTTAAAGTCCGGTTTATATTTTACGGCGTTGGTAAAAGCGATGGCCATATCCAGATAGACCTGTTTTTTCTTAATGGGATCCATTGTAATATCAGAGTTCCGGCGCCGGGGTTTGTTTACCTTAACCAGGTCGGCGTTTGACTGGTTCTGAGCGTCCAGCAATTCCAGAAAAGCGGAAATGAGTTCTTCGATGACGGCCTGTTTATAAATGGTTAAGCCTTTTAAGAAATAAGCGTACGGATTGTCTGGTTGTAATTCAATCGATTTGTTCAGTTCGTTCAGAGCGCTGTAAAATATTTGAGAGCGGTAGTAGCAATCACCCAGACGTAAATGGTATTCGGAGTTTTTCGGATTCAGTTCCGCCGCGTTGCGATAATACTCAATGGCTTTGCGGAAGTTTTTTTTATCGTAGTAGATATTCCCCCATTCAAAAAAAGTGGGGGCAAAATCGGGGTTGATTTCCGATGCTTTTTTCAGCGCTTTTTCCGCTTCGACAAATTTCTTTTGTTTGCGTAAAACACGCCCGATGTAGTAATAGGCCTGGTAATCATTGGGATTTAATTCTTTAACGCGTTCAAAATCTTTTAAAGCCTTGTCGTATGCTCCCTGTTTAATAAAAATGAGCCCCCGTCCATAGTAGGGCTTGGAAAAATTAGGCAGGGCATTAATGACTTTATTGAATTGCTCCAGGGCTTTTGTGTATTTCTGGGCGTTAAAATAGACGATGCCCAAATTGTAATAGGCTTCCCAGAACTCCGGGTCTTTTTGAATGGCCTGCCGGAACAGGCCGGTTACTTTTTCAATACGCGCATTGGGTTTACTGTTTTCCATGTAAGCCCGGATAAAGGATTCAAAGGCGCTTACAGAATTGGTAAGAGTAAAAGAGAGTAGACGTTTTTCGGTGGCGCTAACCGGAATTCCGGTTAAGGAAATTAATTGCTCGATGACCTGGTTGCCCAGTTCAAAAAATTTATCCACCGGCTGCCTGAACTGACTGGAAAGAATGGGCGTACCGTTATAGGCGTTGCTGTAAAGTATTTTGAGCGTGATAAGGTTGTTTTCTACAAAAAAAGAGCCCGATACCGTCATTTCCACATTAGCATAGCGCCCGATACGATAGATCATCTGTTCGTTTAAAGGCGCTTTACCAAAGCCGACTTCATCCAGCACTTTTTTTAGCACTTTCTTTTCTGGCAGGTAAAAACCGGAAAGTACGCTCAATTTATTTCTCAGGTAATATTCCAGCCCAAAGGCCATCCAGCTATTGCGGCTACTGGGTTTTTCATTAAAAAAAGGTAAAAGCGCAATTTTCCTTTTATCCTGAGCTAAAATAGAGCCTGCCAATATGAAAAGGATTAAAACCGATATTGTTATTCTTCTCATCATAATTAAATAATATTCCTGTAATTTTTGCTTTTCCATCTTTTTGTTTTCGGCATAAATTTGAACAATTTTAATCAGGATTAAAAATATGGCTCCTTTTTTTTAATTACCAGTTATTGTTCTTTAAATTTGTGACTACCGGGATCAAGTTTGGAATTAATGCCGATTTTTCTTGGTAAACTACATTCTATAAAATTTAACAGTAATGCCTTCTACCTCCAAAATTTAAAGATAAAGATAAAAAATAAAAAAATAAATTGCACATTTCTGTGCGCTAAATACTAAATTTGTTCCGTGAAAAGTTTAAAGTAATTCCCATGGCAACACACACCGTTAATAAAAATGATCCGCCATAGCTTAAAAATGGTAACGGCAGTCCTGTTACCGGAGCAAAACCAATGGTCATTCCAATGTTAATCATGGTATGAAACGCTAAAATGGTGGTAATGCCCACGATTGTCAGGCGGGAGTAATCGGATTTAACGGAGTGAGCCAGCCACAATAGATACAGAAATAAGAATAAAAAGATAAACAGGACAATCGTAATTCCAAAAAATCCCCATTCTTCACCCAAAACCGAAAAGATAAAGTCGGTGTGGTGCGCCGGCAAAAAGTTTAGCTGCGACTGCGATCCCTGCAAAAACCCCTTACCCCAGATGCCGCCGGAACCAATGGCTACCTTGCTTTGAATGATCTGATAACCGGCGCCTTGCGGATCGTTTTCGGGCTGAATGAAGGTTAAAATCCGTTTTTTCTGATATGCTTTTAATGAATTCCACAAAAGCGGGGTAATGCTGCCCACGGCAAGATGTTGTAAAAAAACAAAAATTTTTAAATATAGTTTCTGGTTCGTAAAAATCAGGATTAAAAAAATCACAAACAACCAGATCACATAAGCATAAATGTTAAAAGAGGCGAGCATCGTAATCAGCGGCGGGATGAGCACAAACAAAACAAACCAGGAAACACCAGCCAGATACAACATGGGAATAATCAGCGCTAAAAATACCAGAGACGTTCCCAGATCAGGCTGTTTGACAATTAACGCAAAAGGCAGCAAAACGAGTAAAAAGACTACAAATAGATGCTTTAATTGATTGACTTTTCTGCCGTTCAGCGACAAATAGCGGGCGACGGCTAAAACCGTGGCGATTTTGGCGAATTCCGAAGGTTGCAGGCGAATGGGGCCGATTTTTAACCAGCGTTCGGCGCCGTACCCTTTGACTCCCAAAAACAATACCATAACCAAACTCAGCAGAGCCAATAGATAAAAGAAATAACTGCTTTTCTGGATGAGCTTGTAAGGCATAAAATTGATGGCCAGCATTAAAAAAACGCCAACAAAAGCGTAAACCAGTTGTTTGGTAAAATACCTTTGATCGGCCGCAGAGTAATAGGTGGCGCTAAAAATGGTGATCAGCCCGATGCCAATTAATAACAGTACGGGCAAAAAGATAAACCAGTCTATTTTTTTCAAATGATCGTAAATTTGTGCCATGTTAATGTATCTCCGGTATCCTGAGTATGGGAGTAGGCGCCAGGCTGTCTATGGGCAGAGGGTTAATCCCTTCTTCAACCTGCAGGGTATCTTTTTTGATCACAGGCCTGGGTATTAACCGGTTGTAAAAATACATTTCCAGAAACTTGCGGGCAATGGGCGCGGCCACTCCGCCTCCGCTTCCTCCGTTTTCAACAATAACCGCAATGGCCACTTCTGGATGGGAATAGGGCGCAAAGGCCATAAACCAGGCGTGCGGTTCGCCGTGCGGATTTTGCGAGGTGCCCGTTTTGCCGGCCATATCGATGCCGGGCACTTTACCCAGCCAGCCGGTGCCGCCGTTGACCACCTGATGCATCCCCTCGCGCACAATGTCGAACACTTCGCTGGAAACTTCCGAAACCACTCTGGATTCCGTGGGGAAATAAATGGTTTTGTGCGTCTGGTAGTTGTAAAGGTGATCGACCAGATGGGGACGGTAGTACACCCCGCGATTGGCCAGAATCATGACAAATTGCGCAATTTGCAGGGGCGTGGTCAAAAGCTCGCCCTGACCGATGGCCAGGTTGGCCAGATTTCCCCTGGTCCAGCCATTTTCCCCGTAAATGCGATTAAAATATTGAATGGTGGGCACCAGTCCGGCGTTTTCGTTAGGCAAATCGATGCCGGTTTTTTGGCCGAAGCCCAGAATTTTGCTGTATTTAGACCAGGTTTCCAGGCCGATTTTTAAACCGAGCTGGTAAAAATAGACATTACAACTGTTTTTGATGGCGCCGTACAAATCGAGCTCGCCGTGGCCTTTAGGATTCCAGCAGCGGATAACTTTTCGGCCCAGACGAAAATAACCGGGGCAATAGGCCTTCCAGGAAGGGGTGATGATGTTTTCTTGCAGAGCTGCAATCGCCGCCACAATTTTGTAAGTAGAACCCGGCGGATAGGCGCTTTGAATGGAGCGGCTATAAAGCGGATGCGCTTTATCTTCGATTAAAGCCTTCCATACATCGGCGTCAATCTTTCCGCTCAACGCCCGAATGTCGTAATCGGGTTTGCTCACCAGGGCCAGTATGCCACCGGTTCGCACATCAATGGCCACCAGCGAACCCCGTCGGTCGATCATCAGGCTTTCAGCGAATTTTTGCAGGTCGTAATCGAGCGTCAGGTAAAGGTCGCTGCCGTGAATGGCCGGCACATTGAGTTCCGGATCGTAATCGCCAAGCATCTTGCCGCTGGCGTCAACCCGTACATATCTTACGCCTTTAATGCCCCGCAGCTCAATATCGTAGTAGCGTTCCAAACCGGCTTTGCCAATCATATCGCCCAGCTCGTAACGCGGATCCTGTTTCTGTTCTCTCTCATTTACTTCGCCAATGTAACCGAATATATGGGGCGAATTGATTTCTTGCGGATAATAGCGCTTAAAATCAAGGATGAGTTCGAATCCCGGTAAAAAATATTGATTCTCTTCCAGCAGGGTACGCGTTTGCTCGTCAAGGTCTCTGCGGATGATGGTGGGGGCAAATCGGGGGCTTTTCCGCAGGCGAGCTTTTATATCATTGACGTTCATTCCTAAAAAATGGGCTACTCTGTTGATGGTGCTGTCGGCGGTGTGCGCGCGAATTAAGGCGGCCGAAAAAGAAGGGCGGTTGTCCACTAAAATGTCGCCGTCCCGGTCCAGAATCAAGCCTCTGACCGGATTAATCTTGACCTGCCGAATGACGTTGTGAATGGAAATGTCCAGATAATATTGACGATGCAGCACCTGCAGGTTAAAAAATCCGAGCAGTAAAATGAAAAAACTGATGACCAAAAACGTTGCTGAAATCAAAAACCTACGGGAACGCTGCGTCTGGTCAAAATATCTCATCACTCTTCGCTCAGATATTTTTTAACAAACAGATTGATTACCAATAAGGCGATCATGGTGTAAATGACGTCCGGTAGTGCGCGCGTGATAAGGATTTCGGTGATGTTTAGTTCCGCTTTAATGCCCAGAAAAATGTAGAAGATAATTTCATGAATGAGAATGAACAGCACGAACCAAAGATCCATGAAAAGGCCTTTGATGTGCTGACCATGAAATTTCCCGGCAAGATAGCCGACAAAAGCTTTCGGGAAGGCGGACATGCCCACGGGTAAGCCGGTGAGAGCGTCTTGCAATAGCCCCAGGAAAAAACCCGATGTGCTGCCGTGCATGGCGCCGAAACGTTTAGAGAGCAGCAGCACAATACACAGCACCACGTCCGGCTGCCAGATGTTAATGCGCAGCAACGGCACGATTAGCGCCTGGGCCAGAATGGCCGGAACTCCAAAGAGCAAAAGTAAAACCAGAAACCATTTATTTTCGTGCTTCATCTACCGACGGCTCCATTTCAACGATGAAAACTTCTTCCAGGGCGCCAAAGTTCACGCTGGGTTTTACGCGTATTTTTTGAAACATTTCATTGGGATTTTTTTCGATGGCAGTAACTACGCCAACTTTGATGTTCGGCGGGTAAATCTGGCTTAATCCGGAAGTGAAGATAATGTCGCCCGGTAAAACCTCTATGGTGTTGGGAATATAGTTTAGCTGTAGCCCGTTTTCGCCATCCCAGCTAACTACGCCTACTTCGCGATTACGCTGAATACGCACGCTGACGCGCGAGGTGGGATCCAGTAAAATCTGGCAAATGGCAAAGGGCGGCGAGGTCTCCACAACGCGGCCCACCAGTCCGCCCACCGTCATTACGGCGGCGCCTTTGTGCTTTTCGGTTATGCCTTTGGCAATAATCCGAAAACCGGTTACTATTTCGTGCGGGCTGTAGCCGATGACTTTGGCCGGGATGAGTTTGTACTTGAACTGGTAGCTGATCTTTAAGAATTTTTTAAGACGGATGTTCTCCAGTAATGCTTCCTGTAGCTGAAAATTTTCAAAAGAGAGCAACGTGTTCTGCCGGCGCAATTCGGAATTTTTTTCGTAAAGATTAAAGTAAGAGCGGAAGATGGATACCGTGGATTCTATTCGACCGATGGTCTGCACAGAAACGCGACGAAGCCCCTCAACAAGCGCCCGGTCGCTGGTGGTCATAAACAAAAACGAAAGCAGCAAATAAAAGAATAGCGTCAGGCCTTCTTTATTTCTGATAAAAAATGAACTGAATATATTCACGGAACATCAATCAACTTTTTAAATTATTATCCTAACCCCTTGAAAATTCATTTCCGCCGCGCAACCTTAAAGTCACCCATAATTAATAACGCTTTTCAGGTTGCCGGTTTCCCCTTATTTACCGTTCGGTTGTAACGGTAAACGATTGCAGGGCTTTTCGATCTTTTTAGAACGGCCGCTTTTGTCTTAACAGCACCTTTTCATATTGTTCGGGCGTGTCAAGAATTTTACCGCAACCGCGCGCCACGCAGGTTAATGGGTCGTCTGCCACATGAATGGCCATGGAAGTCTCTTCCCGTAAGCGGACATCCAGATTCCTCAACAACGAACCGCCGCCGGTTAAAATAATCCCTCTGTCCAGAATATCGGCTGCCAGTTCGGGAGGCGTACGTTCCAGCGAAAGTTTGACCGCTTCCACAATGGCATTAATCGCATCATTGAGCGCTTCGCGGATTTCGACGGAGCTAACTTCAATGGTTTTGGGAATGCCATTGATCAGGTCGCGTCCTTTAACCTCTGTGGTTACCTCTTCTTCCAGTGGGGCGGCCGATCCGATGGTGCACTTGATCTCTTCAGCCGTTTTTTCCCCGATTAAAAGGTTGTGATTTTTTTTGAAATGTTGAATAATCGACTGGTTCATTTCATCGCCGGCAATGCGAATGGAGGTGTGCGTAACAATACCGCTAAGAGAGATTACCGCTATTTCGGAAGTGCCTCCGCCAATATCGACAATCATATTGCCCACGGGTTCGTCGATATCCAGCCCAACGCCAATGGCAGAGGCCATGGCTTCGGCAACCAGATCCACCTGCCGGGCGCCGGCGCGTTCGGCGGCATCGCGCACCGCCCGTTTTTCAACCTCGGTAATGCCCGAAGGAACGCAAACCAGAATTTTGCCCAGCATCATGCGGTTTACATTGGCCTTTTTGATGAATTCGCGAATCATAATTTCATTGGCTTCAAAATCGGCAATCACGCCGTCCTTCAAAGGGCGAATGGTAATAATGTCCTGATGTGTGCGCCCCAACATCTGCCGGGCTTCGTTGCCCACGGCGACCACGCGATCGCTGTTTTCTTCCAGGGCAATTACCGATGGCTCGTTTACAACAATCCCTTTGCCTTTTACATAAATGAGCGTATTGGCCGTCCCTAAATCTATTCCAATATCAGAAGAAAAAAAGTCAAAAAATGAAAATCCCATATCGAAGCTCCCTGCTCCTAAAATTCATGTGTCTAATTTCTTAAAAAGCTTAAAGTTACTAAAAACACTACAGACAAGCAAACTAATCATCTGCCCATTCGACAAAAATTTTATTTACTTAAATGTTTATCAAACGGATTCTGTAGTTTCAAAACTTTTTGTTCGGTATTTAGTTCCGCTTTAACGCCGATGGGCATGGTAAATTTTCGCATTCCATGACCATAGGGAAATCGGTAAAGCACCGGATAGGGCGTGTTGTCGAAGTAATCATGCAGCACGTCTTCTACCGAAACTTCCTTTCTGGAAGTGGAGTCATCCACACAATCAATAAACTCTCCCAGAATCAAGGCGGACAGCCGATCGAAAATCCCAGCCTGTTTCAGCTGGGCAAGATATCGATCAATTTTGTACGGCGCCTCGCCCACGTCTTCTAAAAACAAAATGGCATTGGTCAAATCCGGCATAAAAGGCGTGCCCAGTTGGTGGGCCAGCATGGAAAGACAGCCACCAATCAGCCGGCCGGAAGCCCGCCCCGCCTGCCAGAGTTCCACGTTTTCTCTGGCGAATGAAAATTCGTACCAGGGATCGTCGTTAAAAACTTGCCCCCAGAAATGCCGTTCGGTAAAGGGATCGATGCCGCTGCCCATTTCCACGGCGACCATGGGCCCGGAAAAAGCCGGCACACGGCTTTTAGCCCAAAAAGCAAGCTGAAGAGTGGTTACGTCGGAATAACCGACAAAGGGTTTTGGATTTTGACCTATCAGTTCGTAATCAAGCTGATCCAGAATGCGCAGCGCCCCCCAGCCGCCGCGGGCGCAGACAATCATGTCAACTTCAGGGTCGGCAAAAAAGGTTTCAATGTCTTTAACGCGCAGGCTATCCGAACCGCTAAAATACATGTGAGCGGCGCTTAAACTTTTCCCTCTTTTGACGTTGAAGCCCATCGATTCCAGATACTGGATTCCTTTTTCCAGGCGCGCCGCGTCAGGAGGAAAGGCCGGCGCCAGCACGCCAATGGTGGCGTTCTTTTGAATGGCTGAAAAATATCTCATTTTGTCAAACCTCACTGTTTTTTACAAAGTTAAGCCATCGTAAAATTTAATGCCAGTGTTTCTATGGGCGGAATCGAAAAAAGTTGAATTTTTTGTTTGCGAACTCCGAACATGTAGGAAAGCAAGGGGGATGGCTGGGCAATCATAAAATAAAATGTAACCTCATTGGCCGCGCAGTATCTAAAGCAAAAAACAGAATGGAGATAGCAATGGAAGAACTGTTGCAGCAATTGGAAAAGGTCAAGTACCTGGCAATCACGCCGGAACAGGTGCAGTGGTTGTTAGACCATTGCAGACTTGTGGTTGAGCACGATACCATGGTTGCAGATAAAATAAGACTCCTGCAGTGCGGCGAGAGCTACGTTGTTCAGGAAAAATCCGATAAAGGCGAGTTTTTGGCGCGTCGCTTTGCTACGGAGCTGCAGGCCCGAGATTTTGTCATGGCCCGCATGAAAATCTATGAAGATATGTGGGACGGCTGCGGGTGCAAGGTTTATTATTACGAATAATGCGCTTAAATGATGGCGCCCATGCCGATGTGATGGTTGATGGTCTGGTTGATCACTTCGTCGATGTTTAATTCACAGTGAAGAGCGAACCGTGTTTCCCTTTTGTCTTTGGATGGCAAGGAACCCTTTTTAAGGACATCCCTTTTTTCTTTTAATGATTTCGCCTCTTTATTGGATTTTGAAAAGGTGGCCATAGGGCTTTCTCCCGGCTTTTGTTTCATGCTCAAATATTCGGCCGTTATACGGTAAAGTAAAGCGCAAAAACAAAAATGGGCAAAAATTGGGGGATGGATCACAAAAAACTAA
The DNA here is from genome assembly GCF_001886815.1 of Caldithrix abyssi DSM 13497. GTDB lineage: Bacteria > Calditrichota > Calditrichia > Calditrichales > Calditrichaceae > Caldithrix > Caldithrix abyssi. Next base: position 532,608 of record NZ_CP018099.1, read on the forward strand.
GTTGTCATTCACGGTAAGAAATTTGTAAATTGATCTTTCACGAAAAAATATAAAGGATTTTTATGAGAACGTGGTATGCGATTAGTTTAAGTCTGTTTTTAATCTTTGTTCAATGTAATAAAAGAGTCGTTGACAGCGATGCCGATAATGGTACTACTTTACCCGACAGCACGGTGCTGGTTGATCGTTTGGGGCTGACGGATCGTTTTGAAATTGCCACCTGGAATATTGAGAATTTTCCCAAAGCCGGAACGCAAACGGTGAACGACGTGGCTCAAATAATCAAAGACCTGGATATCGATCTGATTGGCGTGCAGGAGATTGCCAGCATCCGTTCGTTTAACGATCTTCTGGATCAAATGCCCGGCTGGAAGGGCGTTTTGTCTAATGACGTGTACAGCAGCGGGACGTATCAAAAAACAGGAATTTTGTACAAATCCGATTTTATTTCGGTTTCCGGCATTAAGAATATTTTTGAAAACGACTGGTACGCCTTTCCGCGTCCCCCGCTTCAGGCCTATGTGCAGGTGAAGGATCTGGACAGCGTTAAGTTCGATTTTAACATCATTGTCCTGCATCTGAAAGCCAGCGGCGGCAGCGAAAATGAAGCGCGCCGCAAAGAGGCGATAAACGATCTTTCACAATATATTAAAAACGAAATTGCCAGGGGAGCCGATCCCGATTTTGTTGTGCTGGGCGACTGGAACGATGTTTTAAGCGATCCGGAGAGCACCAATGTATTTCTGGCAATGCTCAACGATCCGCAGACGTTCACCTTTTTAACCCTGGGCTTAAGCAATCAATATTCTTACATTTCATACACCTACCGAAGCCTGATCGATCATATTATGATTACAAAGGACGCCGAAGCAGAATATGGAGCGGGCGAGTGTCGCGTTTTGTACCTGGATCAGCAATACCTTTCGTACCCTTCAAACGTCTCCGATCATCGACCGGTATTTGCTCGTTTTAACGGATTCCGGTTGAACCTTAGTGGGAATTGACGGCGCGCATTTTGTTCTGTTTGCGCTTAAAAAGATAGGTGAAGTAGAAAATGCCAAGGATGTCGGCCAGCAAATCTAAAATATCGGCATCTCGTTGAAGGTTAAGGGATTGGTGCCATTCATCGCTAATGGCAAATAAGATGGCGATGACCAGCGTAACCAGCACGCGGTTTTTGTGAAGCCATGGCTGTGTTTCCAGCGACATGCCGCGTATCAATAACCATCCCAAAATCCCGAATACAAAAAAATGCATCAGTTTGTCTTCGATCTGAAGGCCAAGGGGCGGCATTTTAAAGCCGCTCATCGAAGATTGGATGGTAATTAAAATCATCAATAAAATCCAGGGTAAATGCGCGTTAAGTCTATTTCCGTTCATGCTCGCCTCATTTTTATCAGGGACAAACATAGCAATCCTGACGAGTAAAATCAATTTCTTTTGACATCGTTGTAGCGCGTTTCTAAATTGGTATTTTACAACAGGGGAACAATGAATGGGATTATTAAAAAAAGGGGAATACCGGGTCGTATTTCCGAGCCATGTCAAATATTTGCCCAGGATCGAACAGTTGACAACCAAAATCTCGGAAGAGTTGCATTTTAATGAAGACGACCGGGACGATCTTTCGATTGCGATTACGGAGTTGTTTAATAATGCCTTGCATCACGGTAATCGCGACGATGAATCAAAAAAGATCGTCGTTACCTTTAAAGTGTTAAGCAAGGGACTACAAATTTCGGTACAGGATGAGGGCGGGGGCTTCAGGCGCGAGAATGTACGCGATCCCCTTGCCGAAGAAAATATCATGAAAACGAGCGGTCGGGGATTATTTTTGGTTGAACAATTAGTTGATAAGATTAGTTACCATACTTCGCCTACAGGAAGCGAAGTCATTATCTTTAAAAAATTTTCACAGTTGAATTAAGGATTTTTTTACATAGATGACAGACATTCAGCAAAAAACGGTGGTGGTTGCCATGAGCGGCGGGGTCGATAGCTCGGTGGCCGCCCTGCTCCTCAAGGAACAGGGGTACCATTGCATTGGCATCACCATGAAGTTGTGGGATTACGAACTGGTGGGCGGCAACGTAAATCATGAAAGCGGTTGCTGTTCGCTGGATTCGATTAACGACGCCCGTCAGGTGTGCGCTAAAATCGGCATTCCTCATTATGTGTTGAATTTTAGCCGGGAATTTCACGAAAGCGTGGTGGATAATTTTATCACCGAGTATCTGGAAGGCAAAACGCCCAATCCGTGTGTTCTGTGCAATACCAAAATCAAGTGGCAAACGCTGATCGAGCGGGCACAGGAGCTGGGCGCCGATTACATTGCCACAGGACATTACGCACGTGTGGTGTACAATGCGCAAACACAGCGCTACGAGCTGTGGCAGGGAAAGTACAAAGAGAAGGATCAATCCTATGCTCTGTGGGGGATTAAGCAATCCAGCCTGGCCAGAACGTTGTTCCCTCTGGGCGAGTTAACCAAGCCCGAAGTGCGGGACATTGCCGAAAAGTACGGTTTAAAAACGGCCACTAAAAAAGAGAGCATGGAAATCTGTTTCGTGCCGGATAACGATTACCGACGATTTTTAACCCAGGTTGTGGATGGACTGGAAGAGAAGGTGAAAGATGGGGAGCTGGTGACGGTTGACGGGGAAACCGTAGGGCAGCACAAGGGATACCCCTTTTTTACCATTGGTCAGCGCAGAGGGCTGGGCAGGGGCTTTGGGAAACCCATGTACGTTGTGGAAACCGATCCGCAGCATAACCGAGTGGTGATCGGCGACGAAAAGCATCTCTACTCTACAGAACTGATCGCCCGGTCGGTTAATTTTATCAGCATTCCGCACGCTCGCGGTGGGGTAAAATGCCTGGTGAAAATACGGTACAAATCTCCGGCCGCGCCGGCCACCATTTATTCCATGGAAGGCGAACGGGTGCGCGTGGTATTTGACGCGCCGCAAAAAGCGGTTACGCCGGGGCAATCTGCCGTGTTTTACGACGGCGAAAAAGTGCTGGGCGGCGGAATTATTGAATCTTTTAAACGAGCGACGGAAGAATAGTCGTTCCCCGGACAACACAAGCCTAAACATCAAAAGCAAAATACTAAGGCAGCGTAGCCGCAACCAAAACTAACCGCAAAGAGCACAAAGAAGTCACAAAGTACGCAAAGAAAAAATAAAACCAATTATTCAACATGTAAGTAAAAAACTCATCATGCCGGCAAGATTGACGCCCCGGGGGATGAGTTTTTAAAACAGCACAAAAACTTTCGAATCCCGCCAGGGAGGCTGTTGCAAATTCAGTTTGAGTAAAATTCAAAAAATTTGTAAATTCTGGGCGACAGATAAAACAAGTAATAACAAAGGAATTCCATGAGTTTTATTACTTATAATCGCTCACAAATGAATCTCTTTGGCTATAGTGTGGAAGATTTTGCCAGAGACGATCCAAAGAGTCGATTTGTAGTGGAGTTGGTTTCGCGCCTTGATTTAAGTGCACTTTATTCCCGTTATAGTTCGCAAGGCGGTGATTCTTATGCCCCAGACATGATGCTTGCCTTATGGTTTTATGCTTATAGTAACGGCATTACCAGCACCCGTAAGCTGGAGGAATTGTGTAAATTTGATACGCGCTACATTTATATCACTGGGAATCAGCATCCGGATCATAGTACATTAAGTCGTTTTCGCAAGGCACATTTGGATTTATTAGACCAATATTTTGTAGAGATACTTTTAATTGCCCAGGCCGAAGGCATAAGTAGTTTCAACCAGATAGCCATAGATGGCACGAAAATCAAAGCGCACAGCAGTAAGCGTCATGGCTACACTGAGGATCAATTAGACAAACGTATAGAGAAGTTAAGAGCAGAGATCAAGCAATACATGCAGCGCTGTAATTTTGTAGAACAGGGGGCCACGGATGAATTAGATTTAGAAACTCTTCGAGCGGAGAAAGAACGGCTTGAGCGCTTAGAGAAAGAGATATTAGAACGTAAAGCCCAATTGAAAGAGCGTAAGAAACAGCTCAAATCAGAACATCGTTCAAGACATCAAATAAATGTAAAAGAGCCGGATGCCCGCATGATGCCTTCGGTGGATGGGCCGGGTTATAACGCACAATTAGGCGTAGATATGTCCAGTCATTTAATTGTAGCCCATGAAGTGGTAAGCCAGCCCAACGACCAGGGTCAATTCATACCGATTCAAGAACAAGTAGAGAAGAATCTTGGTTCAGATGATAAGCGATCTTACACGGCCGATTCCGGTTATCACAATAGCACAGACCTAAAAGAATTGGAAGAAAAGCAGATTGATGCCGTAATAGCCGATCCCCAGTTATCCAATCGTTCGATAAAGGAGACACCAACCTCCAAGGAAGAATTGCAAAAAGAAGAAAGAAAACTAAAACGAAGTGATTTTGTGTATCATGAACAGGGAGATTACTATGAATGTCCGACGGGTAAGAAGCTTTTTCCAGTTGAGAGGAATAGCGAACGGATCGTATATCGTTCCAATGATTGTCAGGACTGTCCCTTAATTAATTTATGCATTTCCAGTAAAAAGAAAGTTAAGCAAATCCATCGTTCAGTTAATGAGAGTTATTGCGAACGTATGGCGAAAAAGTTACAAACTTCAGCGGCGCAGGAACGACTAAAAAAGCGTTCGGTGACAGTTGAACCTGTTTTTGGTAACTTGAAGCATAATTTAGGCTATCGTGGATTTTCCTTATCTGGTCTTAATAATGTTCGTAGTGAATTTACGTTAATGTGTATTGGGCATAATATTAATGTTCTATTTAAAAATATGTTAGGGAAACGTTTAGCAGCGTTTATAACAGCATCACAAGAAAAAGATGATCTATTAATTTTATTTTCAAAGAATATTTTGGCGTTTTTAATTCTATATTTTGCCCAACGCTTAAGAATGAGAAAAAATTATCAATATCGGAGAATATAAGCATTAATTCCTCCCCCCCATGCAACAGCCTCCAGGGCGGGACTAGATTCTACGAAGGAAGTATTCTAATTTCATTTAATTGGTCTATTGTTTTTATTTAAATTACATAAAAAATATTCGTGCCCATTCGTGAAATTCGTGGTTATTATACTGAACTCATACATTGTCTTTGACTTTTGGGGCAGCCTCGGGTAAATTGCGCTGAAGTGTTTAGCTTTGGCCTCAGAATAATTTGTTTAATCTTTTTCTGCCATTATTGCGAGAAAATTATTCTGCGCGCGTTGCGGTTAATTTTGGTTGCGGCCTTGTTCTCTTAGGCGTTTTATTGACGGGTCGATTTGAGTGTGCGGAAACGGCGTGTGATTTTTGCGCGGCCTGGCAGACGGGTTAAATGAAATGTTTGCCCCTGATGATTAAGCTTCGTAATTTACTGAGAAAAAAAGTTTAATCTACAGCATTGGAAAATCATGTCGGTACAAAGAGAAGTCAAGCGCATTACGGTGCCCGTAATCAAACGTATGAAGGCGCAGGGCGAGCCCATTGCCATGCTCACGGCTTACGATACGTTGATGGCCGAATTACTGGATGAAAGCGGGGTGGATATTATCCTGGTTGGCGATTCGGGCGGGATGGTGATGGCCGGACACGAAAATACGCTTTCGGTAACCATGGAAGAGATGTTGCACTATGTAAAGGCGGTGCGCAAAGGGGTTAATCGCGCTTTGCTGGTGGCAGATATGCCCTTTCTAAGTTATCAGGTGAGCGTGGAAGAGGGCGTGCGCAACGCGGGTCGCTTTTTACAGGAAGGCGGCGCCGAAGCGGTAAAGATCGAAGGCGGCAGGTCCGTTGCGCCATTGATTGAGCGGCTGGTTGAAATTGGCATCCCGGTGATGGGCCATCTGGGGCTTACGCCGCAATCTGTTCATTTGTTTGGCGGTTATGGCGTGCAGGGCAAAGAGGCGGAAATTGCCGAGAAACTGAAACAGGAAGCAAAATCACTGGAAGACGCCGGCGTGTTTTCGCTGGTGTTGGAAAAGATACCCGCCAGGCTGGCGAAAGAGATCAGTGAAAACTTAAAAATCCCCACCATTGGCATTGGCGCCGGAAAATACTGTGACGGACAGGTTCTGGTCAGCCATGATATGCTGGGGCTGTACGAAAAATTCAAGCCCAAATTTGTACGTCGATATGCGCAGCTCGCTAAAACCATGCGGGAAGCCTTTATTAATTATGTACAGGATGTAAAACAAAGAGATTTTCCCGATGACCATGAAAGTTATTAAAACCATCCCAGAAATGCGCGCATGGACGCAGGCCGTAAAAGCCAGAGGCGAAACGGTTGGTTTTGTGCCGACCATGGGCTTTTTGCACGAAGGCCATTTGAGCTTGATCCGCCAGGCCAAAAAACGCGCGCAACGCGTGGTGGTTAGCATTTACGTGAACCCAACGCAGTTTGGACCCAATGAAGATTTTGAAAAATACCCGCGTGATTTTGAGCGGGACGAACAATTATGTAAGGCCGAAGGCGTGGACGCCGTATTCTATCCGGACGACAATGAGATGTACTCCTCTTTGCACAAAACCTATGTCATTACCGAAGATTTAAGCCAGGTGCTTTGCGGCCGGTCGCGTCCCACGCATTTCAGAGGAGTAACGACCGTTGTGGCCAAGCTTTTCAATATTGTGCAGCCAGATTTTGCCGTGTTTGGACAAAAAGACGCCCAACAGGCCATTATCATCAAACGCATGGCAGAAGATCTGAATTTCCCGGTGGAAATTGTTGTGGCGCCGATTATCCGCGAAAAAGACGGACTGGCTATGAGTTCGCGCAACAAGTACCTGAGTCCTCGCCAGCGAAAAGAAGCCACGGTGCTTTACCGCAGCTTAAAAATGGCCGAGCAAGAATACAGCAACGGCAATCACGACATTGAGGACATCAAGAAAAAAATGCGGCAATTGATCGAAGCAGAATCTTCGGGGAAAATAGATTACATCGAAGCGGTGGATGCCGAAACGCTGGGCCCGCCCCGCCCGGGCGAGAGACCGATTCTCATTGCCCTGGCTGTTTATTTTGAGCCGGCGCGATTGATTGACAATATTATTCTACAGAAAGGTTGATTCCGAGGCGGAAAAGATACAGGTAAAAATCAACCGCAAGGGATAAAAAGAAATCGCGGAGCAGACCACCTGGTAATGAGTGAGGGGTGATCTGTAATGTGTATTGACGGGTCTAAGTAATTTTGTAAAACCTTCTCACGCACGGTGCAGCCTGCAATATTTTGGGGACAGGAATATTGTAAAATTGGCAATAATTTAAAGAGTTGAGCGAAACCAACGTTAAATGTAAAATATTTTTCACACGGCAATTGATTTACAGAACATATGTAGAAACGTAAACCTGAATTACAAGATCGGAAATTGCCGATACACTGAATGTCCCCCAAATTTTTTAAGATTACAATATTTTTTCTAAGATCATTTTTACAACTCACCCCCTAACCTCATACTTATTAACACGTTATGGGTGCTCTTGTCCCCCTCTCTTTGCAAAAAGACTCATAGAGCAAGGCGGGGAATGAGGTGAGTTTTTCATACATTCAGCTAATGTACTCTCTTAAATATCAATCGATTATAAGTTCTTTGTTTGAAATTTTGGGGGACATTCGGAAATTGCCGATACAGGCTTGCCTTTTGTTGTGAACTGTTTTATTTTTAAGAAACAAATAAAAAAAATCGGAGTTAAAACATCTGATTTTGAAGAATAAAAACGTGAGGTCGGAATCATGGAAAAAAAATTACAGGTGATATTGTTTGTAATTGTGTTTTTTATTATGACCTTACCGCTTTCTGCGCAGTTTAGAAATCAACCGACCCATCCGAATATTTCGACCATTCTCAGCAATCCGCAGCCATCATTATTTAGTGGATTTTTAAATCCCGATAAATTACAGATGCATCATTCGGTGTCCATGTCTTTTGGCGCCATGGGCGGCCAAAGCATGATGTTAAGCAGCTACATGAACACCATTGATTATCAGTTTTCCGACAAGTTGTGGCTGCGCGCTAACATTGGCATTATGTCTTCGCCCTATAATACCTTTGGTCAGGAGTTTTATCTGAACAAGCCGCAATTTTTCGGCGGAGCGCAATTACATTACAAAATTTCAGAAAATAGCAAGATAACGCTGGAATTTAACAGCGCTCCTTTTTATCGGCCCATGCTGGGGGAGTTTTCCGCATTTGGATATTAAGGGAAAAAGATTTAATACGATTTGTGGTTCGCTAAAAACGATCATTTTAAACAGAACCGCACTTATTGAACGGGGCTAAACAAAAAGTGCTCCGTTTTCCCACTTAACGAAATAGGCGGCAAATCTGAATATTTTCAAAAATATTAGAATTTAAACTTGATTTTCATTAAATTCCGCACGTTTAATAGACTAATCAGGTAAACGCAGGAAGATAAATTGAGACATCGCAGAAGGATAAGTACGCAAACAATCAACCGCAGTAAAACCATTCGCGTAAAAGGTAGAAAACGGCCGCAGAAAAGCAATCGGGCATGGGCTTTTTTAAAGAATGCGATTTTCTTTGCCGTGGTCATTGGAATTTTGTACCTGGGTTACATTTACTTACTGCCCGTGGTAAAAGAAAAATTACCGGCCCTTGACCAGTTGAGCTCCGGCGTTTCCACACCGATGGAAAAAGTTATCGAGCGACCGGAACTTCCTGTGGACAAAACCGATGCGCAAGAAGCGCCTCCGGCGGAGCCGTTTTTACCCGCCCTCCAGGTCGAAATACTCAACGGCTGCGGGGAGCAGGGAGTGGCCAAAATGTTAAGCGACAAATTAATGGCTTTAAATTACGACGTGGTGAATACAGGCAATTATTTAAAAAAGGGCAAGCCGTTTTTTGAGGTAAAAAAAACGCGCATTATCGATCAGGTTAATTCTGAAAAAACCAGGGAAAAGGCCCAAAAACTGGCCGAGCAAATCGGTATTTCAAATGAACAGATCGAATCGTTTAATAATCCCAATCCCATTGCCGATATTACAATTATTATTGGTCAGGATTTTAAAACATTAAAAATTTTTAAAGGAAAGAGTGAATGACATCAGATGAACTGGTAAAAAAAATAGCCGATCTGGCTTTAGATAAAAAAGCCAAACAAATAACCATCTTAAATTTAAAAGAAATTATCGATTACGCAGATTATTTTATTTTGATGACCGGCGAATCCAGCCTGCAAATCAAGGCGATTAGCGATCATATTGAAGACGAGCTGGCCAAACAGGGTATTAAAGCCTACAGCAAAGAAGGATATGACTATTTGCGGTGGGTATTACTGGATTATGTGGATGTGGTTGTCCACATTTTTAACCATGAAACACGCGAGTTTTACGGCATTGAACGACTTTATGCAGACGCAAAAATGGAATTAATTACCGAAGAGGAACTATGACCACCCAGGAATATATTGTTCAGGAGCTGCAGCGATTTCTAAAGGCTCATAATATTAAAGATGTAGAAATCATTCTCGAACGTCCCAGAGAGGAAAAGTTTGGCGATTTTGCTTCCAACCTGGCATTGCAACTGGCACGCCATCTCAAAAAAAATCCACGGCAGATTGCCGAGGAGATAAAAGATTTTATCAATCAAAATCCGGATTACATTTCCGCGGTTGAAATTGCCGGTCCCGGTTTTATCAACTTTTTTGCTTCCAATGTAAGTTTGTACAAACAGCTGGGCGAAATATTAGAAAAGAAGGCGGCCTTCGGAAAATCTGCTTACGGCAGGGGCAAAAAAGCAAATATCGAGTTTGTGAGCGCCAACCCTACCGGCCCATTGACTATTGGTCACGGAAGAGGCGCAGTGTTAGGCGATACGATTGCCCGACTGTTGGAGACCATCGGTTATCAGGTAACGCGCGAATACTATTTTAACAATGCCGGCCGTCAGATGCGTATTTTAGGCGATTCCGTCCGCCTGCGCTATCGTGAACTGTGCGGTGAGCAGATCGAATTTCCTGAGGACTATTATCAGGGCCAGTATATTATTGATATTGCCCGCCGTATTTTTGAAGAAAAAGGCGATGCGCTGAAGGACGAAGAAGATGTTGCCTTTTTTAAAGATTATGCGGAAGACGTCATCTTTGAAGACATCAAAAAAACCATCAAGCGCCTTGGATTCGAGTTCGATGTTTTTTACAATGAAAAGTCGCTGTACGATGAAGGTAAGATTGATGAAGTGGTCAAACAGCTAAAAGAGAAAGGGCTGGTGGCCGAGCGGGATGGCGCGGTCTGGTTTTTAACCAGCAAGCTTGGTTTTGAGAAAGACCGGGTCATTATTAAAAGCACGGGAGAACCCACCTACCGTTTGCCCGATATTGCCTACCATGTGGAAAAGGTGAAAAGAGGATTCGATTTAATCATCGATATTTTTGGCGCCGATCATATTGCAACCTATCCTGATGTGCTGGCCGCTGTTAAAGCCCTTGGTTATGACGCCGACAAAATAAAGGTGCTCATTCATCAATTTGTTACGCTTTATGAGGGCGAAGAAAAAGTGAAGATGTCCACGCGTAAGGCTAATTTTGTCACGCTTGATGAACTGATGGATGAGGTGGGCGTGGATGTAACGCGCTTTTTCTTTTTAATGCGCAGTATGAACTCGCACCTCAATTTCGATTTAACTCTGGCCAAAAAGCAGTCGGACGAAAATCCGGTATTTTACATCCAATATGCCCATGCGCGCATTTGCAGCATTTTGAAATTGGCGGAAAGCAGAGGAATCGAGCTTCAGGCCAGTCGTAATTTTAATCTGCTTAAAGCGCCAGAAGAATTGAATTTAATTAAACATCTTGTCCAGTTTCCGCAGACTATTGAGACGGCTGCATTGAGTTTTGAACCGCATCGGATGGTAAATTATTTATTCGATCTGGCCACTCTGTTTCATAAGTTTTATACAGAGTGCCGCGTCATCAGCGACGATCAGGCGTTGACTCAGGCCCGGCTGGCATTGATCGATGCCGTGCGCATCGTTATTGCCAATGGATTGGGAGTATTAGGGATTAGCGCTCCGGAACACATGTAAAAAGGAGAAGAGATGAGCTTGTTAGTAGTCGGTTCCATAGCTTACGATACCATTGAAACACCAACCGCCAGAGTGGAAGACTCTCTGGGCGGCTCGGCGCTTTATTTTAGCGCGGCAGCCAGCTTGTTCACGCCGGTTAACGTAGTGGGCGTGGTTGGCTCGGATTTTGACGCTTCCAAAATCTCATTTTTGAAAAAAAGAGGAGTGAATTTTGACGGCCTTTACATGGAAAGCGGTAAAACCTTTCGCTGGGGCGGCCGATACTTTGACGACATGAACAAAAGAGAGACGCTGTTCACGTATTTAAATGTTTTTGAGCGCTTTCAGCCGGTCATTCCTGAGCACTACCAGAAGGCCGAATTCGTTTTTCTGGCCAATATCGATCCGGAACTTCAACTGGAAGTCTTAAAGCAAATTGAAAACCCCAAATTAATTGTGCTGGATACGATGAATTTTTGGATCAGCGGTAAACGTAAAAAGCTGGAAGAGGTGCTGGCTTACACCGATATTATTGTTTTAAATGATGAAGAGGTCAGAGAAATTACGGGCGAGAACGGTCTGATTAAAGCGGCAAGGGCCATCCCCCAAATGGGTCCCAAAAGTGTAATTGTTAAAAAAGGAGAACATGGGGCCATGCTTTATCATGAAGAAGAATTCTTTTTTGTTCCGGCTTTTCCTCTGGAAAATGTGGTTGATCCTACCGGCGCCGGGGACAGCTTTGCCGGCGGTTTTATGGGCTTTCTGGCTAAAGCGCAAACTCTGGATTTACCGACTTTGAAAAAAGCCATCGTTTACGGCAGCACCATTGCCTCGTTTAATGTGGAAGATTTTAGCTTTAAACGGCTGGAAAAGATAAAGATGAAAGAAATTAAAGAACGCGTAAAATTATTTAAAAAGATGACGGCTTTTTGATCAGGTTTTGGCTTTAAGAAGAATGGTAAAAACACTGCCTTTGCCGGGATTGCTTTCTACCATCACTTCTCCGTTGTGCGCTTCTACAATTTCTTTCACTATGGAGAGGCCAACGCCAATGCCGCCTCCCATAAACTGCACTTTAGAAGTTGAATGATGCATTTCGTCCTGAACTTCGTAAAATGGCTCAAAAATCAGCTCCAGCTTGTCGTGCGGGATGCCGATGCCAGTATCAGCAACAGACAGATACACCACATTTTTAAGATGATCAAATTTGACGCGCAGTAAAACCTTGCCGCCTTCGGGCGTGTATTTCAAAGCGTTTTGCACCAGTTCGCCAACGGCTCGCTCTAACTTTTGCGGATCGATGCTTACAACCGGATCATTGGGATCCAGCTTGTAAGAAAACTGGATCTTTCTTAGATCAAATAACGAGTGCATTTTTTTGTAAACATTCAAAACCAGATTATTAATTTTAAAATCTTTCTTTTGCAGGGCGCTGTTGTAATTGCTAAGCAGCGTCAGATCGTGCATATTCTCAATCATTTCGCTCATTTCATTCAGCGTTGATTGGATGATGTTGAGATATTCCTGTACGTTTTCAGAGTTTGGATTTTCATTTAATTCCATCGCTAAAAGATCGAAATAACCTTTCAAAACGGCCAGAGGAGTGCGCAGCTCGTGATTGGTAAGCGTGATGAATTTATTTTTCATTTCGTTTAATTCGCGCAGCTGGTGGTTCAGGTCTTTTAGCTTTTGATTTTCGCGCCGGGCGTTGATGTTTTGAATGCAGCGATTTAAAACGATGCGCACATGTTCAAAAGAAACCGGTTTGGTGATGTAATCAAAGGCGCCCTGTTTCATTGCTTTAATGGCATTTTCGATGGTAGCAAAGCCGGTGATGACAATCACTTCGGTTTCCGGATATTTTTTCTTGATTAATCGTAAAGTTTGTAGCCCATCCATTACCGGCATGTTCAAATCGGTAAATACAATTTGATAGGCTTTCTTTTTAAGCTTCTCAAGCCCGGCCATGCCATTCTCGGCTACATCTACCTGGTAGCCTAAAAATTCAAACATATCAATATAGCTTTCGCGAACTTCTGGTTCGTCTTCAATAACCAAAATATTGGGCTTAAAATCGCGGTTTAATTGGGTTCTGGTGTTATTAGCTTCTATCTTCTCTTCTAACACTTAATTACTCCTGAGATTTTCAGGTACATCGATGATGATTTGTCTAATTCGTTCCAGTTCGTTGTTAATTTTTTCCAGATATTCGTTGGCTTTGGGATCATTGATATTCAAATTCTCTTCTAATAAAAAGATTGATGTATTTAGAACGCTTAATCTTGTTCGCAAAAGCTCTAATAATTGTTCATAATTTGAAATATTTTGTGACATATTGCTTTTCCTTCATCCCTGAGTTTTGTTACTCACTTATTTACCTTTTCGGCATAATTTTTTTTTAATTGAATATTTTCATTCTAAAACGACGCAATTCTGCTCACTTCTTTAAAAGTTGAAACTATTCATAAATTTTCGCATAATACAATTGTCAGGATACCAAAGACAGGTAAAAGCCATGGAAAACGCAATGAACGCCAGAGAAGCCCGATGGTGGGAAGCACAAGAAAACCATCGAGTTTTATGTACTTTGTGCCCGAGATATTGCATTATTCCTGAAGGCAAGGTTGGATTTTGTTTTGTGCGCAAAAATATCGACGGCAGGCTTTACACAACGGCTTATGGGAGACCCACTGGCTTTGCTGTGGATCCGATCGAAAAGAAGCCGCTAAATCATTTTTATCCGGGCACAAACATTTTAAGTTTTGGAACGGCAGGGTGTAATCTGGGCTGTAAGTTCTGTCAGAACTGGACAATGAGCAAAGCCCGCCTGGACGAAATGAAAGCGCTTAATGTATCTCCGGAAGAGGTTGTGCGGCTGGCGCAAAAGTACGGCTGCCCGTCAATTGCTTTTACCTACAACGATCCGGTGATTTTTGGCGAATATGTGATGGACATTTCAAAACTGGCTCATCAGGTTGGCATTAAGACGGTGATGGTAACTAACGGTTATATTGACAAAAAAGCAAGGGAAGAGGTGTTTCGGGATATTGACGGAGCCAATGTGGATTTAAAGGCGTTTAGCGAACAATTTTATCATAACCTGACCAATGCCCATTTGCAGCCTGTTTTAGACACCCTGGAATGGTTGAAAAAAGAGACCGGGGTGTGGATCGAAATTACTACGTTGTTGATACCCGGAGAAAATGATTCCATGGAAGAAATTGCCAGAATGTGCGAATGGATACTCAATACTCTGGGAGATGAAGTGCCCTTACATTTTACAGCTTTTCATCCAGATTTTAAAATGCTCGATCACCCTCCCACTCCTTATTCAACATTGCAAAAAGCAAGAGAGACGGCCCTTAAGACGGGAATTAAATATTGTTACACGGGCAATGTGCACGATCCTGAAGGTCAAACTACCTATTGCCCATCCTGCGGGCGCCAGTTGATAGAACGTAACTGGTATCGTGTGAAAATCACAGGACTGAAAAACGGACGTTGTGAACATTGTGCTGAAATCATTGCCGGCCGCTGGTAAAAAATTTAATTTTTTGCGAATTTAATATTGACAGAACTAAAAAGATTATTTATATTTGACACCTCATTTGAGCATGGGACGCGGTAAAAGCCGAAAAATTGGATGCTCAAAACGGCAATGGCTTGTAAGCTCGCCAGTCGTTTTGGCATGGGCAGAGCGGGTGGCTGTTATCCCGCCTTGGCGGGATGTAGGTTCGAGTCTCTGTTAAAAAAACAAGAAAATCCGGCGTAGCTCAATTGGCAGAGCGGGTGGCTGTTATCCCGCCGTGGCGGGATGTAGGTTCGAGGCTCTGTTAAAAAAACAAGAAAATCCGGCGTAGCTCAATTGGCAGAGCGGGTGGCTGTTATCCCGCCGTGGCGGGATGTAGGTTCGAGGCTCTGTTAAAAAAACAAGAAAATCCGGCGTAGCTCAATTGGCAGAGCGGGTGGCTGTTATCCCGCCGTGGCGGGATGTAGGTTCGAGGCTCTGTTAAAAAAACAAGAAAATCCGGCGTAGCTCAATTGGCAGAGCGGGTGGCTGTTAACCACTAGGTTGTAGGTTCGAGTCCTACCGCCGGAGCAAGAAGCCTTCAGGGAAGAATAATTCTTGAAGGCTTTTTTTTATTTGATGAAAGACTATTATTTATACATCCTTTATTCTTCTCGACTTGACCGCTATTACGTTGGAATCTCGCACGATCCCGAGGAGCGGTTGAAGTACCACAACAGCTTTCCCAGAGGCTGGACGGTTCGCGGCCGCCCGTGGCAACTGGTTTTTACAAAGAAATTCGCGGATCGTCCGACGGCAGAAAAGTGAGAACGATTTATTTAATAAGAAACGCACTCTTTTTTTGAAATTTAATAAAAAAAATAGTACACTTAGCAAGTGCATCCGCGGGGGAAAAGGCATGAGAATAATTTTTATTGGAATCGCGTTAATCTCTTTTTTTAAAGTCTCCGTCCGGGCTCAGCTAATGGAGCCGGTTAAGATCAAAACGCCCCACGGAATTTTGAAAATCGAAGCGAATCTTAAATGGCACACTTTAAGAGTTCGCGCTGAAACATCGATTCCCGGTGAAAACGGCGCCATCGCTGAAGCCGATCTGCTAAAATTAATTGAAAAATTGGTGACGGAGAAGGATTCCCTGCTTAATGGGCAAACGTTTTCCTCGCTGTATTTAGGGCGGCTGGTTGAATATCCCTGGCTGGTAACATTTTTAATGCGCCGCGCGGCCGAATCTCCGGAATGGCAGGCAGAACGCGGGAGGCTGAAAATAGACAGCGTAAATATTAATGATTGGGTAGCGACAATTCTTTTCACTCACCCGATCCGGGATAAAATAGACCGACTGTTTCGCAAAAGCGGCTATCGCGTGACGGGAATTTCCGCGGAAAAGGTGCTGGTTAATGACGCTTCAAAAGTCGAGCGGAAGTCGGTTAAATATCTAACAGGAAAATTACCATTTGACGCACAAACCTGGTTAATTCTAAAAAAAATTAAGTAGAGTGGGATTTTAAAGATAGGTTAAAATTGCCAGGTGATGAGATGAATGTGGGATGGATTAATAAGAACTTTAACATTTTAATTCTGTGTTCCTGAACAATCTTAAATAAGATTTAAACAGGTAGATTTAACAACTTAAATAAAGCAGGAGCCTTACATGAAAGAATTCATTCGTATTGCCAGTGGACAGGGATACTGGGGGGATCGTTTTGATGCGCCGATTGATCAGGTGCGCGAGGGGCCGATTGATTACCTGGTCATGGATTATCTGGCCGAGGTAACCATGTCCATTATGCAAAAACAGAAATCACGCGATCCAAATTTGGGTTATGCCAAAGATTTTATTCGCCTGATGGAGGTCTTGCTTCCGGAGCTGGTAGAGAAAAACGTCAAATTAATAACCAATGCCGGCGGAGTTAATCCTGTGGCCTGCATGTTAGCCGTGCGCGAAATTGCGGAGCGCAAAGGATTGGAAGGCGTGCGCATTGCGGCGGTTTACGGCGATGACATTTTGAATCACATTGACGGCCTGGTGGCCTCCGGTAATGAACTGCGTAATATGGAGACCGGAGAGCCGATTGAGAAGATACGCGATCGAATCAGCAGCGCTAATGTGTATTTTGGCGCCAGGCCGGTTGTGGAAGCGCTGGAACAGGGGGCGCAGGTGATTATCACCGGCCGCGTTACCGATACGGGACTAACTCTGGCGCCAATGATTCACGAATTTGGCTGGCAATGGGATGAATGGGACAAACTGGCAGCCGGAATTGTCGGCGGACATATTAATGAGTGTGGCGCGCAGGCCAGCGGCGGTAACTTTCTGGCCGGCTGGAAAGAAGTGCCCAACATGGAACGCATCGGCTTTCCTATTGTCGAGGCCTTTCCGGACGGAACTTTAATCATCACCAAACACGAATCACTGGGCGGCCTGGTGGATGAACGGACGGTTAAAGAACAGTTGGTGTACGAACTGGGCGATCCCCGAGATTACATCACGCCAGACGTGGTAGCTGATTTTACTTCTATTCAGTTGCGGCAGATAGGTGAAAATCGCGTAAAAGTCTTTGGCATTAAAGGTCAACCCTTCACCGAATTTTACAAGGTTTCCATCTCCTATTTTGACGGCTACACATGCATCGGGCAGTTAACCTACGCCTGGCCCGAGGCTCTGGAAAAAGCCAAAAAAGCGGACGAAATTATTCGTAAAAGAATTGAATATCTTGGCCTGAACTTTGAAGAGATACATACGGAATTCTTAGGATACAACGCCTGTCACGGCACAACGGCACATCAGATTGCGGATCCGAATGAAGTCGTGTTTTTGATCGGCGTTCGCGGCCAGAATAAAAAACACATGGAAACCTTTGCCAATGAAATTGTGCCTCTGGTTTTGACCGGTCCGCCGACGGTCACCGGTTTTGGCGGCGGGCGGCCACGTGTGCGTGAAGTGATCGCCTACTGGCCGGCTTTGCTTAAAAAAGAAGAGGTGACGCCTAAAGTGCTGACCATTGAGGTGGTGTAAACGGCATGGTAAAACGCCAATATAAAATCGAAGAAAAACAAAAGACGCAACAAATGGGCTCGAGTGAGCTTAAGCGCAACATTGAATAGCAGTTAGAGGAGTAAGGATGAAAGTTAAATTAATAAAACTGGCGCATGCCCGCTCCGGGGATAAAGGCGATACGGCCAATGTGGGCGTTATTGCCCTGAAAGCGGAATTTTATGAAATTTTAAAAAAAGAAGTAACCGCCGAGCGCGTTAAAGCACATTTCGGCGAAATGGTTAAAGGGCCGGTGGAACGTTTTGAGATGCCCAACATCGGCGCGCTTAATTTTTTGCTGCACAACGCGCTGGGCGGGGGCGGCACCACCACCCTCAAGCACGATGCCCAGGGGAAGACCATGAGCACCGCCCTGCTTCGTATGGAAATTGAAGTGCCCGATGAGCTGTTTGCTGGAAAGGACTGATAAATTTTGACTAATTTTCCAATGGAAACGGTCGATTAAACAGTACAGTCAGTTAATTCGTAAAAAATGCATTGCAAAATACAGGAGATGCCTGCATGAAGAAAATGCTTGTTTTTATCAGCTTACTATTATTGGCCTGCTCTTTGCCCGAACCAGCAGATATCATTCCGCCTGTGGTGCGCGTTATTTTTCCGTATGAAGGCGCAGTTATTTCGGACAATGTACAGTTTACTGTGGAGGCCTCGGACGACGATCAGGTGGAATCGGTGTGGATTTACGTGGATGGCGAAGAAGTGGGAAGGACAAGCACATCGCCGTACAAAGTCAATTTTAATATTCAGGGCTACGAAAAGAAGATACCGCATGTGATGCTGGCCGCAGCCAGAGATAAGGAAGGCAATATTGGCTTTTCGCCAACGGTTACCTTTGTGATTGCCGATGGTGAAGATAACGTGGATCCCACGGTGGTTATTTTAAATCCGCAGTCCGGGCAAACGGTGGAAGGCATTGTAAATGTGGTGGCCCATGCCGATGATGATCGCTCGGTGCAGGAAGTGCGGTTTTACATCGATGGCCAGCAGGTACACAGCACGTCCGATTATCCTTATATCTACAACTGGAACACCACGGGTTATTCCGATTCGACCAGCCACACCATTTATGCCGAAGCCATCGACGGCGGAAACAACAATGCTTTTTCGCCGGTGGTAACGGTTACCGTTTACCCGCGCACCGGTCCCACGGCGGATAATGTGGCGCCCAGAGCCCTCTTCCTGTATCCGATCGCAGGCTCAACCGTTAAGGGTACGATTAATGTTTCGGTTGATTTGCAGGACAATGTAAAGGTCACAAAAGCAGAGTTCTTTGTGGATGGTATTTTGACCAATTCGGTAACCGATCCCGCATCGCCCTGGGTATTCCAGTGGAATACGGCGACGGTTGCGGATACAGTCCCCACCACGCACTCCTTATATGTTAAGGCTTATGACGAAGCCGGAAATCTTGGAACGAGCGGCTTAATTGTGATAACAGTTACTCAATAAAGCATGGCAGATGGAAAACTACTTTGAAAAAGGGGCGTTGATGCCCCTTTTTCTTTTACTTTAATTTTGAAACGGCTAAGAACATTAGAAGGATCGCACAGCTTTTGGTTGTGTTTGCTTTATCTTTAATGCTTTGCGGCCCGAGCTTTGACAGGTGTTTTGCATTTTCACGACGGATTTAAGCATCCGCAAAAGGAAGGCAGTAGTCGTTAAAACGATGACAGGTCAAAATTGAAAGCGGCATTTTTTTAGAAGAAAATTGAGTCTTATTTACATTGCTTTCAATTTGCTCATTTCTACTGGAGTTTTGGCTACCTTGAGATCTCCATTAATCGTCTTCATAAGCTTTGCTGCTTGTTTCCTCACCGCCAAATGTCGCTTTAAGCCCTTTTATTAATTCATTTTTTTCACCTTCCGATAATCTGGCTTTGGGATGAAGAATCACGTAAAACCAGAGAGGCATTTCGCCCTCTGTGAGTTCTTCCGCCGCCTCGTCGCCCTCATTCCGTTTTTGTACGCCCCACATTGAAACATTAAAATGCTCGCGACCTTCATTTACGTCGTATTGAACCAGCCAGGACACAGGGGCAATATGGCTGTACCACGGCCACTGCGTCTGGTTGCTGTGGCAGTCGGCGCATGCCCGAAAAAACAAAGCGCGCGTTTTAGGGCTGTCCCAGTTCGGCTCTCTGACAACCGGCGGATTATCGTGATCTCTGCCATAAGGCACCAGTTGAATGCCGATTATTATGAACGCCAGAATAATTAAAATATTGCGCTTCATGATGCCATTCCTTTCGCCAATTGAATCGCACAATTGCAAAGTTTATTAAAATTCTTCCAGACGCTGAACGTCTTTATTTGACGTAATAAATATACTTTTCAAAGCATGCTATTGCAAGCATCGGTTTTTTAAGCGCAGTCGGTGGAATTGGAGTTTTAATTAAATGGATAAGACAGCATGGCGGCAAGAAAAAAATCGGAAATGAAAAGAGCGCAAAGAAGTTGTAAAGTTCGCAAAAATCTCACAATGGTTAAACTTTTAACTCTTCCACTCCTGTCATCCAACGGTGCCGGAGTAACATTCACCCGGCCATTCTTGTCAATCACAGTCGCCTCCACAAGCTAAAAAGGCATCCCGCGTTTGCGAGATGCCTTTTCCATAATAAACGGTTGGTAGGTAGCCAAACGCTTTATTTAATCAGCACCATCTTTCTGGTAAGCTGGCCCTGTTCGGTTTTTAACCGGTAAAAATAGATGCCGCTGGCCAGGTTTGAAGCGTTAAAGACGATTTTTTTCGTCCCTTTAAACTGCTGCCCTTCAACCAGCGTCTGGATGAGTTGGCCTCTGGCGTTGTAAACGCGGAGGGTCACTCTTTGCGTTTTGGGCAAATAGTATTCGATGGTGGTCAGCGGATTGAAGGGATTCGGATAGTTCTGGAGTAGAGCAAAAGTTTCAGGACTTTGCGTTGTTTGCTCGTTAATATCCGTAACAAAGGCGTCGTTTAAATCGATGGCGCCATAACCGAAAACCCGGTCCCAAGTGTTGGGATTGTCTTTCACCTTCAGCTCATCGGCCGTGACGCCGGCTTCACGTTGCGTGCCCTGCGCATGATTGTGGAGATAGTCAAACAACTCATTCGGGCCCCAATCCGGATTTTTTTCCAGCAGAAGGGCAATGGCGCCGGAAGCAACCGGCGAAGCCATAGAAGTGCCCTGCATGTATGCGTAGTGATCGGTGTACGGCGCAGGGGGCAAAAATTCCACCCCATAGCTGGCGTCCTGGCTGCGGGCCGAAAGAATAATGGCGCCGCCGGCAATGACGTCCGGTTTCTGCCCTTCGCTGCCTGTCGGGCCGATGGAGCTAAAAGATGCAATGCCGCCATTATCGCCGCTATTGGGATAATGGTAAGTATAGCCATTACTGGCCGGCCAGCTTGCGCGCGTAATAAAAGCGCCCACGGTAACCACCAGCGGATTGCAGGCGTCGTTAGACAGGGTGTAAGGATAAAAATTATTGCCGTACAATGTGCCCTGTGAAAAGGCGCCGTAAGGAGACTCAAAAACAGAGCTGTCGGCCCAGGCATGTCGAACAATACGATTATTGCCATTGCTATCCTGCAATCCGTTTAAGGTAAGGGTAAAGGTTTCGTTTTTAAGAGTGTTGTTATCCATAAAAACATAAACCGCAATTTTTCCGTTGTTATGCGCGGTGCCGGGTATTAAATAAAGATCGATTCCGCTACTTGTTTTGTGGCCGTTTAAGGTTACATTGGTAATGGAGCCGGACGACCAGCTAAGGCTTACGCTGGTCAGGCGGTCGCCATTTTCCAGCCACAAGGTCAAATAGTCGGTGTATAAAAAACGAATACTCTCGCTGCTGACTTCTGTGTCATTGAAATAGTGGACGGCTTTGGCGCCATCGTTACCGGCGGCGCGCACCACAATGCGTCCCGGCCCCACTAAATTTTGCACGGCGCTATTGAAATCATCGGTGCCGTCGTGAGGGCCGTATTGATGCCCAAGGCTGATGTTAATGACGCAGGGTTTGTTTTGCTGTTCGGCAATATCAAAGATGTAGTTGATGGCATCCAGAATGTCAGCGTTCTGAAAGGTGGTTTTGACCACCACAATGCTGGCGTCTCGCGCGCCGCCATCGAGCGTGTCGGCAGGCGTTGCCGTAGGATCTGCGCCAACAAAAGAGCCGGCCACATGCGTGCCATGGCCGTCGGTATCGTGATGATTGACAATGCTGTAAGGCGAACCGGATTGTAAGTCCTGATTGATTTGCGCCTCTGTAAACTCGGTGCCATAGCTATAACCTTGGGGTGGATTGCCGTCAAGGCTCTGGTCCCAGATGGCCAGAATGCGTGTTTGACCGTTTTTAATAAACATGGGATGATAAAAATCAATGCCTGTGTCAATAATGCCGGCAATTACATTGGAGCCCGTGTAGCCTTTTTCATAAGCAGAAAAAACATTTTGATAGCGAACGGCTACGGAGTTAAGCGGTTTGCTCTTAACGCCATAGAATATTTTTTTAATGCCTTTCACCGTAAGTAAATCGTTGATCCGTTGTTGCGGCACACGGACCGTGGCGAACTCGCCCACGGCGCTTTGAACGTCAAAGCCGTTCTGGTACAGCGCATGCGCAATATTTTCATCGCCTTTGACGATCATATTCAAAATTCGCGGTTCACTCGTCTTACTCAACGAAGTTTTAGAAAGGTGAGTTAAGTAAGGATCGATATATTGAGCAAAAAGAAGGGACACGCTTAAAAAAAGCAGCACAAAAAAACGCATAATTTTCTCCATGGTTTAGTGTTGAAGTTTTTGCTCGCCGCCAGAAATGCGGAGAACGCGTTTGTCGTTTAAAAGTAGTTTTAATTGATCACGAGTCAGGCGACCCGTGTAATAGTTTCCTTTGTTGTGTTTCAAAAAACCGTATTCTTTTAGCGATTCTTTGCTTAGCACCAGAACGGCGATTTTTTCGGATGAAAGAGCTGCCGGTTTTTTAAACCAGTTCATTACATAAGGATCAACCGAAATGACCGGCTTTGTTTCCAGCGGCTTGTTGGTTGAAATGCAACCGAACATTAAAATAACAATGAAACTAAATACGACGAACCTTTTCATGATTCTTCCCTGTTTTTTATTTACCTCAATCTTACTTAATCGACATGATATCCTAAAATTTAACAAACTTTAAAATAATGTCTGTGATATTGATTAAATTGCATTTTTTTTAGGTCTTTTTTTAACTTAAACGGAAACCTTACCGCCTGTATTCCTTTGCGGGCGTTTCTTTAATATAAACATCCTGCTGTGGAAAGGGGATTTCGATTTTCCGTTCGCGGAATTTGCGCACAATTGCGCAGTTTAGTTCCGAACGAATGCGGTGGTGTTGATGCGGATCCGGCAGCCAGACGCGCAGGTTCAAATTCCAGGCAGAATCGCCAAAACTTTCGAATATCACTTCAGGCTCAGGATGTTTTAATACACCGGGATGCTCCGCTGCAATTTCCTTTAAAGTGCGCAAAACCAGGTCCAGGTCAGAACTGTAAGCCACGCCCACTTTTACTTCAATGCGCACGCGCGTATCGCCGTGCGACCAATTCACCACCTTATTAGAAATGAATTCGGAATTGGGAACAATAATGGAAACATTGTTCAGTGTGCGGATGGTGGTGGAGCGCATGTTGATGTCGGTCACATCGCCTTCCAGATCGCCGATCATCACGCGGTCGCCGATTTGAATGGGCCGCTCAAAAAGCAGAATAAGGCCGGCCACAAAGTTCGATGTAATGTTTTGCAGGCCAAAGCCAATACCAACCGATAGCAGCCCGAAGATGAAAGCCAGACCGCTAAGGTCGATCCCGATGAACTGAAAGGCAATGACAACGCCGGTAATCATCAGCAAGTAGTGCGTAACGCGAATAACCGCAAATTGAACGCCGGTTTCAATGTTAAAGTTGCTCAAAATCCTTTTCAGCAAAAAGCGGTTAAAGAACTTGGAAGCGGCATAAAAGAAGATAATCATGGCAAAAAATAAAAGGATTGAGGCCAGGGTTACCGGAGTTTGGTTGATCGAAAAGAGCGTAAAAGTAAAAAGTGTGTCTAATTTCTGGAAAATGCCTTCCATAATCCGAACTCCTTTTTGGAAAAGCTGATTAAATATAATCGACCAGTGGCTAAAATGAAAATTTCTGTTCATTTTTATGGCGATCGTTTGCCGCGCCACGGTCCATTAATTTAAAAGTTTAAACGAATGCCGAATTTAAATCGGCATAAAACCATTTTAAATGGTATCATTAATTTGCTAATTGAGGTGTAAAATTATTATCTTTAAAGCTACTTTAATTTTCCAGGAGCGACCGATGGTAGAAAGAAGTGATTTTTTAGGCGTGTTTGAACAGCTTTCTGAAGAAGAACGCATGATCATGGAAAGCCTGCGCGCCTTTGTTGACGAACAGTACCTTCCGATTATTCGCGAGTATCATGCCCGTGGCGAATTCCCGTTTGAAATGGTACCTCAACTGGCCGAACTGGGGTTGTTCGGCATTACCATTCCTGAGGAATATGGCGGCGCCGGATTAAGTTATTTTATTTACGGACTGGCCATGCAGGAGCTGGAGCGGGGCGATAGCGGTCTTCGTTCGCTGGCTTCCGTGCAGAACAGCCTGGTTATGTTTCCCATTTTCAAATACGGTTCAGAAGAACAAAAACAGAAGTGGCTGCCGCTGCTGGCCAGCGGTCAGAAAATAGGTTGCTTTGGCTTAACCGAGCCCGACCATGGGTCTGATCCCGGCGGGATGGAGACCAGAGCGGAAAAGGTGTCCGGCGGCTGGCGTTTAAACGGCAGCAAAATGTGGATCACCAACGGCACGGTGGCCGATGTGGCGGTGGTCTGGGCTAAAACGAGCGAAGGCGTATCCGGTTTTCTGGTGGAAAAGGGGACAAAAGGCTTTATTCAAAATAAAATCCACGGCAAGTTTTCGCTGCGCGCATCCGATACGGGCGAGCTGGTTTTTGAGGATTGTGAGATTCCGGAAGAAAACCGCCTGCCGCAGGCCAGAGGATTACGCGCTCCTCTTTCATGTTTAAACGAAGCGCGCTACGGCATTGCCTGGGGCGCTATTGGGGCGGCCATGGCCTGTTATGAAGAAGCCCGCGATTACGCCCTGACGCGCACTCAGTTTTCCAAACCGATTGCCGGCTTTCAACTGGTGCAGCACAAACTGGTTGAGATGATCAGCGAAATTACCAAAGGTCTGTTGCTCAATTTGCAATTAGGGCGTATGAAGGATGCCGGAAAGGCGAAGCACTACCACATATCCATGGCCAAACGCAACAACGTGCATCAGGCGCTGCAAATCGCCCGCAGCGCGCGATCCATCCTGGCGGCCAACGGCATCATCGACGAATATCAGACCATTCGTCACATGTTAAACCTGGAATCGGTTTACACCTATGAAGGAACACACGACATTCACACTTTAATTATTGGCGAAGCAATAACAGGAATCGAGGCCTTTCGATGAACAAGGATAAAACCATTTTACTGGTGGAAGACGAACAAATTGCCTTTCATACCATTCTGGAAACGCTTGATTTTTACAACTACCGTTGCCATGGGGTTACAACGCTGCAAGAGGCGCTGGAAATCATTAAAAAGGTACCGTTTGACCTGATTCTGGCCGATTATATGCTGCCGGACGGCACCTGTCTGGAGCTGTTGGATGCGGTTCGTAAATTTCGTTTTGATTTGCCCTTTGTGGTCATTACGGCTTCTGATGACACCGAGATCATTCACAAAGCGCTCGACCGCGGCGCTTCCGACTTTCTGAAAAAGCCCTTTAATTTAAAAAACTTGCCGTCCATTATCGAACGGAATTTAGAAAGAAGACGTCTGGAGCAAAAGAAAAATTCTCCTCAAAAGGCAACGGTTCTGCTTAAAACGATTAAGGCCCTGATTGCCGCGCTGGAGGCCAAAGATCCTTACACATCCGGCCATTCCTTGCGCGTGGCGCGCCATGCCCGCATGATGGCTATTGCGCTGGACCTCTCGGAAGAGGAACAATTTACCCTGGAGCTGGCGGCCATTTTGCACGACATCGGCAAGATCGGCATGCCAGACTATATTTTAAACAAAGCGTCGCATCTGCATGAGCTGGAGTACCGAATCGCCAAAGAACATCCGATTGTGGGCAGCAACATCGTGGGCAAAATTGACGAGCTGAAAGAAGTGGCCGCCATCATTCGCCATCATCACGAGCGATTTGACGGCAGCGGCTATCCGGACGGCCTGCAGGGCGAGGTCATTCCACGGCTTGCGCGCATCCTGACCATTGTAGATGCTTACGAGTCCATCGTGTCGCGCCGCGTGTACCGCGACGCGAAATCATCCGAAGAAGCGCTGCATGAATTGGCCAAATCCGCAGGTACGCAGTTCGACCCGGAGCTGGTGAAAGTGTTTAACGCGGTAATGCATTCTGAGCTGGCTGGCAAAAAGATGCGTTTAAAAATTGAAGATTTTACGGATATTTCGGATACGTAAAAAACCTTGACTTATTGGAACGCTACCCCTACTTTGAACGAGCGTTTGTCGAACAACTGTCGCCGGTTTTGAAAAACGATTTTAATTTTGCTTATGGAGGCGCTGAACGGAAATTTTTTGCCGGCAAGGTTCGTTTTATTGATGTTGAATTCATGCAAAATAAAGTTCATCGCTTTGGTATTCGAAACGGGCGCTCTCCTTATTTAAAGTAGAGCGTAAAGTTGTGGTTTAATCGTTCTTTGATAGATTTAGTCTAAGATTTCTCCGGTTTTGGAAGCCCAGTCCATTGACCTTCATCCTGTTTTAATCGAATCCCTTCGTCTTTCCGAAACCTGCTGTTTGAATTTTGTGCAATTTGATCTGACGGTGAGCATAAATCCGTAATCATAAATTTCACTAAACTTCAACTAACCGGGAGGAGGACCCCCTATGAAGTATTTTATTCGTTTTTTTGTCCTGAGTATTTTCATGTTTAGCCTTGCTGCCGCGCAGCAGGCGCAAATTGCTCAGGTGCAAAAACCAGACAAACAGGCTCCGCGTTTTGTCGGATTTAAAGAGCGCGAAATCGTGCTTAAAGTGAGTTCGGCGTTTCTGGAGCGCATGGATAAAGAGCAAGCTAAGCGTCTGGGCATTACCGGCATTGCGTCGTTAGACCGCCTTAGCCGGCAGTTTGACGTGAGCTCCATCATTCAAAAATATCCCCACCTGCAATCTCGTTTTTATCAGGGACGCTCCATCGATCCGCGGCAGTGGTTTAAGGTAAAGTTTAAGGCGGATGTGGACGCGGAACAGGTGGCCCGCGCCTATCGTCGTCTTTCCGGCGTTGTGGACGCCCAGCCCATTGGCATTCATTCGGTAGATGCCGCACTGCCCAACGACCCTGATTTTGGCCAGCAATGGCATCTGAACCAGAGCAACGATCACGACATGGACGCCCCCGAAGCCTGGGAAATTGAAGACGGCAACGAAAACATCATCGTGGCCATTCTCGATACGGGCGTTCGCTATTACCACAAAGACCTGGGCGGCGCCAATGCCTCTTCGTCCAATCCCGAAGCGGCCAGGGGCAACATGTGGATTAACTGGGCCGAAAAGAATGGCGTAAGCGGCGTGGATGACGATGGCAACGGTTTTGTGGATGACTGGATTGGCTGGGATTTTGTGGACGGCGTAAACGGTTACCCGGGCGAAGACGATACCACGCCAGACAATGATCCGCGCGATTTTAACGGTCACGGCACCCATACTTCCGGCATTGTGGGCGCCATTAACAACAACGGCTACGCGGTGGCTTCTGCGGCAGGCGGTTACTTGAACGGCAATCAGGCAGAAACCGGCAACGGCGTTAAAGTGATGGCCCTGCGCATCGGTTACTCGGGCACCTTTTTCATCTGGGAGCAAGGCTATGTGAGCATGGATTTTGCCGCGGACGCTTTTTATTACGCGGCTGACAACGGAGCAAAAATCGCGTCCTGCAGCTGGGGTTCCTCTAATACCGGCGGCCTTGGCGACGCCATCGATTACTTTCTGGCCGGCGATCAGCGTTTGATTTTTAAATCCGCCGGCAATAGCGACAACGAAGAAACCGATTACATGACCGGACGCAGCGATATTATTTCCGTTGCCGCCACCGATGCCAACGACCAAAAGGCCAGCTTTTCCAGCTACGGCACGTGGGTGGATATCTCGGCGCCGGGAGACAACATTTATTCTACCTATCACGACCATGACAATCCCGACACCGATTATGTGGCTTCTTTAAGCGGCACCTCAATGGCGGCGCCCAACGCGGCTGCCGTGGCTGCTTTAATCTGGTCCAGGCATCCGGACTGGTCTGCCTCGCAGGTTAAACAACGCCTGTACGACACGGCCGATCCCATCGATGATTTAAATACGACCTATGCCGGCAAACTGGGCGCAGGACGCGTTAACGCCTACAACGCAGTAAACGACGGGGTGACTCCGGCTCCCACGGCCGCCTTTACTGCCGACCCCACAAGCGGCTGCGCGCCGTTAAGCGTACAGTTTACCGATCAGTCCAGCGGCGACATCACCAGCTACAGCTGGGATTTTGGCGATGGAACAACTTCTACCGCACAAAATCCGCAACACACCTACAACAATCCCGGCACCTACACGGTTTCGCTGACGGTTAGCGGCCCGGGCGGCTCAGATACGGAAACCAAAGTGGATTACATTACCGTTTACGAACCGATCACGGCCGATTTTAGCGGAACGCCCACATCCGGCGACGCGCCGCTGAGCGTTAGTTTTACCGACCAGTCCACCGGCACGGTAACGGCCTGGAGCTGGGACTTTGGCGACGGCGCTACTTCCACCGAACAGAATCCAACGCACACCTACAACACCGCGGGAACCTACACCGTTACGCTAACCGCCTCTAATTCCTGCGATTCGGACACGCAAACCAAAGTGGATTACATCACGGTTACCGAACCGACGGGCAATCCGCCGGTGGCCGATTTTAGCGGTACGCCCACATCCGGCGACGCCCCGTTAACGGTAAACTTTACCGATCTCTCCAGCAATAATCCTACTTCCTGGAGCTGGGATTTCGGCGATGGCGGCACATCCACGCAGCAAAATCCTACTTACACTTACAATGCGCCGGGTACGTACACGGTTTCGCTTACCGCCACCAACGCCTACGGTTCGGATACCAACACCAAAACCAATTACATTACCGTTACCGAAGCCAGCCAGCCAACCATGCACGTCAATCAGGTTAATGTAACCAAAGAGACCTTCTGGATTATTACGCGTGGCAAAGCGGAAATTCAGATCGTTGATGCCAGCGGCGTCGGCGTGGACAATGCCACCGTTGACGGCACATGGAGCGGCGGAACCAGCGGATCAAGCTCGGTTACCACCAATGCCGACGGCTGGGCCACCTCCTATTCGTCCTGGGTACTGGGAGATGCGGAGTTCACGTTTTGTGTGGATAACGTGAGCAAATCGGGCTGGCAGTACGATGCCGCCGCCAATGTGGAAGAGTGCGGAAGCACCACCGATGCGACGGCTAAAGTGGTTCAACTTACAAACATCAAGCTGGAAGATATCGAATTACAGTCCGATATCCAGTTTGCCTCTAACGCGCCCAATCCATTTAATCCTACAACCACCATTACCTTCTTTGTGCCCGAAGTAAGTAACGTTAGCGTGGATGTGTACAATCTGCTGGGCCAAAAGGTGAACACGTTGTTTAATGGACCCGCTTCAGTAGGGTTGCAGCAGGTTAAATGGAACGCTACTAATTTTAGCGGTAATAAGGTGCCCTCGGGCGTCTATTTTTATCAGATTACTTATGATCAAAAATTCAAGATCCGGAAAAAGATTTTACTGATTAAATAACAGAAAATTTCTTTAAAAGCACCAATTGGAAAGGGGAGTCTTTAAACAGGCTTCCCTTTTTTTATGTTTGGAGATTTCTCATAGCGCAATGGCTGGGTGAAAAATGACAGGGTGCGCATTTTGCCCGTAAGGGCGGTATGAAACATGACATTTTGCTAAATAGCCAGCTTGCCATTTAAAAGTTTTTCGCAAGATTCAAAATGACTGATAGGGAGCAGAACGCCTGATTTTTAAGCCTGATTTTGATTGAGTTGTAAAATTTTTTATTTTTAACAAAACAAACAGGAGACCAAACCATGCGCCGGCTCGTTTTTATTTTCAGCTTACTAAGCGCCCTGGCCATTGCGCAGGCGGGGGATTTTGACGCGCAGAAATATCTGCAACAAATTCACAAGCCCGCAAATAAGGCAAAATTTCACGTTTTAGCCCATCTTTCTCCCCTTAATCAGGATACCACCTCGGCTTGCTGGGCATTTGCCACCACCTCGTTTATCGAAAGCGAAATGCAGCGTCTGGGGCTGGATACCGTCCGCCTTTCCATGATGTTTCCCTTTTTTCACGTTTATATCGAAAAAGCGCGCCGTTTTGTGCAAACCAGAGGGCAGTCGCATTTTGCGCCGGGAGATTTATTTACCGGCGTTTGGGACATGATTCAGCAATATGGCATGGTGCCCTATCAGGCGTACAGCGGCTTGCCCGAAGGTAAAAACACTTACAACCAGCAGCTCATGTACGCTCAACTGGATTCGCTCATGCAAAAGGTGAAGGCCTTGCGGTTGTGGGACGAAGACCTGGTGCTGTACAAAGTGCGGCAGATTTTGTACAAACACATGGGCGTGCCGCCGCAGGTCTTTGAATACAAAGGGAAAACTTACGATCCCAAATCGTTTTTGAGAAAAGTAGTCCGTTTGCCCTGGGACGATTACCTGATGGTGACCTCCTTTCAATACGCGCCTTTTTATCAATTTGTGGAGCTGAAGGTGCCGGACAACTGGGCGCATCATGACGACTATTTTAATGTGCCGCTGGAGGAGTTTTACCGGGGGATTAAAAACGCTTTGAAACGCGGATACACCGTTGCCTTTGACAGCGACATCGGCGAGCCGGGTAGAATGGGGCGGTACGACGCCGCCTTTGTGGTGCCCTACGACATCCCCGGTGAGTACATCGATCAGGATGCCCGCGAACTGCGTTTTAAAACCGGCGTCACCACCGACGATCATTTAATGCACATGGTGGGCTACCGAAGGGTAAAAGGAGACGACTGGTTTCTGGTTAAAGATTCCTGGCGCACCGCCTGGGATGGCTCGCCCGATTTAGACGGCTATTATCTGTTTCACGGAGATTATGTGAAGTTAAAAGTGCTGGCCTTTATGGCGCACAAAGAGGCCATCCCCGAAATCGTTAAAAAGATCAAAGCGCAGAAATAAAACAGGTGGCGATGTTACGTCTTTTATGTCGGCAAACCGTAAACGCCTTAAAGGAGCCTGGCTTCTGGCATCTAACGCAAAATGCGCTGCTGTGGGGCTTTATTCTCCTTTTTGGCTCTCACTATTTTAAACCTTTTTTACAGCACTGGCAACATGACAATCCGCCTGTTTCGCTTTTGCTATTGAACGGTTTGCTGCTTTACCTGTTGGTGGCCTTTCCCGTTTTTCTGTCCCGTTCGATAGCCCGGCAGCTGCCCCTGTCGTTGCTGCGCCCCCTGCCGCTGGCGAGCAGCGATTTGCTGAAGTTGTTGTTTTATTACTTGCACAAAAACTGGCTCTGGGGCTGGATTATTTTTACTCTTTATTGGTTCACGGAATGGCGGATTGATAGATGGCGGGCCATGTTTTTGATCGGCCTGTTTGCCGTTCTTGTCCTCGGTTTTACCATCTTTAGCCTGGAGGCCTTTCTGAAACTGCGCCGCCGCCAGAAGGTCTTTTTCTTTTTGCAGGGCGTAATGGCGGCGACGCTGATTATCGGCAGCATTCTGTGGCGCCACTCGTTTAACGCGCTTTTGCTGTTTGACCTTTTACTGGCCGGCCTGCCTTTAGGGCTGAGTTTAACGTGGAGGGTGTTTCTGGGCAGAAAGGCGGGAGCGGCATTGGATGAATTGTACCCGCTTGCTAAAGAACATGCACAAAAAAAGAAAGGGCGCGCTCGTCTGCAAAAAAACGGCGGATTGTGGCGACAGCTTGTCAGACGGGAGTTTTTAAATCTCTGGCGAAATCCGGCCTTTCGGCGCAGCAAACGGTGGATGTTGCTGGCCACTCCGCTGGTGGGATTTTTATTGTTCCACCTTTACCCACAGCAGGCGCTCAATTTTTTTACACTGACGGTGTTTTTGCTGATCTGGCGCCATTACGGTCAGTTTTTTTCAACGCAGTTTGCCCAACGAGAGCCGGAATGGTTTTTTAAAGGGCTGAATCTGCCTTTTTTTTCGTATGCGTCGGCCCGCTTTGCGGTGGAGTTTTTGTTCGTGCTTCTTTTATTGGCTCTTTTCAGTTTTACGCTGCATTTTAACCACATTCCGCTGAGCGAGCACTGGCAGCTGTTGCTTTTTTTGCTGTTTGCTGCGGCCATGATTCTCGTTTCGCTGATCAGCTTTCAAATAATCTTTTTTGATAATCCGCGAACGGCCGGCTACGCCTTCCATTTTTCGCTGTTGTTTTTCACCATCCTGACATTGTGGGATCGCTTTTTAGGCCCGCTGATAACGGTTTTCTTTTTAACGTTGTATGTATTCAAAAGCTATCGATTTTTAAGGAGTTAAAACAAGCATGATCCAGGTTCAGAATCTTTCTCTTTTTTATGAAGAACTTCAGGTGTTGAATGCCGTTCATTTAACCATAAAACCGGGCGTTATCTGCGGTCTGGCCGGTATTAACGGCGCCGGCAAGTCTTCGCTGATCAATTGCCTGCTGGGCCTGATTAGTGAATTTGAGGGCCAAATTTTCATTAACGGCCACGATGTCCGTAAAGATCGTTCCTGGATTAAATCGCATTGCGGCTACGCGCCGGAAGAGACGGAACTGTTTGATTATTTAACGGGCCTGGAATTTTTGCAGTTGATTGCCAGCGTTAAACGCCTTTCGCAACCTCAAAAGGCAATCAAAAGCCTGAGCGAACTGTTTGATATGGCAGATTTTTTACCCATGCTGATTGCCGGTTATTCCCATGGCATGCGCCAGAAGATGCTGCTTTCTGCGGCTTTAATGGGCGAGCCGGATTTCATTTTTATCGACGAAGCCATAAACGGTCTGGACACGTTGTCTTTGTTGCGCCTGAAAAAATATTTGCAAACGCTAAAAGGGCAGGGCAAAACCGTTGTTATTGCCTCTCACGTGTTGCCCTTACTGGTCGATTGGTGCGATGAGATCCTTATCTTGCATCAGGGCCGGCTGCTAAAAACCCTGGTTCGAAATGAAATGCAAAACGACGATCGCTCCATCGAGCAAATTTTTATGGAAATAATCGGACAATAAGCGCGCTTAACGCCGGCGTGCTTTAGATGTTTTTCAATTATTATCTCCCGCAGATTAAAATTGGTTTCGTTCGAAATTTTGTCCTAATTTAAGAAAAAAAGAAGGCAGACAGATTGTTTTTAAATAAAGAAAAGGGAAAACAGATGGTACAAACAGGTCTGGATGTTTTAATCGCAGAAGATTTTGCCCTGTTAAAGAATAAAAAAGTGGGATTGCTGTGCAATCAGGCTTCGATTGCTTCCGATTTTCGTCATGCCATCGAGCGCTTTAAAGAGGCCCATCAAAAAGGGCGCTTTGAACTTAAAGCTTTGTTCGGGCCGCAACATGGATTGTTTGGCCATACGCAGGATAACATGATTGAATGGGAAGGTTACGTCGATCATTACAGTGGTGCGACAGTCTATTCCCTGTACGGCGAACATCGTAAACCCACGCCCCAGATGTTGGAAAATATAGATGTGCTGGCGGTTGATTTGCAGGATGTGGGTGCGCGCTATTACACCTTTATCTGGACCATGGCCCTGTGCATGGAAGCCTGCGCAGAAAACAATGTGCAAATGGTCGTGCTGGATCGTCCCAACCCCATTGGCGGTCGGCAGGTGGAGGGCCCCTGGTTAAATATGGATTTTAAGAGCTTTGTGGGCTGGCATCCATTGCCTGTGCGTCACGGATTAACCATTGGTGAAGTTGCCATTTACCTGAAAGAACGATTTTATCCCGCTGTACAATTAAAGGTTGTTCAGCTTAAAAACTGGCGGCGCTCTATGTATTTTGACGAAACCGGTCTGCCCTGGGGTATGCCTTCGCCCAATATGCCCACGGTGGACACGGCCGTTGTTTATCCCGGCATGTGCCTGCTGGAGGCGACCAATATTTCCGAGGGCCGGGGAACGACGCGGCCTTTCGAGATTTTTGGCGCGCCCTGGATGGACCACTGGCAATTTTCTGCAAGGATGAACGAACTTGGTTTGCCGGGCGTACATTTTCGGCCCCTGGAGTTTCAGCCAACGTTTAACAAATATCAGGGAGAGGTTTGCCGCGGCTGCTTTATCCATGTTTACGATCGCTCGCAATTTAAACCATTTTTGACAACCATCGCTCTATTGCGAGAAACCATTCAGTTGTACGGCTCTTTTTTTCAGTGGAAAAACCCTCCTTATGAATACGAGTACCATAAAATGCCGTTTGATATTCTGGTCGGCAACGACTGGTTGCGTCCCATGCTGGAGCAGGGTGCGCCGCTTTCAGAAATGGAAGTTAAATGGCAAAATGAACGGGCGCCCCATTCTTCTGAAATAGAAGAGGCCCGTCTTTATGAATGATCCGCTAGGCGAAATCATTTTGTATTAAAAAAGGTGTTTCGCCCGACCTGCTGACCAGAAATGTGGTCTGGCGCAAGGCGAACTTAAATGAGGATGAACGCTTAGTTTAGAATGCTTTCTGCTTAGCGTATTAGCGGTTGAAAATTTTAGTGCCGCTGGAGTGGTTGATTAGTTGAATGGTAAAATGGTTGAATGGTAAAATAGTTGAATGGTTGAATAGTTGAATGGTTAAATAGTTAGTCTGTCATTTCAAAAATGTTTCTCCAAATGTGATGAATTCCTACCACCGTTTATGTAGGGGCGAAGGATTTCCAAGAACAATTCAGCGCCGGCAAGCATTACTCTTTAGTCATAAAAAAAAAGCATTCTGGATAAAGGGGGATGGAAATCCTTCGCCCTTACAAGTACGGTCATTCCTAATCTTTTGTCTGAGAGTAAGAGTACAGTGCGTGAGGGCAATTCAAACTATTTTTAATTTAAAATAGTTTTTTCGCCTTTGTGACTTATCTGAGCTATCAGTGGTCGCTCAAAATAATTTGTTTAATCTTTTTTGCGATGATTGGCGTAATCTGCAAGAAAATTATTTAGCGCGCATTGCCGCTTTGCTGCCTTAAACAAAAATAGTGCGTGTTTGCCTATGACGGAGCGATGCCCTTATGCCTAATTTTTCTATTCGTAAATCTTCTGTAAGCGTATTCAAGTAACCCGGCCCCCAAAAATGCGAAAATACTGATGAAGAAAGCCGCCTTGTTGGTTTGCCATTGATAGTTCATGAGCGCGCCGAAAACAATCAACAGAACGATGAGATTGAAGCCAATGATAAACCTGTTACCGCCGAATTGCTTGTACAATTTTAAGTGGGAATACAGGACAAAAATATAAATGACGGTAAAAATGGTGCTGGTGATGGAAGCAATGGCTCCTAAATCCAGAAAAAGCGCTGCAGTAAGGGCAAGGCCAGAAGTAAAATATAGACCTTCCGTCGATTGGAACCATACCTTGCGCTCAAAACTTTTAGGCAACTCACCGCTTTTGGCCAGCGCATAGGCAATGTTAGCCCCACCGAAGATGGAGGCGTTTAATGCGGATGAAATGGAAAACAATGCTCCGATTGATATGAGAATAAAACCAAAATTTCCTAAAAAGGGTCTGGCAGCCACGGCCAGGGCGTTTTCCTGCGCTTTGATAATGTCTGGTAGGGGTAAGTTACCGATGGTTACAATCGATATGAAAACATAAATAAACATGACAATAAATATGCTGATATAAATAGCCAGCGGAACATTTCGTTCAGGATTTTTAATATTTTCGGAGGCATTGGTGATTAAGCCAAAGCCCATGTAGGAAAGGAAAAAAATAATTGAAGCATTGATCATTCCGCTAACATGCACGGTATCTAACAGGGGTTGAACTCTTAGCCAGTTAATAGTCAAAAAGCCGCCGAAGATAAAAATTAACAGAATAGAGACTTTAATAAGCACAATGTAAAATTCGGCTTTTCCCACCGCCTTACTGCCAAAGAAGTTTAAAGACGTAAAAAATGAAATTACAAAAATTTCGACGATGGCCATGGATACGGGGGTAACGGTTATATGAAAAAAGGGCAAAAAATAACCGGCAAATCCTTTTACAAAAAGAGCAATGGATACGATATAGGTCAGCCACATCAAAATACTTAATGCGCCCGTAATGATGTTATCGCCGATGCCTTTCAAAATGAAGGCAATGGGGCCGGCATTGGATATTATTTTAGACCCTAAAATCGCATACGAATAGGCAACGATCAGGGCATAAAAGGCAGAGAGCATGAAAGCTTCCGGTAAATTTTGTCCGGCAATTTTGGCGCCCAACCCGAAAATAGAAAAAATACTGGCGCCGATCATGGTACCCACCGCCATGGAGATTACTTCTAATAAACTGAGCTTTTTAGATGGTTTCATGAGCAAATTCCTTCCGTGAGGGGTGTTGACCTTTCCTATCCGCCATTTCTTTGTTTTTTATATTATAAAAGTTTTACAATAGTTGTCAAAATAATTTATGAATTTTTACGCCTTTAAGGAGGGGGAAATATCAGCGGACACATAAGAAAATAAGCGACTTCAATCAACCGAAACGTCGATAGAAACAAAATAATGGATAACTCTGGTCAGGATATAAAAACGGACGGCCTTTGTAAGGACCGTCCGTATATGAAGGGAAAAGTAGCGTCGTCTAACCGTCCTTTCAAATAGTTGGCGGTCAAGGTTGCCCAGGATGTAATTTCTTCCATTGGCGCTGGAATGACGCTATGCAAGATTCACTTAAAACTCGCTAATGGATCAAATTAAAAGCGCCTTTAATCAATATCTCGGCGTCGCCAAATCGATCGGCGTTAAGAATTTGTGTGTAACCGTCGTTGGATTTGCCAATTTTAACCGCTTCTTGCACAAAGATGTATTGGTTGTTGGTAAAAGATTTTTTGACCAGAATATAATTTCCACTTTCTACATTAACCACAGCGTCTGTAGGCAGCGCCGGATATTGCTCCTCGTTCACTAAAATTTCCGCTTCGATGTACATGCCGGGGATGAATTGTGAGCTCAGGGCTTCGTTTTTTAAATGGCCGTGAATATTGATGGTCCGTTCAGGCGAATACACGGCCTGCCCAACAAGAAAGACCAGGCCTTCGTAATAGTCGGTATCGTTGTCCGGTAAACGAAAGCGGATGGACTGTCCTTTTTTAATTTTGGTGATGTCCTTTTCAAAAACCTTTAATTCCAGGTGCAGGTGCTCTGTGTTAACGATGGAGACAGCCACCTCGTTGGGACTTAAAAACTGCCCGCGGGTAATATTGACCTGTGTAACATACCCGCCGATGGGCGCTTTGATCTCGGTAAAGGTGGCGACCCTGTTGTAATCCAGATTTTCCGGATCGATGTTCAGCAAGCGCAGTTTTTGCCCCAGCGCTTTAAAGTCGGAGAGAACGGTAAAGTAATCGGATTCGGCTTTCAGATATTTTTTCTGCGAGGCGACATTTTCTGCAAACAGTTTCTTCTGCCGTTCGTACTCTGCGCGCAGGTAGTTTAAGCGACTTTTGGCGGTTAAATAATCCTGCTGCATTTGCACATAATCGGGGTTTTCCAGCGTAAACAAGGTGGCGCCTTTTTTAACGCTTTGTCCTGCTAACAGGCGCACATCTTTCACCGTTCCGCCGTAGTAAACGCTCACGTCGGCTTTGTATTGCGGTGGAACGTCAATCATGCCCGTGGCCCGGATTCTTTCCGAAAAATATTGCAACGTAATTTTGCCCAGCTCCATATTTGAAGAAGTAAACTGTTCGGCAGTAATAATAATTTGATTTTCAGCTGGAGCGTTTTCTGCTTCTTGTTGATTCTCGGTAGTTGTGCAGGCTGCAAACAGCGCTAACAGTACCGTTACAATGGAGATCATTTTTAAAGCTTTCATTTTATCTTCCTTTATTTTTCATTTAATACCAGATAATTTAACGACAGAACCGTCTGGTTGTACTGATTCAAATTGTTTAAGTAGTCCATCTCAATCGAAAGGGAATTGCGCACTAACTGGATGTATTGCAAAAAATCAATTTCGCCGTTCTGGTAGGCCTTGTTGGCGTTTTGCAAAAGCTCCTTTGCCAGTTCCCGGCCGGTAGTCTGGTAGTAATCTACCGATTTTTTGTAACTGTGTAACATGGCCATTAACGATTGGATGTGGGCTTTAAGTTTGGCGTCGTAGTCTTTGTAGTTTTGACGGATAATCTGGCGTTGAATTTTAGCGCGCTGGATATTGGAACGTTGTTCGAAGAAGAGAATGGGAACAGAGATGCCCACGTCAAAGCCGTAATATTTTTTGGCGTTGGCGCCGTTGTTGCTGCCCACAAAAACACCTACATTGATCTCTGGCAGAAAGCTTTGTCTTTGCAGACTGACATCCAGATTGGCCGCGCGCAACATCTGTCGGTAGTAATTAAGCCCCGGATTGGATGAATCGATCGAAGTAAGGGGCAGTTGCGTTAATTTCAGGGGCGGCAGAACGTAAGCGCTGTCGCTTTGCAGCCAGGCGTTCAGTTCGGCGTAAGCGCTCTTTATTTTTTGTCGTGTCTGGGCCAGCATTACTTCCGCTTCTTTCTTTTTAGCTAATGCGGTTAAGTATTCCAGCTTATTGGTCTCCCCCACATCGTAACGCATTTTAGCGGCCTGAGCAAAGCGCGTTAGCAGGCTGTCCAGAAAACGGTATTTTGCCTCCACATTATTCAGGTAAATGATGGTGTAATACGCTCTGGAAACTTCTCGCTTTAGCGCGGTTTCGCTTAGCGCATATTTTTGCTTTTGGGCCATGATATGCGCCTTGTTTTTACTTCTTTGTGTGAGATAAAGGGTGGGGAATTTAAATGACTGGTTAGCTCCCCAAACATCCAGCGGCAGGTTGTTTTCCGCAATATTGTTTTCATCGTAACTGTAATAGAAATCGGTTTTCGGAATATCCAGCGACGTCTTGCTGGCCGCTTCTTTCACCATAAGGTGTTTGGCGTTTAAGCCGGCGTTATTTTTAACGGCGATGGCAATGGCCCGATCAATGGTGAGGTATTGGTCGTTGCCCGCAGGGTTTTGCGCTTTAACAAAGAAGGGCGCCATTACCAGCAACAGGAGCGTAAGCAGGCTAATGGATTTACCTTTTCCCACGGGAATTTTGACCTTTAAATTGTCCATTACTGAGTAGAGAACGGGCAGGACAATCATGGTTAGTAAAGTGGCGCTAATCAGTCCGCCGATGACTACAGTAGCCAGCGGGCGTTGAACCTCTGCGCCGGCGTTGGTAGAAATCGCCATGGGCAAAAATCCCAGCGCTGCCGCGCCGGCTGTTAGCAATACAGGCCGCAAACGGTTTTTAGTGCCTGTAAGGATTCTTTCGTACATATCCTTAACACCTTCTTCTTTTAATTCTTTAAAATGCTCGATCAATACAATGCCGTTTAAAACCGCAATGCCAAACAGAGCGATGAAGCCCACGCCAGCCGAAATGCTAAAGGGCATGCCGCGCAAATAGAGCGACAACACGCCGCCCACGGCGGCAAACGGAATGGCGCTGTAAATCATCAGGGCTTCTTTAAACGTGCCAAAAGCGAAATGCAGCATGACAAAAATCAGGAACAAGGCAACGGGCACGGCAATCATCAATCGCCTTTTGGCGTTTTCCAGGTTTTCGAACTGGCCGCCGTAAGTAACCGTGTAACCGACCGGAAGTTTAATTTGCTGGTCGATTATTTTTTTTACATCATCCACCACGGATGCCA
This sequence comes from Caldithrix abyssi DSM 13497, assembly GCF_001886815.1. GTDB lineage: Bacteria > Calditrichota > Calditrichia > Calditrichales > Calditrichaceae > Caldithrix > Caldithrix abyssi. The sequence continues at coordinate 572,190 of NZ_CP018099.1, forward strand.
GATCGCGATTACGCACATTTACGCCGATTACAATACGCCGGCGCGTGTTATCGCGTGAAATTTTGGCCGGACTTTTTACAACCTTAATTTCCGCAAATTCGCTCAGCGGTAAAGTCTGGCCGTTGGGCAATGCGATGGAGGCGTTCTTTAAATGCTCAATGCTCTGGCGATGTTCTTTGTCAAAACGGACAACCAGATCGAATTGTTTTTCGCCTTCAAAAACCACGCCTGCTTTGGCGCCGGCAAACCCCATGGAAATAATGTCGTTCAGTTCCTGAACATTCAAGCCGTACTTGGCGATTTTTTGTCGGTTGTAGCGCACGCTCATCTGTGGAAGCCCGGCCACTTTTTCCACCGTAATGTCAGAGGCGCCTGGCACGCCCTGGATAGCCGCTTCGATTTCTTTGGCTTTGCGGTACAGAATATCCAGATCTTCCCCGAAAATCTTAATGGCCAGGTCTGACCGCACGCCGGTGATCAGTTCGTTAAATCGCATTTCGATGGGTTGAGTGAATTCATAATCAACGCCGGGAATCACAGAAAGAGCTTCTTTAAATCGGTCGGCCAGTTCATCTTTGCTTTTGGCGGTGACCCATTCATTCTTTGGCTTTAAAGTGATGATGACGTCGGTCTCTTCCATAGACATGGGGTCGGTCGGCACTTCGGCGGCGCCAATTCGACTGACCACGTTTTTAACTTCTGGGAATTGTTTCAAGATTTTTTCCATGCGCGTCATGGTTTCGATGGTTTTGCTCAGAGAGGTGCCCGTTTTAAGCACCGGCTGAATCACGAAGTCCCCTTCGTCCAGCGTGGGCACAAACTCCGCGCCCATTCTGGAGAAAATGACGGCCGAGCCGATCAATATGAACACGGCCATGCCCATTACTTTTTTCTTGTTTTTCATGGCCCAGCCGATGGATGGTTTGTACATCTTCATGATAAAAGCCATTAAGCGTTTGGAAATATTGTTTTTTTCGGGATCGTCCGGGCGCAGAAAAAGGGCGGAGACTACCGGCACATAGGTAAAGCCTAAAATCATGGTGCCAATAAGGGCAAAGGTGAATACCAGCGCCATGGGTCTGAACATCTTCCCTTCTACGCCGGTTAAGGACAGAATGGGAATAAACACAATAATAATGATAATCTGGCCAAAGACCGCAGAGCTGGTCATTTTAACCGTGCTATCCCGCGAAATTTTGTCGCGCAGGTTCTGTTGCTCTGGGCCTTTAAGCTTCAGTAAATCGTTCCGTCGAGCAGTGATGCGGAAGGCAATGAACTCCACAATAATCACCGCCCCATCTATGATAATTCCAAAGTCAATGGCGCCCAGACTCATCAGGTTAGCATCCACTCCAAAGATGTGCATCATCGAAAGGGCGAACAGCAAACTGAGGGGGATGACCGATGCAACCACCAGGCCAGAACGAAGATTTCCCAGCAAGAGAACCACTACAAAAACCACGATTAAAAATCCCAGAACAATGTTTTCTGTGATGGTGAAAGTAGTTCTGCCGATTAATTCGCTACGATCCAGAAAGCCATTAATGACGATGCCCTCTGGCAGAGTTTTTTGAATTTCTGCCACGCGTTCTTTTACGCGGTCGATGGTCGCTTTGGAATCGGCGTCTTTAAGCATCATTACCTGACCCAGCACCTTTTCGCCCTCGCCGTTGGCGGTAATGGCGCCAAAGCGGGTGGCGTGCCCAAAACCAACTTTGGCCACATCCCGAATATAAATGGGCGTGCCGTTAACATTTTTGATGACGATGTTGCGGATATCGTCAAGCGTTCTGGTTAAACCCTCGCCGCGGATGAAGTAGCTCTGGTTGGTCTTTTCGATATATCCGCCGCCGGCCACGCTGTTGTTCTTTTCCAGCGCGGTGTATACTTCCGAAATAGAAATACCCATCGAACGGATGCGCTCCGGATTGACCGCCACCTCGTATTGCTTCAGGTAGCCGCCCCAGGTGTTGACTTCTACAACGCCCTTAATGCCGGAAAGCTGGCGGCGCACGATCCAATCCTGAATGGTGCGCAGGTCGGTAATGGAATAGGCGTCCTTATGCGCTTCGTCGGTATCGATAATGTACTGGTAAATTTCACCGAGTCCCGTGGTGATGGGCCCCATGAAAGGCGTACCGAATCCTTTAGGAATGTTTTCCTGCGCGTTTTTGATCTTTTCGGCGATGAGCTGTCGTGGTAGATAGGTGCCCATGTCGTCTTCGAACACAATGGTAACCACCGAAAGGCCAAACTTAGAAATAGAGCGAATTTCAAGAACGCCCGGAAGATTGGCCATTTCCAGCTCTACCGGATAGGTCAGATACTTTTCAACGTCCTCGGTGGATAGGTTCCTTGAGGTGGTAATCACCTGCACCTGATTGTTGGTTACATCCGGCACCGCGCCGATCGGAATCTGAGACAGAGAGTAAAGCCCAAAAAAGACCAGGGCCAGCGTCGCCAGAATAATGATCAGCTTATGGTCGATGCTGTAGTTAATAATTCGTTCAATCATTGTAACTTCCTTTATGAATTACTTTAATAACAAGATTTTTGAAAAAACGAAATATTTCGCATCTGCTCTTTCGTACTGAATGCGAAATATTATGTTTATTAATGAGAACTTTCTGCCTTCGTGCATCCATTCTGGCAGAAAAACATTTTCAATTTTCTTTATCAAACGTCCCTCTCAATATATTTTACTCTGCTTAGCGCTGACTTAAATAAATCTTAAAAGAATCTTAAAAAATAGATTTTTTTCTCCAGAGCGGGAGTTTTAAACGGGTTTTTAAATAAAGGGTCACTGTCAAATTCCTTTCTTACGAGAAAATTGGCTACAGTGAAAAGTAAAGAATAACCTTTTCTTTTTTGGAGTGGCCGAAATTGGATTTTTTGCCTGCATGGGCGATAAACTATTTTAAAAACATTTTAATTTTGTTGCATGGCATCTGGAGCCAAACTATTTACTGTTTAGCGGGGCGAAAATAAGCGCTCGGTGAAACAAATCAACCGACCGGAAAAATTATTTGCGCCTTCAATCCTTTAGGCGGATGGTTCTGGAGTTTTACCTCCACGCCTAAAATTTCGCTGGCCTTTTTAACAATGGAAAGACCCAGGCCGCTACCATTAATGTGTTTGTGATTTAGCGAATCAGAGCGAAAGAAAGGATTGAAAACAGAATTTAGATCTTCTTCTTTAATGCCCTCGCCGTAATCAACGACTTCTATGATTATTTTATCGTCTTCTTTGTGAGCCTGGATTTCTATTGTGCCGCCCGCAGGAGAGTATTTGATAGCGTTGGAAATGATGTTTTCCATAATCATATCCACATAGTAAGGGTCGGTTACTACCTCTGCAGCCAGATCGTCCTTCATGACGATGTTAATATTTTTTTCCTCAATGAGTTTTCGGTGACGGTAAATGGCATTGTCGATCAGCGAAATGGCGGGCAGAGATTCTTTCCGTAAAGAGATATTGGCTTTATCGAAGCGGGCCAGCAGCAAAAGCTGATCCACGCGTTCAGACATAGAGTCGATTTCGGAGATGCAATACTTGATTTTTTCTTTGTACTCTTCTTCTTTACGCGGTTTGCGCACCAGAACTTCCAGCGTGCCTTTAATGACGGAGAGCGGCGTTCGCAGTTCGTGCGATGCGTCGTTGGTGAATTGCTTTTCGCGTTCAAAAGCGTTTTGCATTCGATCGAGCAACTCATTGATGGCCTGCGATAGGGTGTACAGTTCGTCGCGCGTTTTGGGCAGTTTAACCCGTTCGCTTAAATTGTATTTGGTGATGCGGTTGGTGGTTTCGATAATATTGACTATGGGTTTGATGTTTTTATCTGCCAGGTAGCGCGCCACAAAAAACAACAGGGCCAGCACTAACGGGAACAAAACCAGCAGCACATATCGCAGGTTTTTTACAACCAGGATGGTTCCTTCCAGCGAAACGGCGGTTAAAAGGTATCCCTTTAATTTCCCGTTTTGTTTAACGGGGATTTGAATCTGGCGAATGGCTTTGTCGCTCAATTCGGCATTAAAGCATTTGTGTGCGATAACATCGGGACGGAAAGTCAGGGTTTGTTTTTTTAAATTGGTGGACTTTGCCAGTACGTTGCCTGATGTATCCACAATTTGTAGAAAGAAAGGTAGGACTTCTGCTTCCTTGTGTTCGCGTTCGGCAATAATGGCATGGTTGTCGAAGTACAGGCTGTCTTGTTCTACGATTACGTCTTTTAAATGTTTACGCGCTTCATAGATAAGGGCGGAATCAAGATTGGAATACACGGTAGCGGAAACAATAAAATAGATGATTACAAACACGGTGGCAATGATTGATGCGGCCGAAATCAAATAGTAAAAAGCGATTCTGTCTTTAAAGGTCATGGTTGTGTTTCCCTGGCAATGTATCCCACGCCGCGGATGGTCTTGATGTGCGGGCCGGGTTCTTCCAGGCGCAGCTTCTTCCGCAAAGCGTTGATGTAAACGTCGATGACCCCGGTGTTGTACTCAAAATGGATATCCCATACACTTTCTATGATCTGCGTTCTGCGGCAAACCTTGCCTTTGTTTCGTAAAAGAAACTCCAGCAGGGCAAATTCTTTTTGCGTTAAAAATATTTCTTCGTCGCCCTTAAACACACGGTGCGTCTGCGAATCAAGAACGATGTCGCCCAGGGTAAATTTTTCGTGCTCGGCTGATTTTGGACGAAGCTGCACGCGAATGCGTTCTAATAGTTCTTCAAAAGCAAAGGGCTTTTTAATGTAGTCATTAGCCCCGGCCTGTAAGCCGAAAATCGTATCTTGAACCGTATCTTTAGCTGTTAAAAAAATAATCGGCGTTTCTCCGTCCGTCTTGCGTAAGGTGCGGCATACTTCAATGCCGCTGATGCCAGGCAACATCCAATCGATTAAAATCAGATCATACTCGCCGGACAGGGCGTTTTCAAGACCTGTATTGCCATCGTAAGCCACGTCAACGGCAAAAGATTCTTCTTCCAGCCCTTGCTTGATAAAATTGGCTATGCCGGGCTCGTCTTCTATTATCAATATTCTCATGGCCTCAATGTATTACGCAATCATTAAATTCGTCTTAACGAATTCTTAAGATTTTCTTAAAAGCGTTAAAAATATCCTCTGATAGCAGAATATATCTTATTTTTAATCGTAATTCAAAAAGAATGTCGGCCGGAAAAAGAAAAGACGAGTAGATGGGATTGGCGCGAAATGAATGATTAGACTCTGATTGGCAGGGATATTCTTGCGCGTAGATTGCACAGAAATTCGCAGAAAAATATTAAATGTGTTCACTCTAAGGCAGCAGAGCCGCAGCCAAAATCAAGCGCAACGGCCGCAAAGTAATGTTCTCACAGATTACGCCAATTATCGCAGAAAAAGATCAAACAAATTATTTTAAGCGACCACTGATAGCTCAGATAAGTCACAAAGGCGAAAAAACTATTTTAAATTAAAAATAGTTTCAATTGCCCTCACGCACTGTACTCTTACTCTCAGACAAAAGATTAGGAATGACCGTACTTGTAAGGGCGAAGGATTTCCATCCCCCTTTATCCAGAATGCTTTTTTTATATGACTAAAGAGTAATGCTTGCCAGCGCTGAATTGTTCTTGGAAATCCTTCGCCCCTACATAAACGGTGGTAGGAATTCATCACATTTGCAGAAACATTTTTGAAATGACAGACTAACTATTCAACCATTCAACTAATCAACTATTCAACCAATCCAGCAGCACAAAAATTTTCAAATCCCGCCCGGGCGGTATTGATTTTCCAGAGGAAGTATCCTACTCAACCATTAAACCATGTCGGCCCGTTAAAGCGCCAGTTCTTTCGATGAAAATTTTCTAAGATGGTTTCTTATTTTGTAAAACCTGTTGTACTTTACTGGCGAAGTCATTAATCGTAAAAGGTTTCTGGATAAAGTGGACGCCCGCATCAAGCACCCCATGATGAACAATGGCATTGTCCGTATAGCCAGACATGTAAAGCACCTTAAGATGCGGATGATTCTCCCGCAGTATTTCCACCAATTCTTTGCCGCTCATGTTGGGCATAATAACATCCGTAATAAGCAGGTCCGGTTTTAGACCTTTTTTTTCTATCAGCAGCAGCGCTTCGCCGCCGTTGGCCGCCACGGTGACCCGGTACCCCAGTCTTTTAAGGATTTCACCGGCCAGATTTCGCAAAGCTTCTTCATCTTCGACCACCAGAATATGTTCGCCTGCGGAAGATTCAATGGGCGCCGCCTTCTCTTTTTCTTCCTGGGGTTGGGCTTTTGTTTCCGGAAGGTAAATTTTAAATGTGGTTCCCTTTTCCGGTTCTGAGTAAACCAGAATATTGCCTCCGCTTTGTTTGACAATTCCGTAAACCGTGGAAAGTCCCAGCCCGGTGCCTTTGCCCTTTTCTTTAGTGGTGAAGAAGGGATCGAAAATCTTTGAAAGGGTATCTTTATCCATGCCATGACCGGTGTCGCTAATGGCAAGCATCACATATTTACCCGGCTTAACGCCCATGTGGTTGCGCGCGTACAGTTCATCCAGCTCCACGTTTGAAGTTTCGATAGTTATTTTACCGCCGCCGGGCATGGCGTCCCGGGCGTTGACCACCAGATTCATGATCACCTGCTCCATCTGTCCCGGATCGGCCATCACACGGTAAAGATCATCGGCAAGTTCCAGTTTCAGGTCAATATCTTCGCCAATCAGCCGTCCCAGCATCTTTTCCAGATTGCGGATCAAAACATTGAGGTCCAGCGCTTTCGGCTGAAGAGTTTGCTGACGGCTAAAGGCCAGTAACTGTCTGGTCAGGGCAGCCGACCGTTTGCCCGCCTCGACAATCTGCTTGACTTTGTCCGTAAGAGGGTCTTCCGGACGAAGCTGACGCAAAATGATGTCGCTGTAGCCGAGAATGACGCTCAGCATGTTGTTGAAATCGTGCGCCACACCGCCGGCCAGCCGCCCAATGGCTTCCATCTTCTGGGCCTGGAGCAATTGTTGTTCCAGCTCTTCTTCACGCGTCACATCGCGTTTTACGGCCACATAATGCGTAATTTTTCCACTGGCGTCAAAAATCGGTGAAATGGAGGCTTCTTCTATAAATAAGCTTCCGTCTTTACGTCGGTTGATAAATTTCCCATACCAGGTGCGACCGCTGGTGATGGTTTCCCACAAATTTTTATAAAATGATGCGTCGTGTTGTCCGCTTTTTAAGATACGTGGATTTTTGCCCAGCGCTTCATTGCGGGAATAGCCGGTTACGCGTTCAAAAGCAGGGTTGACATATTCAATGTTACCTTCCGTATCGGTGATGATCACTGCTCCGGCTGCGTGGTGAATGGCGGCGCTCAATCGTTCATGGGCCGCTTCGGCTTCTTTTTGGGCCGTAATGTCTATCATAGAAACGATGCTTTGTTTGCCGCCGGGCATCATGCTTACGGATAGCAGGGTGTGGATTACTTTACCGTTCTTGTTGATTAATCTGGCTTCGTATTGTTCGGGCGGTTTTGCCGGGTCTTCCAATCGGGCTTTATGATAGCTTAGCACCAGGTCTCGATCTTCCGGCGCAATATAATCGATTCCCCTGGTGCCGATAAGCTCTTGCGGGGCGTAGCCAGTAAGGCGTAAACATTGACGATTGGCCATCAAAATCGTCGTATCTTCATCCACCAGCAAAGTAGCGGTGCCGGTGGCTTCAAAAATGGCCCGGTACTTTATTTCGCCCTTTTGTTTTAAGTGGAGAGTGCGCTGGCGCAATCGTAAAAGAATCTGGAGATTAGCCCTGAGTTCGGATCTGGAGAGAGGCATGCGCAGCACATCGTCGAATCCCGCTTCCAGCCAGGGATCAGCGGCATCCCGCTTGCCCAGCACCACTACCGCTGGCAGAAAAATCCCGGACTTCTTTTTCTGTGTGAGTACGGCGTGGCCATGCCTGCGCGCCGACGGGACATCCAGGAGAAAAAGATCTGCCCTGGCGATATTTTTTTCTATTAACTCAACGATGTCATAACCCAGAGATGAAAGGTAATCGGTCACCAGCTTACGGTCAATCGGATTGCCGAATCCCACGGCAATGAGCGGGCGACTAACCTTCATGCCCGTCCTCCCTGTCCGGATTTTTCGGCAAATGGATAGTATCAGTTGTTGGCACCCCTGTTAACAGGCCATGGAGCTGATGGAGTTTTTTACCGACCTTTAAACCTTGCGACGTAATGATCAATTCTCTCAAGTCGGGCTGAAAATTTCCAATCCGTTTTTTGAGGCAGCTTATCACCTTAATTACGCGTCCTTCTACTTCCGCATAGCGAATTAAAAGAACATTGTCGGCCACGTAGCTCACGCCCATGTCGGTGATCTGCAAGTTGCCGGTAATCATTTCCTGCTCATTCACAATAAATAGGCTGGCCATATTGCGGCGCGTATAGTTGATGATGTTCTGCATATTGGCAATGACGCTGCCAAAGGTTTCCATGGCCATGTTATAGCCGCGCAAACTATCCAGCACAAACATGTTGACGCCGTTTATCTCCATGTCATGTCGCAACATCTCCAGAAATTCATCCGGATATTGTTCCAGGGGATTGATTTCTCGAAAGGTGATCAGGCCGTCTTCGATATGTTTTTGGAAGGGGATGCCAATGGCGTTGCAGCGTTCAAGCATGGAGGCCAGACCTTCTTCAAAAGAGTAATAAACGCCCTTTTGTCCTTCTTTTGCTGCTGTGGTAAGAAACTGGAGCGCAAGGGTGCTTTTCCCTGCGCCTGCCGGCCCAGAAATCAACGTGCAGGTACCCGAAGAAAGACCGCCCATGAGCAATTCATCCAGCCCTTCAATGCCAGATTGAACCATTTTTCGTTCATATGTGTATTCCTTTAGCTTTTCAATCCTGTGCGGCCAGACAACTATACCCCGGTTCGTAATGCGCAAGGGGTGCCTGCCGGTCATAAATGAAAAACTGCGCATTTTATTGACTTCTATGGTGCGGATCTCGGTCAGCCGGTTTTCTGAGGTCTCGTTCCGTAAGGTGAGAATACCGTCCACAGCCATGGCCAGCGAAACGTCTTTCTCCAGCTCAAGGGGTTCAAAGAGCAGTAGAGTCAGGCACTTTTTTGCAGAAAGGCGATTGACCATCCCCTGGATGTGCTTGCGGAACTGATATTCGTCTGTTGAAAGATAGCGCAGAAAGGTGGCCGAATCAATGACCAGGCGTTGCGGGGAGTGTGTTTCAATGGCATCGTTAATTTGCTTCCAGATGGGTTCGCCTTCCACTTCTGCCGGAGAGAACACACTGTATTCTCCTTCCGGAAGATCTTCCTCGAAGGCTTCTGACAGATCGACCATGACGATGTCTTTCAGATCAAAATCAAAAACAGAGGCGTTACGACGCAGCGATTCTTCTGGCTCTGCGAGCGTGATATACAAACAGGAGGCGCCCTTTTTGGCGCTTTCGGTTAAAAATTGAAGGGCGAGAACGGTTTTGCCCGTTCCGGGCGCGCCAACAATGAGATAACTTGACGCAGGAACGAATCCTCCGTTTAATATTTCATCCAATCCTTTGATGCCCGTTGGTACGCGTACATTCATCATGGTTACTCCTCCTCACTTCTGGCCGGGGAAAATCTCTCACTCCCTTTTTGAGCTTAAGTCGGTTTAGATAAGGTCCAGAAGTCTGCTCTTACATTCTTTTTTACGTTTCTTCACCGTTCAGCATGCAGATTATTATTACCGTTTTTCGTTAAATCAGCAGGATCTTGGTTTCACTTCTGACATAGAATTGAAAGATGTTTTTTGAGATGCATTTTCTTTTCAGGACTCCTTCAGAAAAGGCCGGACGCCCCGGCAAAAGTTTTTTAATATGACATTTTATCCCATACGCCATGCCATCCAATAATTTACTTAATTAAAGGACGCGATTAATTTTTAACTCATTTTTTACTTTTGAAGCGCAACGATATTTTTTCATCTATAGACGTTTTTCGAAAGCGAAGTCATGCAATTTTTTAAGCCGCACAGCATGTAATTTGAGCAATCATACAGGAAAGCGGTTTCTCGTCCCTGAGCTAATAGAGTAAATTTACAAGTTCAATGATTTATAAGCAAAAATTATTAAGGCATCTAAAAGATGGTCACAAAGGGTTAAAGTTTTTTTGGTTAGGAACGCCCGATTTTTTAAAGGCGGCGCATGCCGCTTATTGAGAGCGCGGGCAGTTAAAACTAATGCAGCACAGCCGCAACCAAAATCAACCGCAACGTGCGCAAAGTAATTTTCCCGCAGATTACGCCAATAATCGCAGAAAATTATTTAACATTTAAGACGCAAGCTAAGCAAACCGGTACTCTACTATTCGTAATTCGTAATTTTTAATTCAAGTACAGCATAGCAGCAAACAAAAACATTCCCGCAGGAATTTAAGCAACCACAGAGAGATTAGAGAAGTCACAAAGGGCGCCAAGAATGTTTTAAGTTTTGAATTGCTCTCACCCCTCCAATTCCCGGCTCTCAGAATAAAATTCTGGGAGGGGGAAGATTTGCTGGTGAGAATTTTCTCCGACGGTGTGCTGGGCGCCAACGCCGACTAATTTCTATTTAACCATTCAACGGTATAGATTCTTCACTCCGTCCCGATTCCTCGAGACTGAAGCTGGCGCTCCGTTCAGAATAACAGGCCGGCAACCATTCAACCAATCTTGCAGGATACATGCTACGAAGGAAGCAGTCTAAAATCACTGGAGCCGACAAAAATCTGGCTCCAGCGATCGCCAATCTGAGGGACGCTCTGCATTTATCTTGAAAAAAAACGCAAGTTACCAGCGCAGTAGCGCTGCAGCGCCTGCAAATTCCTTTAGTACACGTTCTTCGGCAGCGCCGCGGACGAATTCCAGGCGAGCGCCATATTCCTGGGCCAGGAGCCACACATAATCGCGCAGCGCAACCTGCTGAGGTTCGTCACAGAAAATACGCGCCATTTCCTCAGAGCAGGCAACAACGCCTTCTTTAGGGCAACGCCAGATTTTAGCCTCAAGCTTCCATGGCAGAACAAGAACATCCACGCGCCCCATTTGCAAGGCGTCCAGTGCTTCATCCAGTCCCCGGGCTCCGGGTTGTTTGGCAATGCGATCCAGGAGTTCCATTTCGGCGGCGCGCTCAGCCGCTTCCAGAACGGGTTGAATGCGTTCCATGATATCGCGGGAGGACTGAGCCTTGCGGTTTGCAGGATGTGCAACATGGGCAACCACGCGATTACGCAGTCCGCGGCTCAGGTATCCTTCAAAGTGCCTGGTCTGCCAATCTTCCCCCATGAAAACAAGTCGTTGTATGTTTAGCCGCATCACCGCTTTTTCCAGGGCTACTGCCAGACGCATGTACAGCCGGTGCATCCAGGCGCTTATTTTGGCTGATTCGCGTTCTTTTGGCGAAAGCCTGTCAAAGCCTTTTCCGCCCATTGCCTTGCGCAGCGATGTGGCATTGTCAATGCGTGCCGTCAATTCTTCGAGTTCTTTCCAATCCTCGATTGTGATCTCTTTAAAGATTTCGCTGTCTTCCGAAACTTCGCCAAGAAACACCTCATAAAAGCGCCATCCGGAGCCTTCCAGATGAAGTACGCCTGTGGGCTCGTATTCATCTGCGGCAAAAAATAGGGGCGTTAAATAGGGCTCGCCCCAGCGGGCATCGACCCTTCCGTGAGCCAGATCGACCACCGGCAACTCCACCTGCAGGTCCAGGCGTTTAGTGAGAAGTCGACCATGCCGGCCGCGCGTGGCAAACAGCGCCAGCGTGCGAGCCTGGGGGCGTTCCTGGTCAATTAATTCCAGAACAGCATCGTAAAGAGGCGTATCGCGTTTGCCCTGCGCATTGTGTATTTCCGGTAGAGTTTTGAGCGCATTTTTGATGCGCTTTGCCCACGCCCGTCCCGCATTTTCTGGCTTAGCCGGGTTAATATCGGCATAGATGGAAAGGACGGGGGAATCCGTTTCAAAGAAAGTTTCTTTTAACTCGAGAATTTCTTTTTGAATGGGAATCATTATTCTGTCCTCATTTTTTTAATTGCAATCCGTATTTTTGTGCCGTTACATGTTCTTTTCTAACTTTTTAGTCTTTAACGCAACGATGATCATCTGCCAGCCATTAAGGATCATTTCCACGGAAATAAGTAAGCCAATAACCCACAGACTGCTAATTGGCCAGTTAATTAAGATGTAGATACCTAAAACAAGCGCCAGTATGCCGCCTATGGCATGTTGCAGCCAGCGCCATCCGTGAATGGCCAGCAATGTGGAAAGTCCAAGACGTAAAGCCCCGATTAAGATAAACACCACGGCAAGCATAATGGTTAGCGCGGAAGCGCCGCTAAGCGGATCAATAAATATCACTACGCCTCCCGCCAGATAGAGAAGGGCGAAAATTAAATGTGGAATTCTACCACTCCAGGAAGCGTCTTTTTCCTTAAACCAGTGGTAGGTCTGTAATACACCGGAAATAAACATCAGGATTCCGAATAAAATGGTTGTTGTGATAGTTACCAGACCTGCAATGCTAATGCCAATGGCGCCAAATAACAGGTTTAAAACGCCAAGAATCAATAACCATTTCCAGCTGGCCGGTAACTCTTTAACCTCGATTAGTATTTCTTTAGATTTCATCTTTTCCTCCCTTTAAAATTTTGATAGTACTCAATCGTCGTGAAGAGAAATACAACTTGCGTGCCAGCCGTTCATTAAATTCATTAAATGTAAAATTTATTAGTACTTAAGATGTGTGATTGCCTTTTCCCTTTCAGCCATTCATTTGCCATGAGTCGTTAATGTTGACAGTGGCGTTTGTCATATTTTCAGATTGAATTACGTCGTGGCAAGCTTCTCGAAATAACACGAAAAATTTTTGCGTTTGCTCTAAGGCAGCGAAGCCGCAACCAAAAAAAGAACCACCATGAGCGCAAAAAAAGCCACAAAGCGCGCAAAGATTTTTTCACTCAAACCCTTCTGTCTGGCTTCAGCTGAAAAGTGAACGCCAGGATCGAAAAGAAAAAATAGAACGGTATCTCAACATGTAAGACGAAAACTAAGCAAATCGGCACAATTTACGCCCCTTCTCTTTTTTAAAGAGAAGGGGCTGGGGGATGAGTTTTAAAAACAGCACAAAAATTTTCAAATCCCGCCCGGGAGGCTGTTGCATGGGGGGGAGGAATTAATGCTTATATTCTCCGATATTGATAATTTTTTCTCATTCTTAAGCGTTGGGCAAAATATAGAATTAAAAACGCCAAAATATTCTTTGAAAATAAAATTAATAGATCATCTTTTTCTTGTGATGCTGTTATAAACGCTGCTAAACGTTTCCCTAACATATTTTTAAATAGAACATTAATATTATGCCCAATACACATTAACGTAAATTCACTACGAACATTATTAAGACCAGATAAGGAAAATCCACGATAGCCTAAATTATGCTTCAAGTTACCAAAAACAGGTTCAACTGTCACCGAACGCTTTTTTAGTCGTTCCTGCGCCGCTGAAGTTTGTAACTTTTTCGCCATACGTTCGCAATAACTCTCATTAACTGAACGATGGATTTGCTTAACTTTCTTTTTACTGGAAATGCATAAATTAATTAAGGGACAGTCCTGACAATCATTGGAACGATATACGATCCGTTCGCTATTCCTCTCAACTGGAAAAAGCTTCTTACCCGCCGGACATTCATAGTAATCTCCCTGTTCATGATACACAAAATCACTTCGTTTTAGTTTTCTTTCTTCTTTTTGCAATTCTTCCTTGGAGGTTGGTGTCTCCTTTATCGAACGATTGGATAACTGGGGATCGGCTATTACGGCATCAATCTGCTTTTCTTCCAATTCTTTTAGGTCTGTGCTATTGTGATAACCGGAATCGGCCGTGTAAGATCGCTTATCATCTGAACCAAGATTCTTCTCTACTTGTTCTTGAATCGGTATGAATTGACCCTGGTCGTTGGGCTGGCTTACGACTTCATGAGCTACTATTAAATGACTGGACATATCTACGCCTAATTGTGCGTTATAGCCCGGTCCATCCACCGAAGGCATCATGCGGGCATCCGGCTCTTTTACATTTATTTGATGTCTTGAACGATGTTCTGATTTGAGCTGTTTCTTACGCTCTTTCAATTGGGCTTTACGTTCTAATATCTCTTTCTCTAAGCGCTCAAGCCGTTCTTTCTCCGCTCGAAGAGTTTCTAAATCTAATTCATCCGTGGCCCCCTGTTCTACAAAATTACAGCGCTGCATGTATTGCTTGATCTCTGCTCTTAACTTCTCTATACGTTTGTCTAATTGATCCTCAGTGTAGCCATGACGCTTACTGCTGTGCGCTTTGATTTTCGTGCCATCTATGGCTATCTGGTTGAAACTACTTATGCCTTCGGCCTGGGCAATTAAAAGTATCTCTACAAAATATTGGTCTAATAAATCCAAATGTGCCTTGCGAAAACGACTTAATGTACTATGATCCGGATGCTGATTCCCAGTGATATAAATGTAGCGCGTATCAAATTTACACAATTCCTCCAGCTTACGGGTGCTGGTAATGCCGTTACTATAAGCATAAAACCATAAGGCAAGCATCATGTCTGGGGCATAAGAATCACCGCCTTGCGAACTATAACGGGAATAAAGTGCACTTAAATCAAGGCGCGAAACCAACTCCACTACAAATCGACTCTTTGGATCGTCTCTGGCAAAATCTTCCACACTATAGCCAAAGAGATTCATTTGTGAGCGATTATAAGTAATAAAACTCATGGAATTCCTTTGTTATTACTTGTTTTATCTGTCGCCCAGAATTTACAAATTTTTTGAATTTTACTCAAACTGAATTTGCAACAGCCTCCAGGGCGGGACTAGATCTTTCAGAGGAAGTATTCCAAGGCAGTATAGCCGCAACCAAAATCAAGCGCAACGCGCGCCAAGTTATTTTCTCGCAGATTACGCCAATAATCGCAGAAAAAGAACAAATTATTTTGAGAGCAAAGTTAAGCAAATCGGCACTCTAATTCGGGCACAGCCTCCCGCTCCGCATGATAATTCGTAATTCGTAATTTTTAATTTGTAATTTTTAATTCAAGTACAGCAAAGCCGCAACCAAAAACATTCCCGCAGGAATTTACGCAACCACAGAGGGATTAGAGAGGTCACAGAGGGCGCAAAGAATGTTTTAAATTAATAGTTTCAATTGTCCTCACTCCCTTTCCCAGAATAAAAGTCCGGCTGAAGGGAACACCCTGAACGTGAACATTATTTCCCTATAGTGTAATGGATACCTACGTTCTAATGAATGACACGTTTTTGTGTCAGGAATTTTCCGGTCGGACCTCTTAGCCTACAGAGTGGAATGAGGAATGACATTTCGGCGCCGATTCAACCATTCAACCAAAATCAACTATTCAACTAATCAACCATTAAACCAATCCCGCCCGGGCAGGGTAGATGTTTTTAAGGAAGTATGCTATCTCCGAAATCCATCTTTTATTTGACTGGCCATATAATCGTTTATTATTTTCTGTAAGCGTATGAAATCGTCTTTCTAACTTATTAGAGCGGAATTAAAAGCAATCCTCTTTTCTTTTCCATCGCCGGAGTAATGCATTTAAAATAATAAATTTTTTTGCTTTTTACTTTATCAGGGGGAAAAGAACATGAAGAGCGTTATGTTAAGCGGATTTGTGTTCATTGTATTTTTACTGAGCGTTCCGGATCTGGTAAAGGGGCAAACGCTAACCTGGTTGCAGGGAGTGGTTAACAACGAATGCCAGGCATGGGCGGTTTCAGCGGATGGAAACATTGTGGTTGGCGAAGCGGAGGTGGCGGGGGGCAGCCATCACGCCGTCCGTTGGGTAAACGGAAGCGTGGAGGATATTGGGACATTGGGAGGCGTGTGGAGCAGGGCCAATTGTGTGACCGGTGATGGTCAGCTTGTTGTGGGGTACGCCAGCCAGGCCAAT
This sequence comes from Caldithrix abyssi DSM 13497, assembly GCF_001886815.1. Taxonomy (GTDB): domain Bacteria; phylum Calditrichota; class Calditrichia; order Calditrichales; family Calditrichaceae; genus Caldithrix; species Caldithrix abyssi. The sequence continues at coordinate 588,176 of NZ_CP018099.1, forward strand.
AACGATCACAGGGCCTTTCGCTGGACCTCTTCCGGCGGGTTGGAAAGTCTGGGTACGCTGGGCGGAGCGCACTCCGAGGCTTTTGGCGTTTCAGACGATGGCGCTGTGGTTGTTGGACAGTCTAAAAGTCCCGATAACTCTTCACTGGCTTTTCGATGGGAAAACGGAGTGATACAAAATCTTGGTACTCTGGGCGGCCTTCATAGTCATGCGTATGGCGCCTCGGCCGATGGCAACATTGTGGTGGGCTGGGCGCGTGATAGTTCCAACAACTGGAGAGCTTTTCGCTGGGAAAATGGCCACATGCAGGACCTGGGCACCCTGGGCGGAGCAAACGCCACTGCGCTAAATATTTCTCCCGATGGCAGCGTGATTGTTGGTTATGCAGATACATCCTTCTTTTCCGCACGATACCACGCATTCCGCTGGCAGGATGGAATAATGGAAGACCTGGGAACCCTGGGCGGCCATTACAGCGAAGCGTACGCCGCTTCTATGAACGGCGAGGTAATTGTGGGCTGGGCAGAAGATTCATTGTTTAGGTGGCGCGCTTTTCGCTGGTACAATGGACAGATGGAAGACCTTAATGAAACTTACGCCGATTTGCTGAACGATGGCTCGACGCTCCATTTTGCCGTGGATGTCTCTCCGGACGGGCGATATATTTGTGGCTGGGGATGGCATGCCGGCAGTTACGCCAGTAAAACCGCTTTTTTGCTGGACACCGGCGTTTCTGTAAAGATCGATCCGAAAGACGATAGGCCGTCGCCCATTGCTTTTAAATTATTGCCTAACTACCCCAATCCCTTTAACCCGGCAACGGTTATTTCATTCCAGCTTGAACAGGCTTCGCCGGTAACGCTGGAAATTTTCGATGGACAGGGAAAAAGGATCAAAACGCTGCTAAATAAAGTGATGCTGCCGGGGAAGCATGTGGTACGCTGGAACGGCTCCAACCACGCAGGACAACCGGTTGCCGCTGGCGTGTACTGGTATCGCTTGCGAGCCGGAGATTTTTCTGCTACGCGCAAGATGGTGCTGGTGAAATAGAAAAACGACCCGATAGCGTTTTTTCAGAGAAGCTATTGAAACTTTCAGTCCGGTAAAGAAATGGGATGGGGACGTACGTTGATTAACGCCGACATTCAGTATTAACGGGTTAACGAGCTTTCAGCCTTTTTGCGTCCCTTTTCGGTCAGTTTAAGGAAGGCGCCGGCCCTTTGCAGCAGTTTTTCTCGTTCCCCTTTTTTAATCACGCGTTCGATAAGCTGCCCTTCCCAGTGTAAATGGTCTGGTAGGTGCGCAATGCGACATTCCTGTTCTTCTTCGGGCATGCCTTCGTGATTCAAAAGGTGAACCAGCAGCATTTCCAGCGAAAAATCGATCTGTTGTTTTTTGCGGCGTCGGGCCAGGGCGATAAGGCCGCGTTGGGGCGCTAAAAGCAAAGTAAGGAAAAAGATAATTCCCACCATGGTGGCCATGGAACCGGCAATGGAAACATCGAACAGGTGAGCGCTCCAGTAGCCGCTGATGGCCGCCAGCAGGCCGACGCCGCTGCTGAGGAGCAACATGCCCAAAACGCTGTCCACAAGCAGATAGGCCGTGGCCGGCGGTCCGATCACTAAAGCCACCACCAGAATGGAACCAACCGCTTCAAATGCGCCCACAGCCGTAACCGAAACCAGGGTCATCAAACTGTAATGGATCACTCCGGGGGCAAAACCCAGCGAGGCGGCTAACTGCGCGTCAAATGTGGCTAATTTCAATTCTTTAAAGAACAGGACGATAAACAATAAATTGAGCGCCAGAATGCCGCCCATGACGTACAATGCTTTGGGACCGATATCCACTCCGAAAAGCACCAGACGGTCGAAGGGGGCAAAGGCTAACTCGCCCAGCAACACCGCGTCCGTATCCAGATGCACCTTTCCGGCGTAGCGGGCAATCAGAATAACGCCGATGCTGAACAGCAGCGGAAAAACCAGCCCGATGGCTGTATCTTCTTTTACCAGACGTGTGCGATTTAACATTTCCACCATTGTAACCGTTAATACGCCTGTGAGCGTGGCGGCGAGCACCAGAAAGGGCGAAGACAAATCTTGCGTAATAAAAAAAGCCAGCACAATGCCCAGCAAAATGGCGTGACTGATGGCGTCGCTGAGCATGGCCATGCGGCGTAGCACTAAAAATACGCCTGGCAGGGCGCAGGCAACAGCCACAACAACGGCAATAAGCTGGATTTCGATTTGCGGACTCATTGGGCGACCTCTCTTCCTTGCTCCACAACCTTTTTAGCGGCCTGATAGCCAATTTCCGTCAAGCGCCAGGCGCCATCGGGCGTTTGCTCCACCCAACCCCGGGCGCGTAGTTCTTTAAGGCTGCGGTCAACCCCGCCGTGTCCAATGCTCATGGTGCGCAGAACCTGAATCGGATGGGCATGGTAGTGATCCGCATGCTGATCGGCCAGGGCATACAGGTCGCTTAGCACGGCGTTTAATTCCAGACGGCGACGATTGCGCCGTTCCTGCAGCCAGCGCCAAAAAATACCCCGATTGGCGGCAAACATCAACGAAAAGGCTACGATAAAGCTCATGCAGACCACGATGGTCGGACCGGTGGGCAGTTTAGCAAACATGCTGCTGATGATGGCGCCGCTAATACCGGCCAGCGCGCCGAAAAAGCCAGCCAGTAAGGTCATCAGGCTTAAACGATCCGTCCACTGTCGCGCTGCAGCAGCCGGCGCCACGACCATGGCGCTCATCAGCACCACGCCCACGGTCTGCAGTCCCACCACAATGGCTACCACCAGCAGACTGGTCAACAGCACATCGAACAGGCGCACCGGAACGCCCAGACTCTGTCCGAACTCTGGGTCAAAACTGATCAGTTTAAATTCTTTCCAGAAGATTCCCAGGATGGTCAGGGTGATAAGGCTTAAAACGGCCATGGTGATCACGTCTCGTGCCAGCAATGCCGCCGCCTGGCCGAACAGAAAGGTCTCCAGTCCCGCCTGGTTGGCGTAGGGTTGTTTCTGGATGAAGGTCAATAACACCAGGCCAAAACCAAAAAAAGAAGCCAGCACCAGGCCCAGGGCGCTGTCGTCTTTGATGCGCGTGTTGCGCACAATGGCCAGAATAAGCAGGGTGGCCAGCCAGCCGGCCAGCGCGGCGCCCAGCAGCAAAACCAGCGGCGCTTTGGAACGCGTCAGCAAAAAAGCCAGCGCTATGCCCGGTAAGGCGGCGTGCGAGATGGCGTCGCCTAACAAACTTTGTCGGCGGAGAACGGCAAAACTGCCCAGCGCCCCGCTTAAAATTCCCAGCACGCCGGAGCCCATAGCAACCGTGCGAAAGGTATAGTCGCTTATAAAACTTTGAATCAAATCAAACATCTCTGGCAAAGGTCTTTTTAATGGTTAGTTATTCTGTCTTCTCTTTATGAACATGGTGGGTCAAAAACGCCACCTTTCCACCATAGGCTGTGCGTAAATTTTGTTCGGTAAACGCTTCGGCAACCGGCCCAAAGGCAATCTGACGAACATTGAGCAGCATCACCCAGTCGAAATATTCGCGCACGGTTTGCAAATCGTGATGAACCACAACCACCGTTTTGCCCTTGTTGCGCAATTCTTGCAGCAATTTGACAATGGTCTTTTCGGTGGTGGCGTCCACTCCCTGGAAGGGCTCATCCATAAAGTAAATATCCGCTTCCTGCACCAGAGCGCGCGCCAGAAAAACGCGTTGCTGCTGACCGCCCGAAAGCTGACTGATCTGTCGGTTGCTGAACTCGCGCATGCCCACTTTATCCAGCGCTTCCAGCGCTAACCGTCGTTCTTTTTTACCGGGACGACGAATCCAGCCCAGAGCGCCGTAGCGGCCCATCATTACCACATCCAGCACACTGGTGGGGAAGTCCCAGTCCACGCTGCCTCGTTGCGGTACGTACCCCACCCGTTGCCGTTGCGTTTCGTAAGGCTGGCCAAAAATCAGTACTTTACCGGCAGCCGGTTTTACCAGGCCTAAAATCGCTTTAATGAGGGTGGTTTTGCCGGCGCCGTTGGGCCCCACAATGGCCATCAACACGCCTTGCGGAACAACCATGTCCACATCCCAAAGCACGGGGCTTTCGCGGTAGGCGACGGTTAAATCTTCCACATGAATCGCCGCCGTTTCTACGTTTTCTTTTTTCATCTTATTCTCGAATTAATGGTTGTTTTTAATTTTTAACCGTCTTTGCGATTATTTTATTTCTGTGCGCATCGTTGATCTTGCTTTGCTCTTAATTTTTCAGCAGAGCAGAAACGATGATGTCGATATTGTGTTTTACCATGCCCAGATATTCGCCTTCGGGCGTTCCCGGCTGGCCCATGGCATCGGAAAACAGACTGCCGCCGATCTTCACATCGAATCCGCGGGAGCGTACGGCCGCCTGCAAAGCTTCGATGTAGCGTTGCGGAACCGATGTTTCCACAAACACGGCCGGAATCTGCCGTTCTTTAATGAAATCGGCCAGACGCTGGATGTCGGCTGTACCGGCTTCGGAAGCCGTACTGATACCCTGCAAGCCGCGCACCTCAAAATGATAGCGTCGGCCAAAATAATTGAAGGCGTCATGGGCGGTGATCAACACACGTTGTGTTTTGGGTACGCGCAATGCCTGCCGCAAAACATAGCGATCCAGTGAATCCAGCCTGGCCAGGTAGTTTTTTGCTCGCTCCTGATATTCCTGAGCGTGCGTAGAATCCATCTCAACCAGCGCGTCGCGAATGCGCGTTACGACGATCTTCCACAATCGCACGTCAAACCAGACATGCGGATCGTGCGCGCCTTTGAATTGAGGCGGGGCGAGTAAAGAGTCTTTCGGAATGGCTTCGGCAACGGCCACGGTTTTAATACGCTGTTGCATGCGCGCAAAGATGTCGGTCATCTTTCCTTCCAGATGCAGGCCGTTGTACAAAATCAGATCGGCGCCGGCCATGCGAGAAACATCGCCTTCTGAAGCTTTGTAAAGGTGGGGATCGACGCCAGGGCCCATCAACGGAGTTACGCTAACCCGTTCGCCGCCCACGTTTTTTGCCGCGTCGGCGATCATACCGGTAGTGGTTATAATCTTAATTTTGTGTTTGCTAAAGTCCCTGGTAGAATCCTTCTGGCCGCCGCAGCCCCAGAAAAGGAACAATACAATGGCAGAAAACAGCGATAAATATATCTTCATCAGAAGTGATCCTTTTAAATTCAACTATTTTAATATAATAAATCCCTTTTAAATTGTACAAAAAATTATGTCATTTAAGATTAAAGGCTATTGCCGCCCAGCTTTTCAGGGATTCAGGCTGCGTGTCCTGGGTCATTCCTGCGCAAGCAGGAATCCCCCCACACCAGCCACACGTCATTCCTGCGTAAGCAGGAATCCCCTCCCCCTTCCTGCGCCAATAGTGCCTCCTCCCTGCGCAAGCAGGAATCTACGCCCTCTTTCAGCGCCCGCCGCCTAAAACATCCATTGAAATTCCATCTCAAAACGCATTATTTGTAAGCCGCTTACATTTTCCAGGTGCAGGGCCAGGGCCGGCCACAGTTCGGCCACCACTAATTGATAACCGCCACTGACGTTAAACTTCAAAAAGCGAGTAACGTGGAACGCCATGCCCAGCCCGCCATAAGCGGCAAAGCTCCAGGCCTGCTGAAAGCGTTGCGGAACCAGACGGTCTGCGGTTTGATAGGCGCCCCGGACCGCTTCCCAGCGAAATAGAGTAACGGCGCCTTTCCAGAACGGTTGCAAACGCCAGCGCGGAACGCTCAGGTAAGAAACGTAAGCCACGCCTGCGCCGTAAAGTTTTAAATCCAGTTGCAGGTCTTTGTAGTATAACTTTTCTTTATTGGGCTGATCGAAGTGGGCGGCCGTGGCAAAAAACTGCCATTGGGCCTCAGCCGTACGATTAAAGATAAACGAAACCTGTGGGGCTTTTGATGTGCCTTTAAACCAGTTTTGCAGGGAACCGACCGGTTGAAGGTAAGAATTGCCCAGGCCAACGCCAAAGTGGTTTTGGGCCGATGCCTGTCCACATAATAAAAGAAAGACGACTAAAAGCCATTGATAATATCCGATATTTTTTACAGCGCTTTTCATCATGACCAACCATTCCTGTTTTTAATGCACAAATTGCAAACCAATTTGTAATTGTAAAAGTTGTTCAAAGGGAAAGTAAGTTTTTTTCTCAGTTTGGAAAAAGTAGTGGTAATTCAGCCCAAAATTAAAATGGAGGTATTGCTTAAAATGATAGATGGCTTCCAATCCCAGAACGGCTGCCGGAATATTGCCGGAATGGGGCGGAGCGTGGTTGTCAAAGGCGTAGGTAAACGAATAGTTCTTTTCCGGAAAATGTTTGGTCCATTTTTCATGCACGGCCAGCGTTCTTTTGAAGAGATAGAGGCCGCCGCCCAGTTGCACATCAAGGGCAAAGCGTTTGCCGATGGGCTGATGGTAACCGATGCGCAACACAGCGGGGATTAAAGACAGCTTTTGCCGGTAAGTGAGATCGGCCACGTAATTGCTGTCCCGTTGCAAGTCGCGAATGTAATTTCCGTAAAAACGATCCCAGAAGGCCCAGTTCCAGTGGGGGATGGGATCGGCTTGATCGATATTTAGATCGAGGTAGCCGCCGCTCAGCGTCACATTCCAGCGATCGCCCGCGGCAAAACGAATGTGGGCGCCGGCACCCGGGCCCGCAACGGATTTTAATCCCTGCTCTTCTTTCAAGTTTAAACCCAGATTAAAAAAGGCCAGCGGCGTAATGGAGTGCAAACGGAAGCTGGCAGCCAGGGCCTGCGTTCCGCCCCAGAGCGCAAACAGATAAAAGAAGAGACCTATCATAAATAGTTGCAGACGTTTATGGCGAATCATTTTTTACCTCGCTTATTTGTTTGCTGAAATGGCCAGGCCGAATCTTAAAACCGAGCCGAGTCGTCCAAAATCTGTGTAACCCACGTCCAGCGTAAAATCGTACTGTTTCCATTTTTGACGGAAACCGGCGCCAGCGGTGAAGCCTTCTTCGTCGTAGTTAAATTTGTACCCGGCTCGTAAAAGCAGCGCGCCGCGCAGCAGCCATTCCGCCCCCACATGTAACCGCTCGCTGTAGTCGCTGGGATGCAGGGCGTCCACAGCCAGAGTCAGGCGATCGGCAGAACGGGGGTTGCCCCACACCTCCATGGCGCAGCCCAGGCGGAAAATCATGGGCATTTTAAACGAATCGCCAATGTATCGGGCGTCCACGCCAAAGTTCTGAATGTAGCCGCCCAGACGAAAGGTGCGGAAGCGCGTCTGATAAACCATGCCCATGTCTAAAAGCACATTGTTCGAACTGTAGGTGTCGATGCGTTCGCGGACGTATTTGCCTTTAATGCCAAAAGCGAACGATTGCGTTAGCTTGCGGCTGAAGGTCAGACCAAGGGCGTACGCATCGGCGGTGTAGTTGCCCAGGATCAGGTAGCTGCCACCGGGGTTCTGGGGATCGGCGTTAACGGTGTGCGTCATTTTACCGAAATCCATGTAATTTAAGCTAATCCCTAAAAAGCCGGCTGTGCCCAGCGAAAAACCAAACGCTGCGCATTGATGTTGAATATCGGCCAGGTAATTGGCCGAAGAAGCGTAAAGGTGAAAGCCCCTGGCGGAAAAGGCCAGCAAAGAGGGATTGGTCAATAACGATGCAGCCGCTTCATCGGTTAGCGCCACGGTTGTTTCTCCCATGCCGCTGCTTCGGGCGGTGGCCGGGATTTCCAGAAAAACGTAGCCCGTGGTTCCGGCCTTGCGGAACTGAGCCTGTGCGCTTGCAGGCCAAAGGCCGCTAAACAACAGGGCCGCGATCAGGAAAGCGCCGTTCAATTTCATTAACCATTTCATCATTGCACTTGATTCCATGTTTTAACGGACAATTGAAAACTTGCCGGTGTACGTCTTGTTTTTGGTTGGGCCGGCATGCGATGTAATCTGAAAAATATAGATGCCGCTTTCGGCGTACTGGCCATAGTCGGTTATCTGATCCCACTGAGCGATGCCGGTGTCGATTTTATGTTCGATGGTTTTGACCAGATCGCCCCGCACGGTGTAAATGCGAATGGTGCAGGGACTGGGAATATTGACAAAAGAGATCAGATCCTGTGCGCCGGGCGTGGTAAATCCGGAGCGCGTTACAAAGGGATTGGGCACCACCAGAATCTCATCCAGTGTTTCATTTTGCGGGGCGAAGGCCGCGGCAAACGGCTCGGTGCTGTGGTTGGGATATTTTGAACTTTCCAGTGGCGGAACACGGTTGCTACCGGTCTCTTTAAATCGGGCCGAAAGATCAACCGGCCAGTATGCATGCCCGGTATCGTAGCTGGTAATGGCGTAGTAGTAGCTAAAACCTACATTAACCAGGGTATCCACGTATTGATAGCTTTGCGTCTGTTCGTCGAAATGAGCCGGAGATTGCCGGGGAATATCGGCCAGTAATTTCCAGGGACCGAAAGGCATGTACTCGGAGCGGTAAATGCGATATCCGGCAAGATCAAAGGCTTCGGCGCCGGCGTAATCCGCATCGGGGATGGCTTCCGCTTCATTGCTCCAGGTGAGCACATTGCCCACAGTTTGTTCCTGCAAACGGGTTAACGTAAAAGAGAACGGCGGTTGGGGCGGATCCGGAACGTTGTATCCGTGATCGTAATTAAACTGCGCCCGGTCGGCCGTATTTTGCAGATCCAGCAGTCCCTGTTGTGCAATTTCCTGCTCGTTTAATTGTGGATCGGTAATGCGGCTTAAATCAATGCTGCCCACAACTTCGGCCATGACAATTTTAATGGAATCGCCCGGCTCCAATGTCCACGGACCCAGCGAAACCATGCTCCACATTCGGGCGTTTCCCCAGCGCGAGTCGGAAAGCCCCTGCGGAAAGACAAGCGGATTGTAAACTTTATTCAGGTCCTTCATGGCTTCGTAGCGTTGCTCGGGCGTTTCCAGACCGGTGAAGGGATAAGAGTTTGCCGGTTCGCTGACCGACCAGCCCACACTGCTGGGATTGATAAAATTTTCAAGACCAAGATCGTTACGCGAAATGTGTAAAAATTTAATGCCGGCAAAGGCGGGCGCCAGCCACTCTTTACCGCCCGGCGGTCCGCCGCTTTCATAGATGTAAGGATCAAATTTCTGATTTCCCTCGGCCGCTGTGTAGTCATCGGCCCAGCCGTAAAGCATCAACCGTCGCGGATCGTACAAAAAGCGATTGTTGCGCGCCCCGTCGCCCAGTTGCGGGAATAAAATGGACCAGCCGCGGTAGTTGATGGAAAAGGCGTAGGTAAACAGCAGATAGGCGTCCTGCAAGACGGAATCGGCTTTGAGAATGCGATACGCTTCTGGTGTACAGTTTTGTTCGTTAAAGATGTGCGCCTCGCGCGCGATATTGGTGATCACATATTCTATGATGATGTATTTTTCATCAGCCGCCGAACCGCTCCAGGCGCGAACGGTACGTTTGACGCGCACCGGCAAAAAGCGGCCGGGGGTGTAAGGAAAACGATACGAAGGATTAAACTCCCATTCGGTTTCCACCACCTCTTCCGCCTCATAGGGATCGACCTGCATGCCGTAATTCTCGCCGTTTGGCCAGCGTAATCGATGTGTTTTCAGCAGGTAAGGACTGTTGGTCTCGGAAAGTCCTACCGAGGTGGCAAACATGGCCCAGTCCTGTACAGCCCACACCGTATCCGGCGCCGATGGCCGTACGGCAGCCATCCAGAAACCGCCGCCGGCATGGTGCGTATTGGGGCCGCCGACCAGTTGCGGAACGTACTCCGGATCAAAGCCCGGGAAATCCATGCCATAGCCCTTGTGCTGCCAGCTTTGAAAAACGGGCCCCATCTTGGCCACGTTAACGGTTTCCCACAACATACCGCGTTTTAAAAAGATGGCGTTGGCCTCCACCTGCGCCGCACTCTGCGATGCAACCAGAAGAACGACGACAACGAAAAGAATGAAGTTCATGTTTAAGCGTAGCCTCATGGTGTTTTCACCCTGATTAATGGTTTAAAGTTTTTTGCATTCTTTGTTTCAGCCTCTGTCTATCACTCGAAGGCACTCCTTAAACTGTCCTTTCGAGGAGTTCCCCTCCCACTGTCATTTCGAATCCCCGATTTATCGGGGTGAGAAATCTTTTCTGCCACGTTTGAGAAGATTTCTCCTCGCCCGCGGGCGGGCTCGTCGAAATGACAGGGGGTGTGCCCGCAGACGAGCTCGTCGAAATGACAGAGGGCGTGCCCGCGGTCGAATTCGTCGAAATGACAGGGGTGTGCCCGCGGTCGAATTCGTCGAAATGACATGGCACGTCCTGCAAAAAGAGCTCGTTGAAATGACAGTAAACATCGTGCAACGGTTATCGTTATTAAGACAGGGCAATTCTACTCAAAATCCTCACTTAAATCTCTCCACTCAGGATTTTCTGTATTAACCAACTTATTTTTCTTTTCTCTTCTCCATTTTTTAATTTCCTTCTCGCGTTCAATAGCAGCACGGACATCCTGAAAAGTCTCATAGTAAACCAGTTTGTTAATATTGTATTTTTTTGTAAAACCATCAATTAATTTATTTTTATGTTCATATACCCGGCGCATAAGATTATTGGTGATTCCCACATACATTACCTTATTATTCCAGTTTGTCATGATGTAAACGAAATAATATTTAAAATCTTTCATTCTAAGATTGTTTTTTTGTTTTACCTAATTAAATTAACACCACATTGTCGTACCTTTTCGCATCACTTTCTTTGGTGAATTTGAGCCACAATCCCTGTCCTTTCGAGGAGTTCCCCTCTCACTGTCATTTCGAATCCCCGATTTATCGGGGTGAGAAATCTTTTCTGACATGTTTGAGAAGATTTCTCCTCGCCCGCGGGCGGGCTCGTCGAAATGACAGGGGTGTGCCCGCGGTCGAATTAGTCGAAATGACATGGCACGTTCTGCATAAAGAGCTCGTTGAAATGACTGGGGCACGCCTGCGGGCGGGCTCGTCGAAATGACAGGGGTGTGCCCGCGGTCGAATTAGTCGAAATGACATGGCACGTTCTGCATAAAGAGCTCGTTGAAATGACTGGGGCACGCCTGCGGGCGGGCTCGTCGAAATGACAGGGGTGTGCCCGCGGTCGAATTAGTCGAAATGACATGGCACGTTCTGCATAAAGAGCTCGTTGAAATGACTGGGGCACGCCTGCGGGCGGGCTCGTCGAAATGACAGGGGTGTGCCCGCGGTCGAATTAGTCGAAATGACATGGCACGTCCTGCAAAAAGAGCTCGTTGAAATGACAGGGGCACGCCTGCGGGCGGGCTCGTCGAAATGACAGAGGGCGTGCCCGTGGGCGAATTCGTCGAAATGACAGGGGTGTGCCCGTGGTCGAATTCGTCGAAATGACATGGCACGTCCTGCATGAATAGCTCGTTAAGCATCGTGCAACGGTTATCGTTATTAAGACAGGGCAATTCTACTCAAAATCCTTACTTAAATCTCTCCACTCAGGATTTTTTGTATTAACCAACTTATTTTTCTTTTCTCTTCTCCATTTTTTAATTTCCTTCTCGCGTTCAATAGCAGCACGGACATCCTGAAAAGTCTCATAGTAAACCAGTTTGTTAATATTGTATTTTTTTGTAAAACCATCAATTAATTTATTTTTATGTTCATATACCCGGCGCATAAGATTATTGGTGATTCCCACATACATTACCTTATTATTCCAGTTTGTCATGATGTAAACGAAATAATATTTAAAATCTTTCATTCTAAGATTGTTTTTTTGTTTTACCTAATTAAATTAACACCACATTGTCGTACCGTTTCGCATCACTTTCTTTGGTGATTTTGAGCCACAATCCCTGTCCTTTCGAGGAGCTCCCCTCTCACTGTCATTTCGAATCCCCGATTTATCGGGGTGAGAAATCTTTTCTGACTAGTTTGAGAAGATTTCTCCTCGCCCGCGGGCGGGCTCGTCGAAATGACAGGGGCGTGCCCGCGGTCGAATTCGTCGAAATGACAGGGGTGTGCCTGTGGACGAATTCGTCGAAATGACATGGCACGTCCTGCATAAAGAGCTCGTTGAAATGACTGGGGCACGCCTGCGGGCGGGCTCGTCGAAATGACAGAGGGTGTGCCCGTGGTCGAATTCGTCGAAATGACAGGGCACGTTCTGCATAAAGAGCTCGCTGAAATGACAGGGCAAACGATCATATCAAAAACTCACCCCCAAACTCAAGTACAGCGCCGTGGGCATATTACGGTACGTCTGGTAGTAGCGAAACTTGTAAATGCGCGCCTGCGGATCGTTGGGGTCGTCCGAAGGCGGCGTATCGCGCGTAATGCCGTATTCCACCCAGTTCCTCAGCTCCGTGGCGTCCAGCAAAGGCGTTAGCCATTTATCGTTAAACAGATTTTCCACGCGTAAAGATAGCGCCGGACTGAGGCCCCACAGCTTGCTTTTTATGGTGATACTCAAATCGGTTTTCTGTTCCAGCGGATAACGCCGGTTGTTGATCACATCCGTAAACTGATCGTAGCTGGTTACATAGGTGAAGGGCGTTCCGCTTTTGGCCGAGTAGATCATGCTGGCGCTGGCTGTGTGTACACCTAAAAAGTCTGGCAGTAACTTTAAAAACTTTTGCGCCAGGCGGTAAGAGATCAGCGCCCGAAAGGTGTGCGTGCGGTCCTGGCTGGTTACAAAATCGTTGGCGCTGCGTCTTTCCAGGAATGAACGAGGATCATTGGGATCCGGATAGATATCCATGGCTCCGTATGCGCCAAAGGTGGTGCGCGCAAAACTGTAGCTCAAACGGTAATTCCAGTCGCCGGGCGCAATGCGGTTCAAAGATATTTCAATTCCTTTGGTGGCGCCGTAGCCGTTGTTTTCGTAAGAGATGTAATAGGGATTTTGCGGCGCAATTTGTTGCGAACCCTGCGGCGAATGGATGTTGACGCGCACGGTTTGCTGAACGCGGTCGTTGTAATAGGCGGCAATATCCAGCCGGTGTCCTTTAATCCCTTTTTGCAAACCAATTTCGTAGCTGATGGTTTTCTTAAAACCCAGATCAGGATTGCCGTACATGCGCCATCCCTGCCAGGTGGATCGTGAGATGGTTTGCCGGAAGAGCGGCATGGAATAAAAATGCCCGTATTGTAAACGAAAGGCCATGTCTTCGCCAATAGGAAAGGAAAGCCCGAAGCGGGGCGAAACAGCCAGGTGCGTTTTGGGCTTACGCGTCCGTGGGTCGCCCGGATCGCCAATAAAGGGGCCGCCGCCCTGGCCTGTACCAAAATAAAATGGACGAAAGCGGTCTGCCGGCGCGTCGCAGTTCATGTTAAAACCTTCAAAACGGAGGCCCACATTGGCCACAATCTCTTCCACCTCAATCTTATCCTGAGCGTACAGGGCAAAGTAATAGGGATAGGCGTGGTAATATTCGGCAAAGCCGGAGTAGGAAATAAAGGCATTCAGCCGGGCGCCGGATTCTCCGTTGTAGCGCGTGTCCCAGTACTGCGCTTTGGCCCCGATTTTCAGCAGATGCCGATTGGTCACCTGGCTGGTTAAATCAACGGACGCGTTCCACACATCGGTGCGGTTGTCCAGCGCGTAAAGCGAAGTAAAGGCATAGACGATGCGTCGGAATTCCTCGTCCCAGGGGCCGGCCCGGATGAGCCACGGATCGGTAGCGGTAATGATCGATCGATTGCGTTCAATGTACACCTCGCGCTGGTGCCAGACCATGGCTTCCAGGAAGGTTTTGCTGGAAAAGACATGCGTCCAGCTCAGGCTTTGCGTGGTGGTCGTCTCTTCTTTGGGGCTGTCGAAGATCAACACGTATTTGTACTGGGGCCATTGACCGATGATCGAAGCCCAGCGAATGTCGTCCGAGCCAGACCACACCGAGCCGCGGTAGCCCTGATATTGCATTAAAAATTTTAGTTTGTCGTTTTTCGTAAGCTGGTAGGTCAGGTTTAAGCTGTAATTCTGGTAGATTTGACTGCGTTCCACGCTGGGAATGCGCGCCGGCGTGTTGCGGTACTCGGCAGAAAGGAAAAAGCGCAGTTTGCCGTCTTTGCTTAAAGGACCGCCAAATCCGAACAGGTATCTTCGGTACATCAGCTTGCGGTAGTCGTACACGCCCAGGGGATTGGAGCGATTGCCTTCGGCGGGGGAGTGGTTGGCAATCCATTTCTGGTAGTAATGGGTGTAAAGCGAGTCATCCGGAATATTCGGCGCGTTCTCGTCGCGCCACCTTTGCCACTTATCGAACGAACCCCAGTTTTTCCACTCCACGGTTTCCGGGCCGTAAAGATACGGACCGTAATGGTACTTGCCGGGCGGGCGCACTTCCACGCGAAAGTCGCCGTGAAATTCGGAACCGCCTTCTTTGGTTACCACCTTAACAATTCCCGACTGCGCGTTGCCGTACTCCGCGCTAAATCCGCCGGAAATGACCTCCATCTGTTCCACGCCCAGGGGATTGTAGTCGTATTTCCAGCTGGTGTTGGATTTTTCGCCCATAAAATTGTAGCCGGGCACGCCCGTGTTAGAGCTGATCTGTTCGATGCCGTTAAACTGTACCTGCACGTCAAAGGCGCCGCCGCCGCGAATGGAAAAGGTGCCATTGGGGTTGCGCGTTACATTGGCGTTCAATTGCATCATTTCGCGCAGGCCCTGAATCGGCGCGCTTTCGATCTCTCTGGCATCCATAAAGTTGGAGGTGGCGGTCAAATCGCGCACAACGGCCGGTTTTTGGGCCACCACTTCCACCGGCTCGGTCTCTTCAATGGCTTCCGCCAGGCGGAAATCGACGCGCGTGGTGCGATCAACCACCACTTCCACCTGCGTTTTACGCACGGTTTGATAGCCCACCATCTGGCAAACCACGGTGTGCTTTCCGGCAGGTACATTCAAAATGTAGTAAAAACCTTCCAGGTCAGAGGCCGCGCCCAATGTCGCTCCCTCGATGTAAATGTTTGCGCCGGCCAATGGTTGCCCGCTTTTGGCGTCGGTTACCTGGCCCATTATTTTGCCTTTGGGCGACTGGGCGTGGAGTGAAAGGATGGAAAAGAAGAAAAACAGGAACAATACAATAAATTTGACGAGACGTTTTGCGACCATTTGTCCACTCATTTTTATTGATTTTATTTTTTGATGAGCCCTTAATCTTCCGGGCCTGAAACTCGTTCCTGCCCGAGGGAACTTTCTCAGCGCCCGGCGGACTCTTTTCTATTTTAAAACCATCACTTTCCCATAATGCGCTTTTTGCCGGTGATCGGCCGTTCTAAAACGCACCACGAAAAAATAAATCCCGCTGCTTAATTGTTCAGCTTTCAAAGTCAATCGGTGTTCGCCGGCGTGAAACACCCGTTCTGCAGACGAAAACACGCGCCGACCGCGAACGTCGAAAAGCTCCAGCCTGACCTTTGCCGGCAGAGTTAGATGAAGCGGAATGAGCGTTTGATTGTTAAAGGGATTGGGGTAATTTGCGCCCACCGTAAAATCGTCCGGCAGCGGTCTATTGCTCAGCGGTAAAGCGGTGGGATTTAGTGTGCGTTTAAAGCGCAGCGCATCGGCGGCGATTACGCCGGCGCTGGCCTCGTCGCTCAGTTTTACGCTGGCTGTTTGCCCCGCTTTAAGGTAGTAAGTTCCAAGGTCGGCCCAATTGCCTACGGCCTGTTGCTGACTGAGGATGACCGAACTGGAGCCGAAGTTGTGCAAAATGGCGTAGTGCGCGTCGCTGGTCAGCGTCAGATCGGAACAGGGAATAAAAACCTGCACGCGATAGTAGCCGTCTTGCTGGATGGGCGACCACCATTGGGCAAAGCGCGCGCCTGATCCCGCCTGAATGTATAACCAGTCGCCGTTAATGGCGCAGGAGTCTGCTACCGTTTGCCACTGGCCGTATGTGGTAAAGGTGTCGGAAGCGTTATCGATTACAATTTCACTTAATTGGGGATCAAAGGTAAAGCTCAGCGTAAGATCGTTTAATGGAATACCGACGTAATCCTTAAGCGCGCTGATCTGCAGTTGATAGTTTTGTCCCGGCGTTAAAGGCGCGGTTTGCAGGTTGACCGCAGAACGATCTTGCCCGACAAAAGCGACGTTTATTACTTCCACCTGCGGCTGAATGTTGTAATTGGCTGGCGACAGCGCCGCGGCGCTATCGATCCACTGGTTGAATTTTAAGTTGAGATGCACGGAGTCGGGCGCAAAATAATCGATGGCTTTTAGCGGTTTTTGTCTTAAAAGGCGCACGGCGTCGGCGGCTAACTTACCGTTTGCGCTGTTGGTCAATTGCAGACGAACGGTCGAGCCGTAAGAAAAGGAATCGGCATGTAAAAATACCCAGCGGTTGGCATCCTTTTGTTGGTTGATGGTTACCGAATGGGCAGAATCGTTGGCTTCGATGCGCCAGAGGGCCTGTTCCGTTAGGTCGGATTGAGCGGGCCAGCGGGCAAAGAGGGCGTAATGGCCGCTTAGCCAGACGGGCGCGTCGAAAACGGCCTGAGCCGCCGGATCGGCGCTTAGCAAATACGAATCATTGAATCCGCCCGAGTATTTATCCCATGCGCCGGTAGCGGTAAAGAAACGCGAGGCGCCATCGTCAATAATTAAATCCTGATGCGGCAGGGCCGCTTTAGTTTTGAATACTTCGTCGCGCAGTGTTTGCAAAACCTCGTCGTTCAGGTCTTTGTAGTACCAGATGGTTACGCCGTCGGCCTGATGCGTCAGGGCGTAATTGATTTGAAACAGCGCAGATTGCAGGGTGTTAAAATCGATTCCGGCGTACAACAACACGTGCGGATTGGTTTTTTGCCTGGCCAGTTCAAACTGATTGGGAAAATCGCTGTCGTTCAAATAGAGCATGTGCTCCAGGGCGTCCACATAGCCGCTGTCGCTCCACACATCCCAGCGCTGCAACTTGGAGCCGCTGAGCAACATGTAGGGCGGAGCCACGGCGGCGGAAACGAGCATATCGGGTTGAAGCGCTTTCACCGCCTGGTAAATGCGCCGGGCGATCTGGTTGATCTGGCTTTCGCGCCAGGCGGTCCACTGCGCCCACTCGGCATGCCCCGGGTAGATGTACAGAGGATCCGTGCCGCCCGTTTGCTGCTGGTAGCGCTGGCGCGAAACGGCCGAGTAAGAAAAATCGGTAGAGGGGTAGCGAATGCGATCGGTTTCGACGCCGTCCAGTTGCGGGTAGCGGGCGGCGATTTCTGCAAACAGGTCCTCCATAAATTGTTTAACTTCAGGATGTGCGGCGTCCATCCAGTGGAAAACGCCCCACTGGTTTTGCTGGTAATGCCGGCTCTGATTGTCCACGGCTTCCCAGTCCGGATGAGCGGTTAAAATCGGGCCGCTGTCGCTGGTGTCGTTGCCGCTGTAGTGGCTCATCAAGCCGTACTCAAACCAGGCGATGACTTCCAGGTTCCAGCGGTGGGCGATTTCGATGGTCTCGGCCAGAGGGTCTCTTCCTGCAAATTGAATGTGTTGCCGCGGCCCGCCGGCCTGTTGCAGCACATCGCTGGGATAAATGGTGGCGCCCAGATAGTAAACATTCACAAAGATGCGGTTAAAATTAGCCTGCGCCAGTTTGTGGCAGGTGGATTCGATTAAATCAACGCCGCCTTCGATGACGTCGCGGCTTAGCCACACGCCGCGCGCCTGCGGCATTTGCGCGCCGATCAATTGACTAAAAATTAACAGAATAAACAATGTTTTTTTCATAAACGCTCTGTTTTAAAATGGTACAAAATTTACTTTTCCGCGCCACCCTTCCATCGTTAAAACGCACTTCAAAAATATAGCCGTAAAAGCCGCTGGCCAGATTGACCGGATTCCATGGCAGCCAGTAATTGCCAGCCAGATGCTGACCGAGGTTTATGGCTTCAATGAGTCTGCCGTTCGCGTCAAAAAAACGAACGGAAACATTGCGAGCGGCCTGTCCCAGATAATAATGAATGCGCGTTTGTCCGTTAAAAGGATTGGGGAAGTTCTGGCTTAATTCAAAACTTTTTAAAATTAACTTTTGCCTGTGCGCAAGTTGTGTGCTGTTATTTAAAAGCATGTCCCGCGCCTGGCTAAGAGTAACAAATTTAAGGCGTGTCCCATAAATGGAAACGAGCGAGTCTAACAACTCGGCCGTCCACTGCAAAACCAGGCCATTTTCGTAGCCCTGACGGATAAACGGATCGTGAAAGAGCAGTGTGTAAATGCCCTGCTCGGATAATACGCTTTCAATCTCGGCAAGGGCTTCCTGCTTTCTGGCGTTATACTGCTCAGAGGTCAGCTCCCATGTGTAATCCCTTCCCGGAGGGATGTTGAACAGCCCCTCCCTGAGCTCGCTAAGGTTATATCCGGACGTGGATATGAGATTAAAGCCCTGATCGACCAGCGCGTTGTAAGTGGTGCGGTCGGCCACATGAGAAGGGGGCACAAACGAAATCGGTGTAATACCGACGCTGTCTTGTAAAATTTGCCGACCTGTGGAAATCCATGCGCTTTGCTGCTCATAAGTGAAGGCCTGTTGATAGGTGGTGCAATAAAACTCATGATATTGTCCGCAGAGCGTGCAAATATGCATATAGCCATGCTGCGCCACTTCGTGCCCTTGCTGTACGGTTGCCGCTAATTCCGCGCGAAGCTGGCCGTCGTTGTTTTCTGCTTCCTGCAGGCGATGAGGAATGACCGACCATGACACTTTAGCGCCGACGGCTTCAACGGTTTGCTGGAAGGGCGTAATGCTGCGCGGCTGCAACGAAATGTTGCGGCTTAAAATATCATCGACGCGGATGACAAATAGCAGCGTGTCCTGCGCAAAAGAGCAAGTGGCCGCAAAAAGTAAAATCAACCATAAAACAATCAGATGAGTTTTACGCATACTTGCCTTTAATCAGAAAAAGTTTCTTGCAAAAGATCCCACCAGTCATATTCATTAATATAAACCAGATCGAAGAGCATTAACCCGTCTGTTTTTTTCAAAACCATTTGCATGGCGCGTTTAAACTGCTGCGGATGATTTTTGTATTGTAATATGAACAGACTGCCGTACACGGTTGTGGCCTGCTGAATGACCTGATTGGTTATGTCGCAGGCGCCTTCCACACTATACCAGAATTGTTTACCATCTTTCATGGCCGCTTCCTGCCGCAAATCAATCCGCACATCGGGTAAATTAAGTTCGTCGATGGTTACTTCAAAATAATAACAGCCGGACATGAAAAAATCCAGCAATTCGGCGTAACCGGTTACATGGTAGTCCGGATCGGCCCACCAGTAGGGGGGATGGTAATGTTGACTGGCCCAATTGACGCCCACTTCGTAATAGGTGGGGTACCAAGATCCGGCATAGTCGCCAAACGCCAGTTGAGGGTTAAGCGTTTTTACGGTGTCTCGCGCTTTTACAAAAAAATGGAAAATACACTTTGCGCGCCAGAAAAGCCACCGCTTGAATAATGGGCCTGGCGTTACTTCGGGCTCGGCGTCCGGCGTTTGTTTTTGCCAAGTAAAAATGTCTTCTGGCCAGTGTTTAACTTTTTTATTTAAGAACTTTTCAAACGCCGCCCTGGATTCCGGGCTAAAATCGGAAGCAATGCCGTCAAAGCGAGCGCGATCCAGAATGATGCCGGTCAGTTGCGGGTAGTTGCGCGCCACTTCGGCGATGATGGAAAGTTCGTAGCGTTGCACGTCTTCTCTGATGGGATTCACAAACAGGGATTGTTTGCTTTCCACTTCTGTAATGGGTTTTAAGCCCTTCGGCGTGTACAGAATGGTTTGCCAGTGGGGACGCGTTTCGTAAACAAGCCCCAGCCCGGCGGGGCGGCTACCCTCGGAAAAAATGTTGAGGGCGGCGTGTACTTTTAAACCGTACCGTTTGCCGAGCGTCAGGGCATGGGCCAGGTAGTCGTAATACGCCGGACGTTCCACGCCCTTCCATTTTAACAGACGGGGCGCAATTTTACTGGGGTACAACACATAGCCCGAATTGGGCTTGATGTCAATCACCAGGTCGGTAAAGCCGACAGACGCCGCCTTTTGGGCCATCGCCTCCATGGCGGAAGAGTCGCTTAGCTGCGCCCAGTTGGCGCTGGCGTCCACCCACAAAAAGAGGCGTTTGGTTTGCGGTTGGGTAAAACCGACATCATAAAAAAAGAGAATGAGGCATAATAAAAAAATGTTCATTTTAAAATTCATGTATTTGTTTTCCGTTTTGAATGAAACAATGAAAATTTCTCTTTCAGGGTTATTAATTTGTTTGGGAATTTGTTTTCTATAATCATTTCAATCCTTCGGATTTGGGTTATTTCGTCACCAATTTTATTTCGGATTTCATGTTCAGAGTTTCCGGCACATGCAATTAGTTTTTGGGATTTGCTTCATTTACAAAATGGTGCTGTTCCGTTCATTTTAAACCATCTTTACATTTTGGCGCTAATTTAATCCCGAAAGATGAAACGGTTGCCACCAATATGACACCCTTTCAGGGTTAATAATTTGGTTTGGGGTCTGGTTTTCTATAATCATTTCAATCCTTCGGATTTGGGTTTTTTCGTCACCAATTTTATTTCGGATTTCATGTTCAAAATTTACGGCACATAAAATTGTTTTTTGTAATTCGCTTCATTTACAAAATGGTGCTGTTCCGTTCATTTTAAACCATCTTTACATTTTGGCACCATTCCAATCCCGAAGGGATGAAACGATTGCCACCATTATGGCACCCTTTCAGGGTTAATGATTTGATTGGGGCTTCACTTTCCTATAATCATTTCAATCCTTCGGATTTGGGTTTTTCCGTCACCAATTTTATTTCGGATTTTATGTTCAGAATTTCCGGCTCCTGGGGTTATTTTTTTGAATTCATTTCCTTTACAAAATTTTACTATTCGGACTATTTTAAAATCGCCCTTACATTTTGGCGCTAATTCAATCCCGAAGGGATGAAACGATTATAGCCAAAATGCCACAGGCCATTATTTAAACCTCGAAGAGGTGACATTATTATTTAATCCCTTCAGACAAAAATCACCTTTACGTATTGACGCCGTTTTAATCCCGAAAGATGAAACGATTGCCGCCAATATTTCACCCTTTCAGGGTTATTAATTTGTTTTCTATAATCATTTCAATCCTTCGGATTTGGGTTTTCCCGTCACCAATTTTATTTCGTATTTCATGCCCAGAATTTCCGGCACATAAAATTGTTTTGTGATTCGCTTTATTTACAAAATGGTGCTGTTCCGTTCATTTTAAACCATCTTTACATTTTGGCGCTAATTCAATCCCGAAAGATGAAACGGTTGCCACCAATATGACACCCTTTCAGGGTTAATAATTTGGTTTGGGGTCTGGTTTTCTATAATCATTTCAATCCTTCGGATTTGGGTTATTTCGTCACCAATTTTATTTCGTATTTCATGTTCAAAATTTCCGGCACATGCAATTGTTTTTTGGGATTCGCTTCATTTACAAAATGGTGCTGTTCCGTTCATTTTAAACCATCTTTACATTTTGGCGCCATTCCAATCCCGAAGGGATGAAACGATTATAGCCAAAATCCCGGCCCTCATTTAAACCTCGAAGAGGTGACATTATTCAATCCATTCAAACAAATATTCATCCTTAAATTCAATTTCAAACTTTTTTAAAAAATTATAATATTCCTCCCTGAACGTTTTTTTCTTATGATGCGCTTCCTGATTTAAAATATACTTATAAACCGTATCCAATTGAGAATGCGCGTAAGAAAAAGCCCCATATCCAGCCTGCCATTCAAACTTACCTTGCACAAATCCTCTGTCGTTAATAAAATTAGAAGAATTATTTTTTATATCTCTAACCAAACCCGACAGGGCCATAAACGGTTTAAGACCAATAAAACAATGAACATGATCTGATACGCCATTAATAATGATCGATTTATGGCCTTTATTCTTAATAATTCCCGTCATGTATTTAAATACTTCATTGCGCCAGGATTTTTGTAAAAGATTTTGCCTCCCCTTTACGGCAAAGATCACCTGGATATAAATTTTTGAATAAGTACCTGCCATAATGATAACCCTTAATTCAATGAACAGCAGGGAATCACTTATTTAATCAATAGCATTTTTCTCGTTTGAACCACGTTCTCGCCGCGTAATTGGTAAAAATAAATTCCCGAAGCCCAATGATTGCCATTAATCTTAATCTGATGTTTACCGGCGACCTGTTTACCAACATTAATTTCTTTAACCAATTGACCGGAATTACTAAAAATCAAAAATTGAACATTTTGCGTTTTACTTAACTGATATTCAATGGTTGTCTGGGCATTAAACGGATTGGGGAAATTCCCTAAGAGCGCTGTTGTCTTAGGAAGCAGCGAGCCTGGCTCATCAAGCGCCTGCAATGGGCCGTAGGAAAAGACAAAGGCGCATTTAGCTTCCTGATCGATGACATAGGCAAAATTTTCGTCCGGGCTGAAGGCAATGTCCGAAGGGGTTAAGAAGGGAGCGCCCTGCGGATCGGGATTGACCGCGCTGTTAGCTGATGGCAACTCATCCAGTTCAATGGCGAAATTTCCGCTGATCATGAACGATTTTACCCAGCGCCGCGTGGTATCGGTGCCGCAGGCCCACAGATTCCCCTGGCTGTCGCAGGCAATGCCGTAAGGCGTCCAGGAAAGCCAGCCAAGGTAGGAAGACACATCGCTTACGCGCTGGCCCACGTAATCTTTAGGCGAGGTTTGCGTTCCGCCGGTCCACACGGCAATACCGCCTGTGGAGCTCAGAGTATCGCTGTTGCGGCTGGAAAAGAAGGGCGTGTTGGGATCGCTGTAATCGGCGCCGGGAATGGTGGCCACATCGCGAATGATGGAAAATCCTGTGCCGTCATGTCCGCCCGGTTCGATGGGATGCAGGTCCAGGGGCTGAATGGGCACCCAGGTGCCCCGGGCCGAGGCGGTGTCCGTAAAATTGTACACGCGGATGGATGTGTGGTAGGAAAGCCCGGCGTACACAAATTTGTCCTTGTTGGCAGAAAGACCGAGCACCCACGTACCGTAACCGCCGGCGGTGTATTCCTTACGCTGAGCGGGATCGCCATCGGGATATTCGTACATGATGGAAAGCGAAGGCATGGGCGTACCCGGCTTACGACACACAACCAGAACGGTGTCGTCAATGGTGGTAATGCCGCGCGCCGATTCCACGTCCAGATTGGCGCTGTAGTCGTCGATCAGCGTAAAGACCGAGTCGCCTGGCGCTGCCATCCACAGGGCATTCATCCCACGGGCATCCACTGCGCTGGTGGTAATGACCCAAAGGCTGCCCTTGTTATCCGTGGCGCAGAGAAAGGGATAGGTGACGCTGTCGGGCGTGGGAAATTTAATGGTCATCTCTTCCTGAAAAAGCCAGGAATCCTGGGCGCTGAGCGTCGTCGGCAGGACGACAAAAAGCAATAATGCGACGGCGAAAAAAGCGACAAGTTTTTTCATAGCTCACCCCAATCTTTTAATTATTAAGTTAACTTAACAAACTGAAATAATATACTAAATAAGAGAGGGAAAGAAAATAATTTTGAAATAAAATTTAAAAGTTTTTGTCGATTATTTTGCGCTGATAGAAGAATTTTATTTTTAGAATACTTCCTTCAAAACATCTGTATCGCCATGGCGGGATTGGTTTAATGGTTGATTAGTTGAATAGTTGATTGGTTGAATGGTTAGCCTGTCATTTCAAACCTGTTTCTGCAAATGTGGTGAATTCCTGCCACCGTTTATGTCGGGGCGAAGGATTTCCAAGAACAATTCAGCGATGGTAAGCATTCATCTTTAGTCATATCAAAAAAGCGCTCTGGATAAAGTAGGGTTGGAAATCCTTCGCCCTTACAAGTGCGTTCATTCCTGATCTTTTGTCTGGGAGTGAGGATCGAGCGAGCAATGGTAATTTAATTTAAAATATTCATTGCGCACGTTGCGGTTTTTTAAGAGTTGCGGCTGTGCTGCCCTGGAATAAACGCAGCGGTTTAAAGGATCGGCAACCACTTCTTTTAAATTCCTGTCTGCTGCGTGGGCTGCACCCTGATGAACGGATCCTTTTGAGCGGTGATTTTTCCGATGATAGCGCATTGTCCGGGCAGTCGTTTGCAAAAATCGTCGGCCTGTTCTTGCGATAAACTGACCAGCAGGCCGCCGGAGGTCTGGGCGTCGTTCAGCAAAAGTCGTTCGTTGTCGCTTAAACTCCCATAATCGACAAACGGCGCGGTAAATTGCAGGTTGTCCCTGGTGCCGCCCGGGACAATGCCCATTTGAATAAAATGCCTCGTTTCCGGCAAAAGCGGAACGCAGTCCAGATACAGCTGGGCCCCCGCCTCGCTGCCTTTTAACATTTCCAGCAGATGGCCAATCAGACCGAAGCCGGTTACGTCGGTGCAGGCGTGCACTTCAAAATCGCGCAATGCATCCGCCGCTTCGCGGTTCAAACGGGCCATGATTTCCACCAGATGTATTTGCTGGTCTTTGTTTAGCAGTCCGCGTTTTAAAGCGGTGGACAGCACGCCCGTACCGATAGGTTTGGTCAAAACCAGGACATCGCCGGCTCTGGCGCCAATATTTTTCCAGATTTTTTCAGGATGGACCACTCCGCTGACGGCCAGACCAAACTTGGGCTCGGTGTCGTCAACCGTGTGGCCGCCCACAATGGAAATGCCGGCTTTTTGCGCCGTAAGCTGTGCGCCGGCCAGCATCTTTTCCAATGCCGAAAGCGGCAGACGGTTGGCGGGGAAGGCCACAATATTCAGGGCGAAAATGGGTTCTGCGCCCATGGCGTAGATATCGCTCAGTGCGTTTGCGGCGGCAATGCGTCCAAAATCGAAGGGATCGTCAACGATCGGCGTAAAAAAATCTACCGTTTGCACCAGCGCCAGGTCGTCGCGCAGGCGGTAAACGGCGGCATCGTCGGCCGTTTCTGTGCCCACCAGTAAGCGCGAATCGACAGGCGTCGGTAATTTTTGCAAAACTTCTTCTAAAAGCTGCGGCCGCAGCTTGCAGGCGCAGCCCAGGCCATGTGTAAAATGCGTCAGCTTGATTTCGCTCAATTCCGCGTCCGACGCTGGCAAATCCTGGCCGGGTTTTAACTTTTCAATGACATCGATTATCTGTTTAGCGGCCCGTTCGATCTCCTCTTCCGTTGTAAAGCGGCCCACCGAAAGGCGAACGGTGCCCATAGCAATGGACTCCGGAACGTGCATGGCCTGCAGAACGTGAGAGAGCGTCACTTCGTCACTGTGGCAGGCCGCGCCGGCCGAAAGAGCCACGCTTTCGCTCAACTGCGAAACAATGAGATTGGCTTCCACCCCGGGAAAGCTTAGGCTCAGCGTATTGGGCAGGCGCTTTTGCGGATGACCGTTGCGCTTTGCTTCGGGGAAGGCCGTTAACAGCAGTGTTTCGAGGCGATCGCGCAGTTTTTTTAAGCGCACCTGTTCCTGATCGACGCTTTCCTGCGCTAACTGGCAGGCTTTGCCCAGACCGACGATCTCCAGCACATTTTCGGTTCCGGCCCGTCTGTTCTGTTCATGGTCGGCGCCGTGAATCAGCTTTTCCAGTCGCAGGCCGCGTTTAATGTACAGCGCTCCCACGCCCTTGGGCGCGTATAGTTTATGCCCGGCAACAGACAGCAAATCAACGCCCAGCTCGTCCACGCGCACTGCAATTTTGCCGATGGATTGCGCGGCGTCGGTGTGCATGATGATCCCATGGGCATGGGCCAGACGGCTGATCTCCGCAATGGGCTGGATGGTGCCCACTTCATTGTTGGCGTGCATGATGGTAATGAGGATGGTTCGATCGGTGATGGCTTTCTGCACGGCTTGCGGATTGACCATGCCGTATTCATCAACCGGTAAATAGGTCACGCGAAAGCCCAGACTTTCCAGATAGCGGCACACTTCGAGCACAGCCGGATGTTCGATTTGCGAGGTGATGATGTGATTGCCGCGCTGGCGGTTGGCCAGGGTCGCGCCCTTGATGGCGTAGTTATTGGATTCGGATCCGCCGGAGGTGAAGATGATCTCGTCCGGCGCGCACCCCAGCATGCGGGCCACCTGCCGACGGGCCTGCTCAACGGCCTGTCTGGTCTGAAAACCGTAATAATGAGCGCTGGAAGGATTGCCGAAATGCGCGTTCAGATAGGGCTTCATGGCTTCGGCGACCAGCGGATCGATGGGCGTGGTGGCATTGTAATCCAGATAAATGGGTTGCATTGTTATTTAACCTCATCATTTTGTTTCGCTGAATTTAAAAAACTTTGCTATGCAGTAAAAGAGGAAGGGGCGTTTTAAATGGCAAAGGTGTGAATTTATTGTAAAAAGAGCGTTAGGCTATGCGCGCAGCCCGACCTGTTTTCAAGGAATGATTTTTCAGGTTGTCAATTAACAGCTCAAACGACCTAAAGCAGCAAAGCCTCTACCCAAAACATTTCCGCATGGATATAAGAAAACACAGAGCGCGCAGAGAAGCCGCAAAGAACGGCAGGACTTGACAGCGTAACACGTAATGCATTTACAGAACTTTTAACACGCTAAATTCATACCTCTTTTGAAGCAAGTATTTAAAAGGGAGTTGCGCGTTTTTCTGCAAAAGTAACAGCGTAGGTCGTACCCTGGTCAACATCAGAAAATCCAGTTCAATTCCATTCCGTATTTAAGGCTGTTGTACGATTCAAAGCCGTTAAAATAAGTGGGCCCGTAATCGGGATCATTGATCACCAGGCGGGCCTGGTCCAGGCTGTAGCGCATATCGCGGAAATCGTTGCCCACAATAGCCTTCAGCGAAATCCGTGTATTAAAGAAGTACTCCAGCGAAAACGAAGAGGCGAGCTGGTTGTAATCGCTCAGCATGTCCTGGTAGCCGCCGTTGGCCGCGTCGTTGTAAATAAAGCTCAGGTTGAATTCGGCGCGCAAGCGTACAGGAATGACATCCCAGCGCCCGGATGTAAAGGTGTAGGAATTGATGTTTTGCTGGTCATTACTCAATTGAAGCCGACTGAAGACGCTCCCGCCGGAAATAAAGAGGCGGTTGTGCGGTCGAAGGTAAAAGTTGACGCTGCTGATGAACTGTTTTGTGCCCAGTGGCGCCCCGGCCTGTAAGATGCTGCGATCGTCCAGGTCCAGGTAAATGGCGGACAGGGAGAGGCGATTGTTCATCGAGCCGAAAGAGATGCGGCCTTCCAGCCCCATGTACAGTTTATCGGTTTTGACCGAGTCCAGAACGGTATTGCTGCGGTCGTCGCGGTAGCGGAATTTTAAGGTAACCTCCGGAAAATGACTGTGCATGGAGGTAATGCCAACAATGGCGCTATTGGTGGTGGTGCGCGGCCGGTCTTTAAAATCTTTCAGATTGTCGAAATAGCGCTCGCCTTCCAGCGAAAGGGCGAATTTTTGCGGGAAATTGTACACCGCATTCAGCACAAAACCGTCGCGGTCGGTTTGTAAGTAGGGATAACCGGCGGAATAGTAGTCGTAACCCAGATATTGTTTGTAAAGAATCATTTTAAAGTGACCAAGACGCAAATCAAAACCCGCCCGGTAAGCCAGATCGGTTACATTTTGCGCGCTCAGCGTGTCCTTGCGGCTGAGATTGGCGTCAAAGAACCATTTGACGCGTTTTTTCCACAAATACAACTGACCGTCCAGG
The DNA here is from genome assembly GCF_001886815.1 of Caldithrix abyssi DSM 13497. Taxonomy (GTDB): domain Bacteria; phylum Calditrichota; class Calditrichia; order Calditrichales; family Calditrichaceae; genus Caldithrix; species Caldithrix abyssi. Next base: position 615,886 of record NZ_CP018099.1, read on the forward strand.
CCGAGCAGTTGATTGGTTAATGGTTCGCTAATGGCTTCTTCGATTGATTTTTCATTATCTTTGGCCCACAGGAATTTGAGGCCCACTTCAAATTTTTCCCATTTTCCCGTTTTGACCTGAGCGGCTCCCAGATAGCGTTGAAACTGTCCCGACGTTTCGTATTGGCGATACTGCATGGGCAAACGGTCGCCGACGGCCAGCGGTTTTTGAGACTGGCCGCCAATCAGTTCCACTTTGTAATAATAGGTTTTACCGCTTTCGATGGCCAGTTTAAATCCGCGCATTTCCCGGCTTTGCACAAACAGATCCGAACCGCTCTGGAAAAAATCGCCCAGAATCATCTCGTTGCGTCCGCGGCGAATATTCAGCGTTAAGCGATCGACGCGTTGAAAGTTGTCGAGCCGATCCCACTGGTTGTTCTTCAGATCGCCGAGCAGGGTAATGTCGTAATGGCGGCTACGGGCAAACAGGGCAAGATTCAAACGCTGCTGCAAACCGGGAATAAGCGTGCTTTTGGCGTACTGGTCGTCGGGAATGGAGTCCGGTTTTAACGACGATTTTTCATCGTAACTGACATTCAAAGTCTGCAAAGAAACGCGGCCGGTGATGTTAAAGTTTCCCTGAGCCAGAAGCATCATCGGCACCACTAAAAAGATCAAACACATAAGGCTTGTTTTCATGAGCGTTCCCCTTTTCATTGTACAATGATCACCCGGCTGTTGTCACGCAATATATTTTCGGCGACATCTTCCACAATAAACGACAGGCGGTTTTCACCCCTGCGTCCAACGGGCGTGCGTTTGAGCAGGATTTTGGCTTCGAAGCTGCCGTCGTTGTTGGGTTTGATCTCCTGACCATTGACAATGATGCGTTTAATCCCCGAAGAGGGCTCCGGATCGATGACCACTCCGCGGATGATTTGCGTAAAACGTTCGTCCATGAATGAGACCTGTTGATCCGGCGGTTGCGGGGGCTTAAAAAGAACATAAACCGGCTGGGCGGGTTCGGTCACGGTCAGAATGGGTTTGACGGTATCCAGAAAGATCTGTTCCACCAGCTCGGTGCGGTTGCCGGAGACGTCTTCGGCAACAATGCGCATGGTGTTCTGTCCTTCGCTTAAAATGATGGTGCGGTTAAAGCTGCCCTGGCCGATTATTTCCGTAATAAATTCATCGTTAATGTACACTTTAACGCGGTCGCCGGGCGTCTGATCGAATACGGCGCCGCTCAGGCTGTAATCGCGACGGTTGGTAAAGGCGGTGGTTAGCGGCCGGGCTAATTTGATTTGCGGTTTCTGAGTATTGACCAGCAGGCGGATGGTTTGCTGCTGGCGTTTTCCCTGAAATTCGGCCACCACATTCAGCACATTCAGGCCTTCCTGCACGGGAATGCGTCCTTTGAACAAGCCGTTGGCTCCCACGGTAAGCGGCAGACCATTGACCGTAATCCGGGCGCCGGGAACGGTGCGGCCGGTCAGCAGCAGGCCGCCGGCTACCAGCGCCGGCTCAGTGATCTGGAATTTTTTCAGATCCAGTTTAAGAAAGAACTGCCGGGCCTGGCCTGTTTCATCTTGCTGGTCGGGAGTAAAAACGCGAGGCGGCGTGGGCGGTTTACCGCGCTCCACCCTGGATTCCTGATTGCTGCCTACCACCACTTCGCCGGCTACTGTTTTGGACTTTAAGGTTACCCGGCCTTCGTAAACGCGCACCACGGTGGTCTGCTGGCGGTCCACTTCCAGGTCAAATTCCGTTCCGCGCACGGCCACCACAGCGCTGGGCGTTTCGATGACGCGCGTCTGGCGCTCTTCCACAATTTTCTTGAATTTGGCAAACAAACTGCCCACCCACAATGTAAATCCCATCCGATCGCTCTGATCGCGTTCGGGCGTTTTAATCTCCGTCACATCGAACATACTGTTTTCATTGATCTTTATGACCGAGCCATCGGGCATGGCCAGCTCAACGCGCGAGTTTAAGGCCGTACGAATGCGATCCCCTTCGTAAACACGCTGATGGAAACGTACCTTCTGCCAGTTGGTCTTCCCCTGGCGCATTAATTCAACCGTCCCCAGCACGAACTTTACTCTGGCTGAGGGCGGCTGGCTTTGCTGATTAAAGGATAAAAAAGTGAAAGACACGAGAAAAAGCAAAAAAATGTTCAGGATTTTCATCACGGTTTTTTCTCCTTCTCAAATTTAGGAGTTGCTTATGTACTTATCGTCTCTTTTTTAATCATACTTTAAATTAAGCTGCCCAAGATACAGCGATAATTTACGATGCGAACCCTGAAATTCAAGAATTTTTATTACATGCGGCAGGGGAGAATAGAAAAAGGCCGGGGAAGACAGCACCCCTCAGAGAATTTTGCGATATATCTGATACATGGACCAGATATTGTCCACGTAGCTAATCGTTTCGTCATAACCGTAAAAATAGCCATGAGGCGGACGGCCCTTAGGCCAGACCTGTAGATGCAACTGCCAGTCCGATTCTTTAAGCATGGCCAGATAGGGCTTAACGCTTTCCCATTTATTGGCCGGCTGTTTAAAGTGGCGCGCGATGTCCTGAGCGTCAAACACGCGGCCTGCTCCGGAGTTGTAACTGGCCAGCGCCAGCTTCAGACGATCTTCAAAAGAGGCGTCCGGAAAATACTGAGTTTGTTTGTAGAGATGATAGATACCGGCGGTGATGTTTTCTCTGGGACGCAGTAAAATGTATTCAATGTCCAGCTCGCGGCTCAGTTCACGGGCTGTGCCGGGCATAATCTGCATCAACCCTCTGGCGCCCACCCGGCTGCGGGCGTGCATCTTAAATCCGGATTCCTGAACAATCTGGGCGATGATCAGGCGGTAGTCGAAACCGTAGCGCTTGGAGTATTTTTTAATCAGGGGTAAGTAACGATCGATATGCAGCATCAGGTTGGAGCGCTCCAGATACAAACGGACTTTTTCCAGCGCCTTTTTTTCTTCGATTCGATGTTCCACCATTTTCAACAACGCGCTGTCTGCGGCGTTCATGCGCACTCTGGGCGCATCGGCGTGTTGCCCACAAGCCGTCAAAAATAACAACGCCCCGCCTATGAGCAATAAAATCTTTGCTTTCAATTCAAACTCATCCCAATAATTAATCCAACGATCAAACCAATCATTATAAAAATCCCCGCAACGACCATTCCAACCGCTAAATTGCCTTTTTCCAATTCGTTGGGAATGTCGAAACGCGTGCTTTTATTGACCAATTTATAGGTAACTATAGAAGAAACCATGCCCACCATCACACCTACCACGGCATAAATAAAATTACGCACCATAATCGGGTCGAACCAGTTAAATTCCATGTTTTCTCCTTTCGGATTAAAATGTATCAGGGATTAAAAGTTATCATACTTATCGGAAGAAATACTTTACAAGTTTAATTAAAATCGTTTCATTTGTCAAGGGTATGAGCCAGAGGGCAGAGCGCGCAACGGTTGAGCTGACAGTGCTGGTTGTTTAATTGAATGAAAGCCTGCATTAAAGCCTGACATGGAAAACGGCGCCGATAGAGAGCCAGCCAGGGGAAACGCCTGCTGAATGTCCGGTAAACATTGTTCAGCGGCAGCCACAGGTAAAAAGATTGCAGGTATTCAAAAAAGCCGTGGGAGCCATTTAACAGGGCCCGGGCGGCAAAAAGCGGAATAATCAGGTTAATGATGAGCTCCGTCACACGCGCTTTACCCAAAAAGTTTTGATTGCTTCTGGCAAGGGCATTGGAAGCGAGCATGTGGTGTTTTTTCCAGTAACCCTGCGGCCGCAGTTTAAAGAGGCGCTGCAGCTCGCCCCATAATTGATCGAGCGGTAAACGGGCCTTTAAAAGCCGGCTTAAGGGGCGGATGGGCAGGCCGGGGTGTTGAACCAGCAGCGACACCCAGGCCGCCAGCCGAAAATGGGGATGATTGCAGGGCCGTTGCCCGGCAAACTGCCAGTGCTCCCGACCCAGACCGGCGGCGGGCAGAAGATGGCGCAGCTCGCCATGGAGAAAGATGAGTTTTTGTAAATACGGATCAGAGGACGCGGCGGGCAAAAAACCGGCCATCCCGGCATAAAGGGCGTAAAAAGGGTCAAAACCGCGCCCCATGGCCGAACAGCTGCGCTCCAGCCAGCGCCACGGAAGACGCCGCGCCAGCAGTTGAAAGGGCCAGCTATTGGACGGGTAGCCTAAAGAACGCAACAAGTGCTCGTAAAAGGCCTGTTCAAAGGTCTCGCTTTCCAGAAAGTGCTGAAAATAGCGGATTTTTAGATGTAAGCGTTCGAGGGCAAGGCTCTGCACAGCCTCTTTGTTTAAAACGGCGGGCGGGCGGCACAAAACCCGCGCGCTTTGCAAAGCAGAAGGGAAGTCTTCCGGCGCCAGACGAATGGTGGGAATGGCCCGGCCGCTTAAGGGAGCTGCCACCGTAGCCCGGCTGGATGGCGCGGGCTGTAAAACCACGTGCAGGCAGACGTTCTTAAAAAACGGATCCAGATGGTGGTGGTGAGCGTACCAGTCCTGCAGCCGCAGGTGCATCTCCACATCGCCGCTGATGCGGACATCGTCCAGCTCAAACAAAGCGGAAACAAAATCAGGACCGCGCTGTAAATTAAGCCGGCCGGCATCCAGCACGCGTAACCGATGGGGCCCCGCCGTAACCGCCTGCCCCGTTCGCGCCAGATTTTGCCACAGAGCGTACAGTTGCGCTTCTTGCATTTTTGAAATTTTCTTAATAACTTTACGAACGTAATTTAATATGACAATCGTGGTATTGCAAATATAATCGGATATAACGAATGGAAATGATTCGTCAGGATGAAGTGGCGCGGCGCATTGAAATGATCCGTCGCCAGCAGGGTTTGACCCAGCTACAGCTGGCGCGCGCCTTGCATGTCAGTCAGGCGGCGATCAGCAAGTATTTAAAAGAGCGCATTCCGCCGGCCGAGGTTCTGTACCGTCTGGCCCGCCTGGGGCAGACCACCGTGGAGTGGATTCTGACGGGGGAAAAGACTTACTGGTTTGGCCGACAGGAGGGGCAGGTGCAGGAAACGGGCGCAACGTACGATGCCGATCTGGCGCTGGCCAAAAAAATTTCGGCCCTGCCGGCAGAGGCGCGGCAGGCGGTTATTGTCTTGATTGATTTGCTGAAAAAGGATTAACGCAGTACGCGTTTGATGACCACCACGTGTCGCCGGTAATACGGATCATCCAGGCGGTCGATCACCACACCGCGGCGTGTGGAGGCGTGGATAAATTCCCCCGCGCCCAGGTAAACGCCCACGTGTTCGATGCGCTCGTCGCCGGCGAAACGAAAAAAGATTAAATCGCCGGCTTTTAAATACGGAGCGTGAACGGAGTAGCCCAGGCGGCGCTGGTCATTGGCCGCGCGCGGAAGCCGGTAAGAAAAAACCTCTTCGTACAGGCGGCAGGCCAGGCCCGAGCAGTCGATGCCGCGCGCATCATTGCCTCCGTATTGATAGGGCGTTCCCAGCCACTTTTCAGCGGCTTTGCGCAGGCCTGCATTGCTGGCCGATGGGGCGGCGGGTAAGGAAATGTCCGAACGGTATTGCACGGCGCAGGCCGTCAGTAGAAAAAGACTCAATAAGAATGGGGGGAAGAAGGAGCGAAACATGGTTTACCAGCAGCGGTTTTGGATCAAATCCGTCAGTTCTTGCAGTTTTTGATTACTTTCGTTCTGCGGCAGTTCCTTTAAAGCCTGACGGGCTCTGTTGAAAAAATCACGATACATGTTTTGCACCTGGTTTAAAATTCCCGTTTCGTTCAGAGCGCGTTTAAATTCTTCGAAAGTCAGGTCGTCCACCTTTTGCCGCAGCTCGCGGCGCAGGCGGATGGATAAAACGGTTTGTTTGTGCATTTGCCAGTCGCTGCCCACCGTTTTGCCCAGCTTGGACTCGTCGGCCATGATGTCCAGCACGTCGTCCTGGATTTGAAAAGCCATGCCCAGATTGTAGCCGAATTGTCGAAAGCGTTCAATGTTTTCCGCCGCGGCGCTGGCCGAAAGCGCGCCCAGCTCGCAGGAAAGTTCGATCAATACAGCGGTTTTTCTGCGGATCATTTCCAGATATTGCTCTTCGCTCACCTCGGATTGCGTTTCGAACATTTTGTCCAGCCCCTGGCCTTCGCAAATGATAAGCATCACGTCGGTAAAGCGACGCATCATGGTCAAAAGGTCTCCTTCCGGCGCTTCCAGCAGCTTTTTAAAGGCCAGGCCCATCAGCCCGTCACCGGCCAGAATGGCGGTGGCCACGTCCCACTTTTTATGGACGGTGGGCTGACCGCGCCGCAGAGCGTCGTTATCCATAATATCATCGTGCACCAGGGTAAAGTTGTGCAGCAATTCCACGGCCAGAGCGGGGTAAAGAGCGCTGTTTAAACGACCTCCGCAGGTCTGATTGGCCAGAATGGTTAGCAGCGGCCGAATTCGCTTGCCCGGCAGGGTCAGCACATATTGAATCGGCTCGTAAAATAAAGGCACCTGATGTTTTTGACCGATGGCCACCAGGCGCTCCTGAAATTGATCGAGCAAAGGTTTTAAATCATTGAAAAAAATTTTTGCCTGTTGCGACATCAATACTCAAACCGGTTTTTGATAATATCCATGATCTCTTCGCGTGTTTTGGCCTGCAAGAGCATTTCACGAATTTCTTTTTTCTTTAAATTGCGTGAAATAACGGCCAGGGTCTGGATGTGCGGGCCGGAGGTATCGCGCGGCGAAAGCACAAGAAAAATAAGGTGCGCGGGCTTGCCGTCCAGCGATTCAAAATCGACGCCATTTTTTTTGACGCCAAAGGCAATTTCCAGCCGGTTTACGCCGTCTGTTTTGGCGTGCGGAATGGCCAGCCCGTTCTCCAGGCCGGTGCTTAAATAGCCTTCGCGGGCCAATACGTCCTGTAAGGCCACTTCGCGGTCCACCAGACGTTTGTTCTTATCCAGCAGATCCAGTAATTCTTCGATGATTTGAAATTTTGTCTGCCCTTTCAAATCCGGTTCAATGTGCTCAATGGGTAAAAAATCATATAGTTTCATATTTGCCTCCGTTTTCCTAAAATATAAAAATTTATTCAATAATAAAAATATTGTCAAAAAATTAGTGATTTTTTTTCTGCCCGCCTTTAGCGAATAAAAAGAGAGGGCAGAATGGAACAGGAATTTTCATGGCGGGGATGGCGTCGATTATTCTGGTTTTTTTCATTTTTTTTTATATTGGCTCTACTGGGATTTTTGTGAAAAACAAAAATAATCCTTAGATTGAGTTTATGAAAGATAAAGAATTATTTAAACAGATTTTGGGACTTTCGCATCCCTGGGAAGTGTCTAAAGTTGACTTAGATATTGCGAATGAGGAAGTAGAAATAGAGATTATCTATAAGTCAAAAAAAGGTTTTTGTCCCGAATGCGAAGTGGAATATGATATTTATGATCATCGCGAAAAACGTCGTTGGCGGCATTTGGATACATGCCAAATGAAGACCTATATTGTCTGCAAAGTACCCCGCATTAAATGCAAGGAACATGGAGTAAAAACGATCAAAGTACCTTGGGCAGAAAAGTCGAGTCGAACGACTTTATTATTTGAACGTTTTGCTATTGAGTTATTACTGGCCTCCAAAAACCAGAGCAAAACGGCACAATTTTTACGGATCAGCTTTGATATGCTTCATCATATAATGAGCAAAGCAGTGGAACGCGGGCTATCACGCCGAACGGAAGAGGACATTAAATATATCGGGATAGATGAGAAGAGTATGAAAAGAGGTCATACTTATGTAAGCGTATTATCCGATAGTGAAAGAAGACGTGTAATAGATGTAAGTGAAGGTCGCACAACAAGCTCTGCCAGTTCGTTAATAAACAAGGGATTAACAGAGAAACAAAAGGAGGGCCTCAAAGCGGTCAGTATGGATATGTGGAAAGCTTTTATTAAAGCTGTTCAAAAGGAGCTTCCCAATGCTTCCATAGTGCATGACAAATTTCATATAATGAAGTATTTAAATGATGGAGTGGATAAAACCAGACGAGAGGAAGCCCGTAAATTACAAAAATCTAATGATAAAACCTTAGTGAAAAGTAAATATTTATTTTTAAAGAATCCGGAAAATATGACGGACAAGCAATTATCGCGTTTCAGAAAAATTCAAGAACTTAACCTTATCACTTCCCAGGCTTGGGCGGCCAAAGAGAACTTCAAAGAATTCTTTAGGAGTGAAACAATAAATGATGCGAAATTCTTTTTTGCGGAATGGTATCAGGATATTAAGGGACGTTCTTTAAATAAAATGATTAAAGTAGCAAAAATGCTCATTGCTCATTCAGATGGCTTATTAAACTATATAAGATATCAGATAGATAATTCAGTAGCCAAATGGTTGAACGGCAAGATACAGGAGATAAAAACAGTTGGTAGAGGCTTTAGAAAATTTGAAAATTTTAGGATAGCAATACTTTTCTTTCTTGGTAAATTAGACCTTTTTCCACAGGAATCCCAGTAGAGCCTTTATATTTTATCAGTGGTTCACTCTAAAAAAAGTGATTTGTCATTCGAACGAAGAGAGAGAGCTTTTAAAGGATTTTCTTACCGGAATCGTAGAAAAACCTTTTTAGAGCGAACGCATCATTGTTTTGATTTGTAAAGGAGTTTTGACATGAAGCAAGTTTGCCCGCAATGCGCCACGCCGATTTCCCGTCGCTGGTTATTATTGGGTTCTCCGGGCGAGACATATACCTGCCCGAATTGTAAGACGAATTTTCAATGGACGGGAAAACGCTACCTGGTAAGTTTTCTGGCCGGCTTACTGGGCGCTTTACCCATTCTTCTTTTCTTTTATTTTGATCTTAAGGGGCTTTCTCTTTTGACGGTTGGATTAATCTATCTGGGAATTTTAGCCTTTGACATCTTCTTTGTCCTGGCCGTACCGGGTCAGTTCCGCGCCCGCGGCAGAGCGTAGATTGGGGACAGAACGCTCCGCATGGTAATAACGCGAAACCTTTAAGAGAAATTGATAGCCGGCTGAAGCCATTCATTCCGGGTCGCGCCTGGTCGTTGTGCTACGTCAAATAGCTATTTGCGCAGCTTACGTCGTAAGACCGGAGGGCTTTCCCATAGGTTTCGACGTTTAATTTTAAACCGCTCAATTAAATTCAAAGGCAGCAAAGCCGCAACCTAAAACAACCGCAATGCGTGCAAAGTAATTCTCTCGCAGATTACGCCAATAATCGCAGAAAAAGATTAAACAAATTATTTTAAGCAACCACAGAGCGCACAGAGAAGTCGCAAAGGCGCAAAGAATGTTAAAAATTAAATTGCCAGGGGAAGTTGAGCCTATAAGATTATTTCAGGGGTGATAGATATTTCCTGGCTGTCCATTAACTCATAAATTTGAGTTTGTTAGGGCAGACCCGAGCCTCTTACACTCTTATACTATTATACTCTGACACTTTTTCTGCCCAACGGTGGCAGGCATTTCCCGGAGTGGCCCTCACCCCATGGCCCCCTCACCCAGAATAAAAGTTTGGGAGAGCGAGACATTTGCCGGCGGGTAATTTTCCCGACAGTGTCTTCGATTTCTGGCACGAAGGTAGGCGTTGCGGATTGGAGGAAAGAGTCTGTTTTTGAAGGATGTTATCCCGTTGTTCATTGGCGTAAACCGTTGAAACGGTTTCCCCTTCCTTTCTACAATCCTCTCATTAATCATCCATCTTACTCTTTCCTCCTGTAAACGAAATACGATCTTTGATAATGTTGGATTTAATTGATTTATGTATTTTAAAATGATATATTGATTCAAAGAAAAGGATTAATCTGATGTATATTCAAAGTGTATTTTTTTTACAAAACGGATTTTAAAACTTCTTTTTTTTAAAATTTTTAGCAAATTGAGGAATTTCCTCGAAAGGAGGCGTAATGCCTAAACGATTAACAACCATCCGCCTGGGCGAAATAACCGATAAGCAGATCAAAGATTTTACGGATCTGGGTTATACGGTAACGCAATTAATAGCCATGGCCATCGACCGGTTTCACCATAAAGAATTGCGCAATGAGCAGGACAGCAGTCTGTTCGCTCCCATTTACAGCCAGATTTTTCATCTCTGTGAGGCGCATGAAAACGACGCGATTGAGGTTATGCGGCAGAATAAAATTTTTCATTTAAACCCCATTACTTACGACGAATTAAAGCCTGATGAGGCGTTTTATGTGGAAATCGGTCACTTAATCCGCCCGCCGTTTACGCGCGTTGATTTTGAAACGTCAAAAACAGAAGATCAAAAGACAAGCCCGCGCAAATTTTGTCGGGGAATGCTGGTAGCCGCGCCAAGTTTTAGCCTTGCTTAATTTGAAAGCGCGGCGCCCCGGCGTCAAGTATTCCATTTAAAGTAAAGCGATCTTTTATATAAATGCATGATCTCTGAATAACCGGCTAAATTAAAGTTTTTGCAAAAAAGCATTTAAGGCCGCATCTATTCAGCTTTTTTACAGACCAGGCAAAAAAAATTGATTTTAACCAGGCCAGTGAAGGGATTAAGGGAACTTTGAAAAAAATGATGAATTGAAAAAGTCTAAATAAAAACGGCCGGTAATTAATGTTTGCAGGCTGCGTAAAGCATAAAAAATTTTTTAAAAAAAATATATTGAAATACGTTTTTTAGTTATTATTTTCGCAAAAGTGTCGATACTTGATGAAGGTTCAGGAAGATGGAGAAGATAATTTTAAAAGTGTTCATTAACAGTTCCTCTGCGGAACAACGAGCCATGGTTCAAAATTTAGGCGAAATTTTAAAGCAAGAATATGAGGATAATTTTCATTTAACGGTCTATGATATCCAGCAGGACAAAAAGGAAGCACGCCACTATGGTATCTTAGCGATTCCCACAATTGTCAGGATTAAGCCACAACCGGAACGTCGTTTTATCGGCAATATTAGCTCCAGGGAAGAAGTTATTTCTTTAATTCAATCGAACTAAGTTAACTGCGGTAATAGCGTACGGTTTAAATGCTTTAAGTGCCAGCAAACTCGATAAAGGGTAAAATGAGTATCCTTGTAAAAAACAGGAAAATCTGTATTGGTAGCTTTTTTAGGTTTATTTTTAAAATAAAGCTGCTAACCTGCCTGCGGATAGAAGCAGAGGTTGTTTTAAAAGAGATCGAGAATAAAGATTGGTGTTGCAGATACATTGTGTTAAAATATTTTCTGTTGTATGTTTTTTAGGGTGATTTAATATGGAAGAAATAAAAGAAATACAGATATTAATGATTGAAGACGACCCAGATGACGCCCTTATTATTAAAGACCTTCTTTGTGAATCTAAAGACCCCGCTTTTGTGGTAGATCATGTGTACGATTTAAAAAACGGTCTGGAATTTTTACAAACCAATAATCCCGATATTATTTTATTAGATTTAAACCTTCCTGACAGTAGCGGCCTGGATACCATAAGAGCATTAAGATCTTATACGCAGAACCTTCCTGTCATTGTAATTAGCGGTCACAGCGACCAAATGCTGGCCATGGAAGCCGTAAAAATTGGTGCGCATGATTATCTGGTTAAAGGGATTATTTCGGCGCCGATTTTACGACGCGTTTTACTATATGGCTTAAATCGCCATAACCTGAGAAGAAGTCTTACCGAAAATATTGAGCAGTATGACATAATCATCGAAAACAATATTTTTGGGATTCTGATCATAGACAATAGCGGTGTCATCCAGTTTAGCAATAAAAAGGCCGGAGAGTTGCTTGGAAAAGATCCCGAAGATTTAATTAAACAGGATTTCGGTATTCCGGTTGTTCAGAATAGAGCTTTTCATCTCCAGGCTGGCGATCGAATGATCGAACTACGTTCGCGGCCCATTGTCTGGCAAAAACAACAGGCTTACTTTGTTTCCATGTATGATGTGACCGAACGCCTTAAAAGCGAACAAAGATATCAGGCCTTAAATCGCGTTTACCGCATGCTTTTAAAGGCCAATGAAGCTTTGTTTCAGATGCATGATGAAAATTCCTTACTGAAAGAGATCTGTAAAATTGTGGTCGAAGAAGGGGGATATCATTTTGCCTGGGTGGGCTTTGCCGATAATGATCGTCATAAAACGGTGCGTCCCGTGGCCTATTTTGGTCGTGAAGAACATTATATAAAAGGCATTAAAATATCCTGGGGCAAAAACAAATTTGGCCAGGGCCCAACCGGCCGCGCCATTCGCAGCGGCCAGGCGGTTACCGTGCAAAACTGGTCAAAGGACCCTATCGTAGCTCCCTGGCGAAAAAACGGTAAATGCTTCAACTTTAAGGCTTCCATTGCCCTGCCCTTAAAGAATGGCGACGAAACCTTTGGCGCGCTGAATATTTACAGCAAAGAACAAATCTCTTTTGAACCTCTGGAAACCGAGCTGTTATTAAAGCTGGCCGGAAATTTAAGCTATGGCATCCAGAATTTGCGTTTAAAAAAAGCAAAAGAGAAAAACGAACAAGCCCTGGCCGAAAGTTACACACGATTCCGGAACCTGTTTAACAGCGTTCCGGTCGCGCTGTACATCTTTTCTATGGATGAAAAATTATTTGAAGCGAACTCTTTTTTTCTAAAAATGACTGGATTTGAAAAGGTGGAAGATTTAAAGGCCTTTGCCTTTAAACACGGCGGCATGAGCGTCGAGGCCGATAAAGTTTTAAAAGTGTTAGAAACAGAAGATGCCATCCATGAACTTGAGACCCAGTGGCGAACCAATAACGGTAATTTGATCTGGGTGAAAGAAAGTATTCGTGTGGTTCGGGATCATCAGGGCAAAATTTTATATTACGAAGGAATGGCCGAAGACATAACCGCCCGTAAAGCGGCAGAGCAGGCCCTGAAAGCCAGCGAACAAAAATATCGGCGGATTGTCGATCTGGCGCAGGAAGGAATATGGATGTTAGATGCGCGCGCCAGAACAACCTTTGTCAATCAAAAGATGGCCGACATGTTAGGCTATGAAGCGCAGGAGATGATAGGCAGAAATTATTTTGATTTTATAGTTAAAGACAATAAAAAAGAGGCCGTCGCTCAATGGCACAAACAACTGCAGGGCAAAAACATTCAACATGAATTGTGTTTTCTGAAAAAAGACGGAACGAAAATGTGGGGGCTGGTTTCTTCAAGGCCGATTCTGGAGGAGGATTTTCAGGGCGCGCTGAAAATGGTGGTGGATATCACCGAAAAAAAATTAATCAATCAACAATTAGAAGAAACCAATCGTCAGTTGATGAGCCTGTTAGAATCCAGCTCGGCGGTTATTTATTCGGCCAGGTGGCACAATGGCATGGTGGCGCCGCTGCAGATTACGGCAAACCTTAAAAACATTTTTGGCTATGAACCGCAAGAGTTGATCAATAATCCGGATTTGTGGATTAACAACATCCATCCCGAAGATAAAGAACAGGTGATCCAGGCCATTACTAGGATTAACCAGCCCGGAAAGTACAGCTTTGAATACCGTGTTAAAGACCGCGCCGGCAATTATCTGTGGGTTTATGACGAAATGCGCATTCCGGCGGACTGGCGGGAAGGAACGTTCACCATCCATGGCTTATGGATCGACATCACAGAAAAGAAAAAACTGGAAGGGCAGTTTTTACGAGCCCAGCGCATGGAAAGCCTGGGGGCGCTGGCCGGCGGTATTGCCCACGATTTAAACAATATTTTAACGCCCATTTTGCTGGCCACAGAAGTGCTGCGCATGCGCGACAAAAAACCGGCCAATGAAAAGGTAATGCACATGATTGAAAGCAGCGCGCAGCGCGGAAAAGAACTTATTCAACAAATACTGTCGTTTGCCCGGGGCGTAGAAGGAGAGCACAAGCCGGTGCAGGTGCGGCATATTATTGCCGAAGTCGGGCGGATTATAAAAGAAACCTTTCCCAAATCGATTAATTTTAAAATGTCGGTTGCCAAAGATTTATGGCCGGTGCTGGCCGATGCCACCCAAATCAATCAGGTGCTCATGAACCTGTGCGTCAATGCGCGCGACGCCATGCCCGAAGGCGGAAAACTGGAGATCAGGGCAGAAAACGTCGTTTTCGATGAACATTATTCTTTAATGCACCAAACCGCCCAGCCGGGAGATTATATTAAAATCAGCGTAATCGATAGCGGGCAGGGTATCCCGGAAAAGTTAATCAATAAAATATTTGATCCCTTTTTTAGCACCAAAGAGGTCGGCAAAGGCACGGGGCTCGGTCTTTCAACCGTGCACACCATTATCCAGCAGCACAACGGTTTTATCAACGTTTATTCGGAACCGGGAAACGGTACGACCTTTAATGTTTATTTGCCCGCCAATAAATCCGCCGAAGTGGAAGAATCCCGGGAAATTGCAGAAGATCTGAAGGGCGAAGGCCAGACCATCCTGGTTATTGACGACGAGGCGGCCATACGCGAAATTATTTCGAATACGTTAAAAGATAACGGCTACCGGGTATTAACCGCCAGCGACGGCGCACAGGGCGTGGCCATTTTTGCCCAACAAAAAAATAAAACTGACCTGGTGCTGACCGATATTTCCATGCCTTATATGGACGGCCATTCGGCCATTCGTTCCATATTAAAAATTAATCCCGATGTCGATATTATCGCCATGAGCGGACTGGAACACGATGTTAAGGTTGACATAAACAGGCCAATTAAAATGTTAAACAAACCGTTTACATCACAAAAATTGTTGAAAACCATGAAAGAGGTTCTTGCCGTTTCCACTAAAACAAAGGAAAAACAAACGGCAAATTGAATTTGAAAAAAATTATCTGATGATCACACAGGAAAATCGGTTGAAGCGCCCGGCCTGCTTAATCGCTCTAAATTACGGTTTTTTCTTACTGCTTTTTCGACTTCCCTCTAATTTTAATTGACTTGACCGATGGGCGAAACCGTAAAACGTAAATGATCAATGCAAAAAACAAAGGGAAAAATATAAGGCTGCCGAAAATTATTTGACGCGGATAAATGCCAAAACATGATAAAAGGTTGCTTGTGCAAACGCCACATGTTAAAAATACTTTGTCGAAGGCGCCATGAAGCAGCTTTGCTCATCAAAATCATTAACTATGGGAGAAATTATGGCCCCCAAAACAATAAGGGTATTAATGATCGAAGACGATCGGGAAGATATCCTGTTTATGAAGGATATTTTACAAAATACCCGCAAGAATTTTAAATTATCCACCTGCACCAGTTTAAAAGACGCTAAAAAGGCGCTTTCGAAGCATAAGTTCGACGTTATTCTGGTGGATCTGAATTTGCCCGATAGTCAGGGCTTTGACACGATCCAGGCCTTACAGGAAATCGCTTATGATATTCCCAAAATTGCCATCAGCGTTCTGGATGATCCGGAATTAACCGCAAAAATTTTAAAGGTTGGGGCGCAGGATTATTTGCCAAAGCAGTTGCTTCCCGCCAATTTTATTGAACGCATTATTGTTCACGCTCTTGAGCGTCACAATCTCTACAAAACAATTGAAATGAGCGAAAAGTTGACCAACAAAATTCTGGAGGAGATTTCCGACGGAGTTTTGCTGATCAACGAAAAAAACGAAATCCTCTTTCAGAATAAAGCCGCGGAAAACCTCTTAAATAAAGGTTTGTTAATGTCGAATGGCTGGAGTTTCGAAATGGCCGGGGATAAAACGGAAATTAAAGAACTCGTTTTGAATGACCCTGCCGGCGCGCCTTTTTATGTGCAGGTTCGTAAAACTTCATTGCAATGGCGCGGCAGCCCCGCTTTCTTATATACCATTGCTGATTTGACCGACAGAAAATTATTCGAAGAGGAGTTAAAGCGCAAAGAATCGATTCTCAAGGTAATCAGCCAAAGCGCCAGGCAGTTGTTGCGCTCCAGAAGCTGGGACAAGTACATCGATTTAATTTTACGACAACTGGGCAATGTGGCGCGTGTTGACCGGGTTTGCTTATTCCAGAATTATCGGGACGAAAAAGGGCGCTTATACGCCAGACAGAAAAACAAGTGGATTGCTCCGGAGAAAGAAGCTCAATTGCAGAATCAGAATTTACAGAATATTCCATTAAAAGAGGCGGGGCTGGAGCGATGGATTGAAGAGTTGAGCAAAGGCCGTCTTATTTACGGAGATATTGAAAATTTCCCTGTTTCTGAAAAAAAGATGCTGCAAGAGCTGGAGATTGAGTCCATGCTGGTTGCGCCCATTTTTGTGGCCGACCAGTGGTGGGGATTTTTATGTTTTGATTCCTGTCATGAAACGCGAAACTGGTCTTATAGCGAGCGGGAAGCGTTATTGTTGGCCGCCGATATTCTGGGCGCCGCCGTTCAAAGGGAACGCAACGAAAAGAAGATGCTGGAAAATGCCAGTAAATTTCAGCGTTTTATCGATGTGGCAACTTTTGGCATTTTGCTCATCAAAAAGGAACGCATCATCTTTGCCAATTCTACCATGGTAAACATAATGAAGATGACTTCTGAAGCAGAAATGGTGGGCAAAACCATAAAAGAAGTTGTCCATCCGGACGACTTGCCCGAAGTAGAAAAAAATATTGAAAAATTGTATAAAACGGCCAACCAATCCCACGAATTCGAATTTAGAATGATTCGCCCGAATAATACAGTAGCCATCGTCGAAGGCCTGGCCTCTTTTATCGAAGAAGAGAAAGACACCTTCCTTATTTTTATCAAAGATATCAGCGACCGCAAAAAGACTGAACAGGAGTTAAAAAAGACCTATAAAATCTTAAATCGATTGTTAGAGGCCAATACAACGGTTCTTTTTAGCGGGCCATTAACCGAGCGTTTTTCTCCAAATCATATCAGTCAGAACATTAAGGGATTAATGGGATTTGAGGCGCAGGAGATCATCGAAAATCCGCAAATTTACTTTGACGGTTTGCATCCGGAAGACAGGGCCAAGGTTTTAAAGGCCATGGAACAATTTAAAAAGACAGGTCGCATTTCACTGGAATATCGCTTCAAACACAAAAACGGTCATTTTATCTGGATTTATGATGAACGAGCGGTGGTAAAAGAAGAAAATACCGAACCAGAAATGAACGGTTTTTGGCTGGACATCAGTTTAAAGAAAAAATACGAACAACAATATACGCGCGCCCAGCGTCTGGAAAGCCTGGGAACGCTGGCCGGCGGCATCGCCCATGATTTAAACAATGTGTTGACGCCCATTTTGATGGGCACGGAGCTGCTCAAACACATGGTTAAAGATGAAAGAGCCATTAAATCGTTAGAGTTAATGGAAACCAGCGCGCAACGCGGCGCCTCTTTAATCAAACAGGTACTGGCCTTTGCCCGCGGCACCGAAGGAGAACGCACGGTTGTTCAGGTTCGTTACCTCATATCGGAAGCCGTGAAAATGGTGGAGCAAACCTTTCCCAAACACATCCAATTGAGCATCGACGTGGCCGACGATTTATGGCCAATTATGGCCGACGCTTCACAAATACACCAGGTGTTGATGAATATGCTGGTGAATGCCCGCGACGCCATGCCCAATGGAGGCTCTTTACAAATTACCGCCGAAAACTTAATGCTCGATGAACAATACGCCCTCTCTCTGGGAAATGCGCCCAAAGGGCCTTATGTGATGATTACCATCAGCGATACAGGCACGGGCATTGCCGCGGATATGATTGATAAAATTTTTGATCCGTTTTTTACCACTAAAGAGATCGGCAAAGGTACGGGCATGGGGCTGGCCACGGCCCATCGCATTATTGATGAGCACGGCGGATTCATTAACGTTTACAGCGAAGCAAATAAAGGCACCTCCTTTAAAATCTATTTGCCCGCCCATAAAAGAGCCAGAGAAGAAACGCCCGTTAAAGAAGATGATGTTCCCATGGGCGAGGGACAGTGTATTTTGCTGATCGAAGACGAAGTTTCTGTGCGGGAGATTACGAAAAAAACGCTGGAAACCAACGGCTACGCCGTGTTTACCGCAGCGGACGGTCCGGAAGGCATCGCTGTTTTTGCCGATAATTTAGATACCATCAATCTGATTATCACAGATATGTCCATGCCCTTAATGGATGGGCCGTCTGTTGTGCGCGCCTTAAAAAGAATCAGCGAAACCATTAAAATAATTGCCATTAGCGGTCGCGACGATGAAGTTAGCAGCCTGAAACTGATCAACGTGCCTTTTATCCAGAAACCGTTCACAGCATCTACTTTATTAAAAGAGGTGCATCAGGCTTTAACAGAAAAATGATATGCAAACAGGGGCAAAATAATAATGAAAGGATTTATGGGCATCAGGCCAGAGCGGCCACGAAAGGAACAAACAAAAAATGCAACCGTTGGTTAAAAAAAGTTGAACTTTATGAAAGAAGTCTTTTAAATATAGCTAAAGATGCGTGTTTTAGCCGGAGTAGTTATGATGATAAACGAAAACACATCTTTATCGGAGATCGATGTGATTAAAAATGAAGAGCAATTATTAACGTTTATACCCAAAAGCGTGCTCGGCTCGTTGTTTAAGAATTTTTCCATAACCTTTTATATGCTTAAACCCGATAAGCAATATGGCTATCGCTTCCTCTATATGGGAAAGAGCGTCGAACGCCTGTTGGGTTTTAAACCCATGGATTTTGTCTCCGACGCCGGTTTGTGGCTAAGGCTCATTCATGATCATGATCGCCCCTTTCTGTTAAAAAACGGCCGGCGCCATCTCGAACACAAATATCAAAAATTGACCTATCGAATGAAGAATTGCGAGAGTAAATACCGCTGGCTACGGGATGAATTGCATCCCGTTTTCAAAGACGGAAAACTGGATTATTTTGTGGGGTTATGGGTCGATGTTAGCGATGAAAAATCATTTGAAGAGCTCTCCAAAGAAAACATGACGCGCTTTCAAACGTTAATTGCCGCCAGCGGGCAGATCATCTGGAGTACGGATGCCAGCGGGCGGGTTGTGGAAGATGTTCCCGGCTGGCGCGCCTTTACCGGGCAAAGCCTGGAGCAGGTAAAGGGCGAAGGATGGCTTTCGAGCATCCATCCAGAGGACCTTTCGAACGTACAGAAGGCATGGAACCATGCGCTGGCTACAAAAACAGATTTTAAAGGAGAGTTCAGAATTCGCCGTCACGACGGGGTTTACAGATGGTTCATCGTGCGTGCGGTGCCGGTACGCAATGAGGAAGTAGACGTACACGGCTGGATTGGCGCCTGCGCCGACATCACGGAACAGGTAGAACGCGAAGAACTGCTGGAAAACTATGCCGCGCGTCTGGAGCAAAGCAATCGCGATTTGCAGGAATTTGCCTACATCGCCTCGCACGATCTGCAGGAGCCGGCGCGTAAAATTCTGGCCTTTGGCGACCGGCTTTTTGCAAAATATAAAAACCGGCTCGATGAACAGGGCGTAGATTATCTGAAACGCATGATGAACGCCAGCAAACGAATGCAAAACCTGATCAACAGTTTACTTACCCTTTCGCGCGTGGAAACCAGAGGTAAACCGTTTGAGCGGATTGATCTAAGCAGGGTTGTGGACGAGGTGATCTCAGATCTTGAATTAAACATAAAGCAGGTAGAAGGACAGATTAATACAGAAAAACTGCCGGCCATAGAAGCCGATGAAACACAAATTTACCAGCTCTTTGAAAATTTAATCAGAAATGCGTTAAAATTTCACCGGAAAGATGTTAACCCCCGGATCAAAGTGTATTGGTCTAAGAAAAGATCCAATAACCATCGCGTGACGATCGTTGTGGAAGACAACGGAATCGGGATTGAAACTCAGTACGCCGACCGCATCTTCAAACCTTTTCAGAGGCTGCACGCCCGCGATGAATATGAAGGCTCGGGCATGGGCCTGGCCATTTGCCGACGAATCGTCGAACGTCACCACGGTAAAATCTATTTTGAAAGCGAATTAAATAAAGGAACAAAATTTTTTGTAGAATTGCCAGTAAAACAAAAAAAGGAGAAAATTTGAAATGAACAGATGGGGCAGGCCCATTACCATTCTCATGGCAGAAGACGATAAAGACGACCAGCTGCTGGTGCGTGATTCTTTTGACGAATGCCACCTGGTAAATGAGCTCCTGTTTGTTGAAGATGGGCAACAACTGATTGACTACTTAAAACGTCGCCCGCCGTATAACGACGAAGAAAAAGCGCCTTTTCCGGATATTATTTTGCTGGATTTAAACATGCCCCGCAAAGACGGGCGCGAAGCGCTGGAAGAGATTAAACGCGATCCAGAATTAAAACATATTCCAGTAATCGTTTTAACCACTTCAAAAGCCGAAGAAGATATTTTACGCAGCTATAAGTTGGGCGTGGCCGGCTTTATCAGCAAACCCGTTACTTTTAACGGTCTGGTGCAGGTGGTCCGAACGCTGACCGATTACTGGTTTCAAATTGTCAAATTGCCGCCCAAATTGGTTTAATCATAAATAATGCAGAGAAGCGGGCGGGCATGGGTAGTCTCAGGCGCCCCGTCCTGATTTATCGATCGCTAAAAAATTGAATTGCATTTAATTGCATTCTAAATTGCGATTTTGCAGTTACAAAAGGATAACCATGTACCGATCGCTTCTTGAATGTATTATCGACCTGGAAAAGCACGGCCACCTCATTCGCATACAAGAAGAGGTTGATCCCCGCCTCGAGATGGCCGCCATCCACCGCCGCGTTTTTGCCGCGGGCGGGCCGGCTCTGCTCTTTGAACGCGTTAAAGGCAGTCCCTTTCCGGCGGTTTCTAATCTGTTTGGCACGCTGGAACGGGCGCGTTTTATCTTTCGCAAAACCCTGCCCAAAGTAGAAATGATGATGCGCATGGCGGCGCATCCGGAGAGCGCTTTAAAAAATCCCCTGCAAACATTAAAGGTGTTGCCAGCCATTGTTGATCTGTTGCCGCGGAAAGTTCGCTCAGCGCCTGTTCTAAAAAGGCGAACCAGGGTCAGCCAATTGCCGCAGCTCCAGAGCTGGCCGGCAGACGGGGGCGCGTTTTTGACCCTGCCTCAGGTACTAACCCTGGATCCAGACAACCCTTCGTTATTAAAAAGCAATCTGGGCATGTACCGCGTGCAGATCTCCGGCAATCAATATCAGCCCGATGAACAAATAGGGCTTCATTACCAGATTCATCGCGGTATCGGCGTGCACCACGCCCGGGCCCTGCAACGCGGCGAAAAGCTGAAAGTCAGCATCTTTTTAGGCGGCCCGCCGGCGCATACCCTGGCGGCCGTGATGCCCCTGCCCGAAGGCATGAGCGAGCTGTCCTTTGCCGGACTACTGGCCGGTCGGCGCTTTCGCTATCTGAACTACCGGGGCTGGATTGTCTCGGCCGAGGCCGACTTTGTCATTCTGGGAACCATGGAAGAAGAGCTGCTGCCCGAAGGCCCCTTTGGCGATCATCTGGGATATTACAGCCTGGCGCATGATTTTCCGGTTCTGCGCGTGGAAACCGTGTTCCACCGTCCGAAAGCCATTTTCCCTTTTACGGTGGTTGGCCGGCCGCCGCAGGAAGACACCATCTTTGGAAAATTGATTCACGAAATCACCGCGCCCATGATCCCTAAAAGTCTGCCCGGCGTTAAAGCGGTGCACGCGGTTGACGAAAGCGGGGTGCATCCCTTATTGCTGGCCATTGGCAGCGAACGCTACGTGCCTTACGAACAACGCCAGCCGATGGAGCTGCTAACCCAGGCCCAGGCCATTTTGGGCTTTGGCCAACTTTCCCTTGCCAAGTATTTGCTCATTGTGGCCGAAGAAGACGACCCCCAGCTAAACATCAATGACATCCAGGCCTTTTTCAGACATTTGCTTTCCAGAATAGATTTACAGCGCGATTTGCACTTTTTCACGGAAACCACCATCGATACCCTGGATTACAGCGGCGCTAAACTGAACCATGGCTCTAAAGTGGTAATGGCTGCCGCCGGAAAAATAAAAAAGGAATTGGGCTACCGGCTTCCGCAAAACCTGAAATTACCTCCCGACTTTAAGAATTTAAAACGCATTATGCCCGGGGTGCTGGCCCTGGAAGCAAAGGCGTTTACCACTTACGAGCAGGCGCAAAAAGAGATACGCGTGCTGGAAGAAGCCCTGCCCCTTTCACTGGCTGATTCCTTTCCCCTAATAGTTGTGGCGGATGATAGCGAGTTTGTCGGCGCCAGTCTGGCCAATTTTTTATGGGTTACGTTTACCCGCTCCAATCCCTCCCATGATATTTACGGAATAGGTGAATTTGTTGAGCACAAACACTGGGGCTGTAAGGGCAGCTTGATCATCGACGCCCGAATCAAACCGCACCATGCGCCGCCGCTGCAAGAAGACCCGGCCGTGGAAAAACGAGTGGATGAACTGGCTGCCAGAGGTCACAGTTTGCACGGCGTTATTTGAGGAGCAAATTTTGTTGGAGATTAAATTGCGGATTAATCATTACTCTTGCTTTAAGAGGTTTTGAAGCATTTGCCGATGTTATTCAAAAAACAAAAATACGAAAATTTAAGCGATGAAGAACTGGTTCAGCTCTCTTTAAAGGATAAAGATTCATTTTATTATATTGTACAACGATATGGCCCCAAAATTCTTCGCTATATCAAACGGACCACCAACGTGAGCCAGGAAGACGCCGAAGACATTTTGCAAGAAATCTTCATCAAGGTCTATCGAAATCTCAATAGTTATAAACCGTACCTGCCATTTTCCAGCTGGATTTATCGCATTGCGCATAACGAAGTCATCAATCATTACCATAAAACAAAAACCTATAAAGAAATGAGCCGGCTAAACATCGAGAGCGAGGATGTTAAAAGTTTAGTAGAAGCCATTCAGGAAGATGGCGATGTGCAGGACAAAGTTATTTTTCTGGAGAACGCAGAAAAAATTAAAGAAATGCTGGCCGAGCTTCCTGCAAAATATCGGGAGGTACTCATCTTGCGTTATTTAGAAGAAAAAAGCTACAACGAAATAAGCGATATTTTGCGAAAACCGCCCGGCAGCGTGGCTACCTTAATCAATCGAGCGAAATCAAGATTGAAAAAAATAGCAGAACAACATGGATTAAAGGAAAGCTATGAGTGATTTCAATAAAAAAATTATTGAAAAGATCAAAGAAGAAAATATTGAGCCATATCCCAAATGGTATTTTTTGTTTAAGAATTTTTTAATATGGCTGGCCGTTGGGCTTTCTTTGTTGCTGGGCAGCGTGGCCAGCGGCGTTGCCATATTTCAAATACAACATACCGATTGGGATTTGTATCAATACCTTAACCGGGGACTGCTGGAATTTGTTATTTTGATGCTTCCTTATTTCTGGCTGGCGTTTTTAATAGTGGTTACCGGCGCGGCCTACTATTATTTCAGACATACCGAACGAGGCTATCGTTTTAGCGCCTTGCTGGTCATTGTTGCGAGTATTCTTGTTTCTGTGGCCGGAGGCAGTGTTTTATACCACAGCGGTTTATCGGAGAGACTGGAAGCGCTATTTGAAGAAAAAATCCCTTTTTATCGCGGTGTAAATGATCATAAAAGAATGATCTGGATGTCGCCAGAAAAGGGGCTGTTGGCCGGTGAAATTACAAAAATCTTGCCAAACCACAGAATACGGCTTACAGACCTGGATGGCAAAACCTGGGAAATCGACGTTGCCAATGCCAGATGGCGCGGACGATGGACGTATGCTGAAGGTCAAAAGATAAAAATCATAGGTAAAATGCAAGCAGAAGGAAAGTTTATCGCCGAGGAAATCCGTCCCTGGCAAAGGCGAGGAAAGCACGGCGGTATGAACCGTTTTCGCTCAAAAGGAAAAAACAGACGTTTTTAACCATAACTCCTTCCATAATTTTTTTTAAAAAAGTGAAAGAAAAATTGCCCGCGTCCTGTATTACTTAGTAGAAAAAGGAACTAAACAATGGGCAAATTTAAGTAAAACCAAAATGGAAGGAGGTAACGATGAGAAAAACAATCATTTCTCTCTTCGTCGTCTTGACGTTAATGGTCTCTTTTTCTACTGTTTTTTCGCAAGGAATGGGCTGGCAACGGCCGGGAGCAGGCGTTTGGGCTACGGTTAACCTGAATTTAACCAGCGATCAAATGCAAAAGCTGCAAACCATGCAGCAGGATTATCTTAAGGAGATCACGCCGATTCAAAGCGAATTGACCTTAAAAACCCAGGAGCTTCGTACGCTGATGGTCAATCCTGCGGCCAATGCAGATCAGATAATGGCCAAGCAAAACGAGGTCTTTAGCTTAAGACAGAAGCTGCAGAAGGTCGCTTTAAAATATCGGCTCAATGCGCGGAAAATATTGACGCCTGAGCAAATTGCCTTGCTGCCAGCCGGTTGCGGACTGGGTTTTGTGTTCGGCGGCGGTTACGGACTGGGCGCGGGCATGGGCCGACGCGCCTTCTATCGCGGACAGGGAAGAGGCATGGGCATGGGCGCCGGCATGGGATTTGGCGCCGGTCGCGGCCGGGGCATAGGCGCGGGTCGCGGAATTTATTGCCCATACCGCGTGTGGTAAACATCGGACGGCAACAACTTGAAAACGGCTTAGAAAGGTGCAGGGATGCCTTCCTGAGCCGTTTTTTTTGTTTACATTGGAAATGGTATGGGCGAACGCCCGGTTAATCTCGCGTTACAGATCGAATAAGAAACAGGAAGGCAACAGGACGTCGCCTTGTTTGCCAACATGAAGAGATCATGAGCGCTTGCTGTGATCCACCGCTTTTAGAATTTTTAAGTTGAGCACAATAAAACGCCACAACTGGTAAAGTTTATTGGTTCTTTTAGACATCTACCTCGCCTCCTTTTTTTATTCGGGGATAATACTCCAGCCCGGTCGGGCCTGAAATTTCCACATAAAGGTGGTATGGATCATGCGTTTCATCCAGGCGCCGGCCAGGCCCAGCTCCATGTGCGTTACAAAATTATCGCGCCCCATTTCATTGGGATATTTGCGCATATCGGGCACCACCGGATAAATAATCATGATGCCGGCCTCGCCATCCCACAGCGAATCGCCCATGGAGGCGATGCAGGCGGCAAACATTTCGGACATGCGCTCGGCGTGCGTCATCCGCCCGCGTTTGATCAAATCGATCACGTTTTTGGCCACGATGCGCCCGATGATGCCGGAGACCATGCCGGTGCGCGGCGGCGCTGGCGTAATGCTTAAGCCGTTAGGATTAACAGAGGGGCGGGAAATGGGGCCCGGAGGAGCAAAAGCAATGCCAGCCGCAAAAATATTTTTGTAGGTTGGATTCTGGTAAACCGCCGGCCAGGCATCCGGGTTTTGTTCAAGCTGTTCGTAATCAAGGCCGTAAATGGCGTCCACCAGAACCAGCCCGGCCTTGTTGACCACTTTAGACGAAATATCGTTGCCATCCCTGTCCAGATACTTCATGGGCGAGCCCAGAAACTGAGGAATGAGCATGGCAAAATCATAACTCGTTTCGCCTCTGTTGCCCTGCAAGTCTTCCCAGTAAATGGTTTTTTCGTCAACGGCATAAGCCCCCTTCTGAATCTCCCATTTAATATCATATTGGCTAAAGATGTCGCGCAGCCAATCTTCGCTGGTCAGCAGGCGTCCGTTTTTCTTGATTTCGATGCCTTTAACGCCAAAGTCGCCTAATTTGGGTTCATTGGAAAACCAGACCAGCTCTGCTTTGTCGCGCAGCCCCTTTTTTACCAGGTCTTTATGGATATTAGAAAGGTACTCAAAGGCCGCTCCCTGACAGGTGGCCGCCGGATGTCCTGTGCCAATGACGATTTTGAACTTCTCGCCTTTTTTCATGCGCTCGAGCAGTTCAAGGTATTTGTCTCTGGTTTGAACGGCGTGATCGAGCGTACAAATGGAATGGGTAAAACCGTGATGCGGCCCAAGGTTTTTTGTGCCCTCAAAGTTTAATTTAGGGCCGGTGGCGATGATCAAATAATCATAATCCAGTTTAACTTTTTCTCCATCCCCTGCTCGCTGAGCGACAACAAATTGTTCATCCGGATGCACTTCGGTTGCGCTGCCGTGTACAAAATTGACATGAACTTTACGATAAACCGGAGCCAGCTTAAAATAGGTTTTTTCCGGCTTCATGTGTCCCACGCCCACCCAGACCAGCGAAGGGATGAATAAAAAGTAATCGTACTTGTTAACCACAGTGATTTCATGGCGTTTGCCCAGAGCAGAGCCCAGGTAAAGGGCGGCGGTGTGGCCGGCAAAGCCAGCTCCGATGATAACAACTTTTGACATGGCGCCTCCTTTAATACATTACCAGCTAAGTAATATATGAATCAGAAAACGCGTTTTCAAGAAAAAAAGGAGAACTCGCCCCAAAGTAAGGGTAATCTGTCATTGCAAACGAAGAGAAAAATCTTTTAACTATAATAAAACAATCTATTTTCGAAAAGATTTTTTACGCTGTTCAAAGGGCTATTGAAAGGAATGGTTTTACGCATTATCTTCTTTATGGATTTAGAGTTCTGCAAAATGTAAATTTTAGTGTCATTTCGAGGAGCGGAGCGACGAGAAATCTTTTGTTTTTGTTGAAGTTAGAAGATTTCTCATCCCGATAAATCGGAATTCGAAATGACATGTATGTGCATTTTGCAGAACTCTATCTTTATGGATTGATTAAGGAGATACAATGGCAAAACCAGAAAAACACTTGCTTATCATTGGCGGAAACGCGGCCGGACTTTCGGCGGCGCGTCGCGCCCGTAGAAATGATCCCCGCCTTAAGATCACCGTTCTGGAAAAGAGCGGGATCGTCTCTTACGGCGCCTGCGGCCTGCCCTACTATATCTCCGACGTGATTAAAGATGAAAAAGCGTTGCTGGTTTTGCCCGTTGATGCCCTGGTAAAGGACGGCATCGACGTTCTGCTAAACCATGAAGTTGTTGAGATGAACGTGCGGGAGCGTAGCGTTTATGTGCGTACGGCGGAACAGTTCCAAAAAATACAATATGACTGGTTGATTATTGCCAGCGGGGCGCGCCCGATTGAACCGGACATTCCGGGAAGAGATTTAGACGGAGTTTACACCGTTCGTTCTCTGGAAAAGGCTGCGCAGTTAAAAAACGAATTGATCTCTGGCAAACATCGGTCGGCCGTGGTGATTGGCGGCGGTTACATCGGTCTGGAAATGGCCGAAGCGCTGACCAGGCAGGGGCTTAAGGTTACGGTAATCGAGCAGAAATCACAGGTATTGCCTTACATCGACAGCGATATGGCCGCACTGGTAGAAAGCGAAATGACAGGCAGGGGCGTTGCGCTTAAGACTTCGACCGCCGCCGTCAGAATTATCGGCGAACAGGCGGTGCGCGGCGTGGAAACCGACGGGGGAGAAATTTTGAGCTGCTCGCTGGTGATTCTGGCAGTGGGCGTGCGGCCCAATGCGGACTTTGCCGGCCTGGCCGGAATTGAACTGGGGCCCTCTGGCGCTATCCGCACGGACGATTACCTGCGAACCAATGTTTTGAATGTTTACGCCGCCGGCGATTGCGCGCAGGTTAAAAATACGGTGACTAATAAATTTGAATACTTTCCTCTGGGCACCACGGCCAACAAGCAGGGTCGCGTGGCTGGCGATAACGCTACCGGTCGGCGACAAAAATTTTCTGGCGTGGTGGGCGCCGCGGTGGTTGAGGCGTTTGGGCTGGAGATCGCGCGCACCGGCATTACCGAAGCTCATGCTCTCAAGCTCAGAATGCCTGTCAAGTCGGTAACGATTAAAGGCACATCGCGCGCCGGCTATTTTCCGGGTAAGAAGGAAATTTATGTTAAATTGATCTTCGATTTTTTAAGCGGCCGTCTGCTGGGCGCGCAAATGATCGGTAAAGAGGGCGTGGCCAAACGACTGGATGTCCTTTCTACCGCTTTGCAGCAAAAACTTACCGTGCAGGAATTGAGCGAATTGGACTTAAGCTATGCGCCGCCCTTTGCGCCGGTCTGGGATCCGCTTTTAATCGCAGCCAACCAGGCCCAAAAGCTGGTGTGGGCCAGACGTTATTAATTTAAGGCTATGAAACCGCAAAAAGAATTTAAATCGTAATTCATTTTCACGCAGATCGCGCAGATGTTCGCAGGAAAAATGTTAAACCTAAATTTCCAAAGCAGCATAGCCGCAAACAAAATATTTTTGCAGGGATTTATGCAACCACAGAGAGCGCAGAGAAGTCACAAAGGGCGCAATGAATATTTTAAATTAAATTACCATAGCTCGCTCGATCCTCACTCCCAGACAAAAGATCAGGAATGAACGCACTTGTAAGGGCGAAGGATTTCCAACCCTACTTTATCCAGCGCGCTTTTTTGACATGACTAAAGATTAATGCTTACCATAGCTGAATTGTTCTTGGAAATCCTTCGCCCCTACATAAATGGTGGCAGGAATTCTCCACATTGCAGAAACAGGTTTGAAATGACAGGCTAACTATTCAACCATTCAACTAATCAACTATTCAACCAATCCATGGCCGGGGGATGAGTTTTTAAAACAGCAAAAAAATTTTCACACGCTAATGCATTACATTTTTTGAAGGAAGTACTCCAATCCATTAGGTGTCGTTTAAATGTTCTTCTGCCTGCGGGAGCTCCGGGCGCCAAACAGTTTGAATTGAGGGATGAAGCTTCCAAAGCCCTGATTGCAGTTGCGGCACATGTCAATACTCTGGCGGTTGGTGTTGAGGCGATGCCGAAAGGACTGGAATTTTTCGTTTAGCCAGAGCCGGTCAAAATCCTGCGCCTGGTGAATATTGCCCATTTCGAATTCCCCGTTCTTGTCAAAACAACAGGGCACCAGGCCGCCATCCCAGTTAATCAAAGTGGAAAGCCAGGGCCGTGGACAGGATTTTTTATTGGCATTTTTGACGCGCAGTTGCTTTCCATCGAAATTATAGCGCCTGAATTTATCCTCCTGCGGCAGCCATTGTCGGGCTTCCTCCACCGAGTGGACTTCAATATTTTTAATCAGCAGGCGATCAACGCCCAGTTCTTTAGCCAGTTTGCGCACGGCCGGCAGTTCATGTTCGTTGTGTTTCATAACCAGAAACTGCAGGGCAATTAATGGATGTCGGACACCACGCTGCTTTTTAATTTCCATGAAGCGTCGTACGCCTTGCACCACTTTTTGCAGTTTGCCGTTAACCCGGTATCGTTCGTAGGTTTGCTGAGTGACGCCGTCCAGCGAAACGATCATGCTGTCCAGCCCGGAATCGATGGTGGCGTGGATGGTGTCTTCATCAAAGTAATGGCCGTTTGTGCTTGTGGTGCAGTAGATGTTTTTAGTTTTGGCCAGCCGCACAAAATCTAAAAAATGGCGGTTTAAATAAGGTTCGCCCTGATGATAAAGAAGCAGAAAAAAAATATCGTCGCCGAACAGCTCGATGATGCGCTGAAAGGTTTCCAGACTCATACGTCCCTGAACGCGCTTCATATCGCCGGAGCCGGTGGTGCACAGGGGACAGTGCAGATTGCATAAGTTGGTGGGTTCAATGGTCAAAATGGCCGGTCGCCCCCAGACGAAGGTTTTTCCGCTTAATGCAGAAAGAAAAAATGAACTTCCGGTTAACAGAAGATTTTTTGCTCTTCTGAAATTCAAACTACCGATTAAGCGACCGAGCGCCAGCTCATTGGGCATTAACTGCATGAACATTCCTGCTTTTTTCCATCAATTTGCAAAATTGTCGGGCAAAGTACAACCGTTTTTCGAGGAATGGTAAAAAAATGTACAAAGGCGCCCGATAAAAAAAGAGATCACAAAGAAAGGTATCTTCATGATCTCTGCAAAGTCAAACGTTTTTTATTCTACGAAAATTTCAGGAAATTTCCGCAAAAAATTTAAAACTTACCTTCCACGCCCAGGCCGGGTTTGTCGTTAAAGACAAATTTCCCTTTTTCCACCTTCACTCCGCTGAACGGATCGTTGCTGATCAGCAGATTGCCGTCCAGGTCGGCGTAATCGACGAAGGGGGCAAGGTGGGCGGCGGCAGAAATGGCCACGGAGCTTTCGATCATACAGCCTAACATGATCTTCATGCCCAGCGATTTAGCCATGCCGATCATGCGCAGGGCTTCCTGCAACCCGCCTGATTTCATCAATTTAATATTAATGCCATCGTAAGCCTTTGCCAGTTTGGGAATATCAGCCGCCGTTTTAACCGCTTCGTCGGCAATGATGGGCATATCCGCCCGCTCGCGCAGCCAGGCGGTTTCATCCAGCATTTCGGCCGGCATGGGTTGCTCAATAAATTCCACGCCCTGATCTTTAAGCCATTTGATCTTTTCCAGGGCTTCTTCTTTTGATTTCCAGCCTTCGTTAGCGTCCACACGGATCGGTTTGTCGGTTACGCTGCGCACCGCTTTGATGATTTCGCGGTCGCGGTCGGTGCCCACTTTAATCTTTAAGATGGGGTAGGCTTCGGCCTCGCGTACCTTTTGCTTGATCACTTCAACGGTATCGATGCCGATGGAAAAGGATGTAACCGGCGCTTTTTCGGGATTTAATCCCCACAGTTTGTACAACGGCAGATTAAATGCCTTACCGATCCAGTCCATCAAAGCAATATCCAGCGCTGCTTTGGCGCAGCTTTGATCCAGAATGGTTTTCTCCAGCGCGTCTTTGATTTCAGCAAAGTGAAACAGGTTGTTTTGTTCAAATATTTTTTTCGCTTCATTGATTCGTTGGGTGGTTTTGACGTGATCTTCGCCGTAGCGAACATTGGGCGCCGCTTCGCCGTAGCCCACAATGCCGTCGCGTTCGATCCGAACAAACACGTTGTTTTTAAAATTACTGGAATTGCGCGAAATGGTCCAGGTGTGGGCCAGATTCAGTCTCTTGGTTTTGACCTCAATCATTATCTCTCCTGTGCCTGTAATTTTACGCTGGCTCTGCCTGTTACCGCAACCGGTAACCGAATTAAAAAGGGAAAAGCCCAGAATGGAAGAGCCTGATAATTGCAAAAAACGTTTTCGGCTTAAATTCATGACCTGACCTTTCTATTTTAAGATTCGTTTAATCAGTTTCAGCGTTTTTTTACGATAGGCATTAAAATCATCATCCTGAGGGTTAAAGCTATTGATGCGCACTTCGCGATCTTGATGAATAAATTTGTAACCGCCCAGGCTAATGCCCACGTGGGTAATCCGCTCGCTTTGACCAAAAAACAGTAGATCTCCGGGCATTACATTGGAAAAGTCTTCTGCAGGAACCACCTCCTCGCCCAATAGCGCCTGCTGGCGGGCGTCCCGCGGAAGTTGAATGCCGTGGTGTTTAAAAGCGGTTTGCGTAAAACCAGAGCAATCGGAACCTTTAGCCGAATTGCCGCCCCACAGGTAGGGAATGCCCATCAACTGAAAGGCTGTGTTTAAGAGCGCACCGGAGCTGACCTGCGAAGGATCGCGCTTTTCCACCAGCGGCCCGACGTGTTTTTTTAAGATGTATCCGCGGCGTTGATCCGGCGTCTCCACTAAAATCCATTTTCCTCTGCGGTTCAGTTCCTTCAGGGTACAATTCATAACCACATCGACAACGGGAACCGACGCATCCGAAGGTTCGGAATAAATGCGGTCAACCGGCCAGTAAACCATGATGCGACGGGCTTTTTGCCAGTTTTCCACGCCTTCTTGATCGGTGCGAACAAAAGAATATTTGGTCATCCAGCCCAGATACCCATAATGAGTTTGCACCAGGTACCAGCTTTTGTAGCGTTTTAACAGGCGGAGGACGTTGCCCATGATGCTCTGATCAACCAGTTCGGAGGTATGCGCAGGATCGCGACGCAAATTGGCAACGCTGACCCTCACAATGGCCCAGCTGCTGTCGCCCAGATCTGGATGGGGCAGAATCAAAGACTGATCATGAACGTTTTGTTGCAGCAAAGAGTCCAGCTTTTGCAAAAGAGCCGTACGCGCCTGCGGCACGGTGGTCTCGCCTGTCAGAACCCATTGGCCATTTTCTTTTTGCAGATGAAAATCAAAAACGGCCAGGCTTTTGTCCGGCGCAAATTGCTGCCGCACCTGTTGTTTGATTCTATCAAAATCACGAAGCGCCTGGCGATCTGAATTGCAGGAAATGATCAGAGCAGTGAAAAGAATAAAAAAAAGGATGCGCCTGTTCATAAGCAATTCTCCGGTCTTGGTTAATTATTTGAGTTAATTTAATGTCCGAACAAACTATATGCAATTGAATCTTGTTGATGCTAAGGAAAGATGGAATAAAATCATCAATTCAGCCCATTCCTCCAGTTTATCAACCGAATTTTCTGCCCGTCGCTTTCAAATACGATTGCGCCCAGGCGGTCGGTGCGCAAGGCCGGAATGTGTGTGGATTTTAGACGACTTAAAACAACCGGCGAAGGATGTTTGAATTTGTTTTTTTTCCCCACTGAAATTACAGAAAACTCCGGCAAAACCAGAGACAAAAAAGGTTCGGTGGTGGAAGTAACGCTGCCGTGGTGGCCGGCTTTTAAAACCGAACTTTTTAAAAAATCGTGGTAAGCGCCCAGCGTCTGCTCAACTTCCTTTTGCGCGTCCCCCGTAAACAGAAACGATGTTTCGCCGTAGCAGAGTTTGACCACCAGGCTGCTGTTGTTCACTTCGCTGCCGTTGCGCTTTTGGGCCAGGGTAAAATCTCCGTAAGGATGTAAAATGTAGCATCTTACGTTTTCAGCCGGGAACAGGCGATCGCCGCGCCGCACCTGCTTAACAGGAATGCCTTTTTGTTTGGCCAGCGCCAGAAACTGCAAATAGCTTTTAGTGCGATCGGCGTAAGGGCTGACGACCACCGTGTCAACCGTAAAGTTTTGTAAAACCGTCATCAGGCCGCCAAAATGATCGGTGTGGGCATGCGTGGCGATGGCGTACTTTAAACGTCTGACGGCAAAATAGCGAAGGAGAGGAGCAACATAACGTTCGCCGGCATTCAGCCAGGGGCGTTTTTCTCCGCCGTCGATCAACATGGCCGCGCCGTGTGGTAGCTGAATTAAGCTGGCGTCTCCCTGTCCTACGTTGATAAAGGTAACGCGCAAATGTTTTTCGGTTTTAAATGCGGTAAAAAGAACCAGCAGGCTCACAAAAAGCAAAACTTTAAGGCGCGCCGACCTGCTGTGCGCCTGATAGAGGTAGAATACAATAAGCGCAGTTAGCAAAACAATGATCAGCGAAGGATGACCGGTGTGAATTTGCACAAAAGGCCATGCCGCCAGAAAAGCGATACTCTTTTTTACAAAACCAAAAATGAAATGAATGAGCAGGCCAAGTCCCTGCACAATAGGAACTCCAGTAAGGCCAAGCAAAACCAGCATTAGCGACAGGGTTACAATGGTTCCCATTGCCGGAATAATAAACAGGTTAATCAAAACGGCGCCGGTCTGAATGGTTCCGTAATACCACCAGGTTAAAGGCGTGGTGGCTAAAACCGCAGCTAACGATACCATGGCCGGCTGAAGAATCCAGCGATTTAGCTTTTTGGCAACAGAACGTTCGGGATTAAATGGAACCATTCTTTTTAAATGGGGATAGCCAAACAAAATACCGCCTACCGCGGCAAACGAAAATTGAAATCCCGGCTGGAAGAGTTGATCGGGGTCGAACAGTAAAATAATCAATGCGGCCAGGCCAAGAATATTTAAACTGGAAGGCCGGCGCTGCAATTCGTTTAAGGTAAAGTACAAAACGGCCATCAGCGAGGCGCGTACCACCGGCGCTTTAAAATTAACCAGCGCCACAAACAGCGCTAAAAAGAAAAAGGCCAGCGTGTATTTCTGCCGGTAACTAACAGGCAACATGCCAAAAAGCAAGATAAATAATAGCAACACAAAGCCCACATGCAGGCCGGAAATAGCCAGCACATGAACCACGCCTGTCTTCTGAAATTGCTGATAAAGCTCGCGGTCCAGGTTCTGGCGTTCGCCCAGAATCAGGGCCTGTGCCAGATGCGAAGTCGGCTGCGGAATATTGGCTTGAATTACATGTCGGATACGATTTTGCAGAGGAATCAACACAAATCGTTGAAAAACACTGCCTTTGTGGCCGGGCAAAATTTGTATTTGTTCGGAAGTAATGTGACACTGAAAAAAAATGCCTTTAAAATTGAGATATCGGCGAAAATTAAATTCGCCCGGATTACCAGGCAGCGGGGGCAGGGAAAGCGAACTGTTGATGAAAATCCGTTGTCCGTACTTCAGGCGAAAATTTCCTTCTTTCTGCCACAATAAAATCTTGCCGGTAGCCGCTTTTTCCAGCGAGTCGATGCGGATGGTTTCGCACTGCAGCACATAGCGGTTTTGGCCGTTTTTCTTGTATTCGGCGGAAGAAATCCAGCCGCTAAAGCCTGAAGCTTTTGACCATGGTTGAAAGATCAGATGATCTCTGGCGAAACAAGAAAAATGATTGAAGCCCAGCACAAGGCCAGCCCAGAAGAAAACCAGCAGGGCAAGCCCGTAAAATATTTTGAGGCGAAAACGGTAGGCGGCAAAAAGAGCGGCCAGCAAAACAAAGAAGACGAAAAGGATCAAACGTTCGTTTAAGAATCGCAAAAAATGAAAGGCGGCGGCTAAGCCCGACGCAAAACAAACCGCGGTAATTAGCGCATGGTGGCGATTAATAAAAGCCATCTTGCTGAAATGTTTATCATCCTACAAATAAAGAGTCAAAAAATCATTGGCAATAATGACCTCTCCGTCAAAATGCCGTTGAATCCGTTGTTTGAGATCCGGCGTATCGTTTTGGGGGTAGATGTGCGTCGCCAGAACGCGCTGTAACTTTGCCAGATTCGAAAAGCGCGCCACATCCGAAGGCGTTAAATGGCCGTCAATTTTCAGATGGTCAGGAAGCGAGCATTCGATGATCGCCAGATCAACATCGCGGGCCAGTGGGACCAGTTCTTCCTGAAAGCCGGTATCGCTACTATAAAAGAGGGTGGCGCCGTTGGCGATTCGGAAAGACATGCTGTTATCCGTATGCCCGTTTAAGGCCGCAATGATCTGCCAGGAGCCCAGTTGAACCGGTTGATGATCAAAAGCGATCAAACGGGGCCTGGCATTGTGCAGCCAGGCGCCCTGCCACTGCGCCTGGGCCGAAAACCATGCTTCCAGGCCTGTGGGGCCAAAAATGGTCAAATCTTGATTGGCATTTTCCTGCAGCAGAAAACGGTTCATCAAAAAGGCCATTAAATCTGAACAATGATCCAGATGAAAATGACTGATGGCAATGTATTTGATGTGCAGAAGATCGATTTCCATACATTTTAACTGGCGAATGATTCCGGGGCCCATATCAACCAGTAGATAATCATCGTTATGCTCCAGCAGATATCCCGCAGGCGTTCGTTTGGGAGGCGAAGTCATGGTGCCTGAACCTAAAACGGTTAATTTCATACATACCCTTTATATTTAGTTTATTTTTTATTATTTTAAAAACAGTGTGGGTAATTTTAATGGAAAGGGTCCATGATGCGTTCCTTTAATCTTTTTATCGGTTTAATCATTGCGCTCAGTCTGATTGTTTCCCGCTGTGGTAAAAATCCGGAAGCCGAAGGCGATAATGCGTACGCTCAGGGAAAATACAATCAGGCTTTGACCTACTATTTGAAAGTTAAAAAAGAACAGCCGGATAATGCAAAAATTAATGAAAAACTGGCGCTGACCTATATGCAGCGCGGGCTGACTCTGTACAAGTTAAGAAAGAATCTCGACGCCTTTCAGTTGAATTACGAAAAGAGTCAGGAGTTTTTGCCCTCG
This sequence comes from Caldithrix abyssi DSM 13497, assembly GCF_001886815.1. Lineage (GTDB taxonomy): Bacteria > Calditrichota > Calditrichia > Calditrichales > Calditrichaceae > Caldithrix > Caldithrix abyssi. The sequence goes on from NZ_CP018099.1 coordinate 651,607, forward strand.
GATACGCTGAGCGAGCATTTTAAAAAGGAATATAGTAAGTTACTGTACGAACTGGCGCTTGCCTACCACAACGCGTCGCCCAAAAACGATATTCAAAAAGAAAAATATTTCACCTTAACGTTAGATTACCTCCAAAAGGCGCTGGAATATGATTCGACCAACACGCAGGCCGATGCTAAATTGTCCGAAATTCGCACCGTTAATTTCCAGAAGTATTTTGATAAAGGTAAAAATTTCTATTTACAGGCCAGAAAAGATCGTCGCAACGCCAACCTTTATCTGAACGCCGAAGTCTATTTGCTGCAGGCGGTTCGCCTGAATCCCAATAGCGAAGAAGCGAAAAATCTGTTGAAAAAGGTCAGGCAAAAAACCATTGCCATCCTCGACATTAGTAACGACCTGCCCCTGGCTCTGGCCATTGGCGGTCAGAAATACATGGACGGCAATCTGGCTCTTTCCATCACGGTTTTCAATAATACGGTAGATCCTTATTCCATCTCACCGGAACGTTTCACCCTGTTCGATAAGCAGGGAAATGCGCACCAATTTGTGGCCGAAAAAACAGCCGAGTTTTCCAAAGGCCTAACCGGGCCAGCGACTATCGATCCCAAAAAGGAAATAGCTTTTGTGCTTGTTTTTCCGGTGAATAAAAAAACGGCTCTGGATCGCCTGATTTACGAAACCGAAGATGGGAGCGTTGTTTACAAATATTTTCCATGATTTAGATTGTCTGTACTTCCTTTAATCGAATCCCCTGTTTTAGCAGGGGGCATGGCTTTGGCGCGGTTTTTTTTAACGCCACAGACAGGGCTTTTGTTTTTTATTCTCTCAAAGTCAGAAGCAAAACGCGTTATAAGGTATGTAACCATTTTTCCATGCGCTTAAAAGCCGGGCGGTTTTCGTTAAAATCTTTCATGCTGTCATATCCGAAATCCTGCTTGCTGTAGCGCAAAATCTCCTGAAAGATCTCCTCACGTAAAAACGGATAGGGGCACTCTTTAAGTAGTTTGATTAATCGTCTCAAACCCTGGCGGCGATCGATCTCGGTAATGCTTTTGGCGATTTCAAAACGATCGGCCAGATTGCGGGTCGCCGTAAAAACGCGCAGCAAACTGTCCAGCGATGCCTGAGCGGCGGAATGATCCGCCGGATCGGTGTGTGGAGAAGATAAGGTTGCGGCGCTTTGACGCTCTGCGTGGCCTTCGTGGTTGTGGAAAAATTGTCCCATGAAGCGAAACAGCAAAACGACCAGAATCGTCGCCACGATCCCCAGGCCAATTCTGGCCATGGCCTTTCCCCTGTCAGGTGTTTTAATAACGTACAAAATCAGAGCCACCAAAAATAACATGAGGCCGTAAAGAGTTACAATGGTGGGGCCGCTTGGCAGGTCTGCAATGTACGAAAAGTAGAGTCCAAGCACGCTGACCAGCAACCCCATGCTCCAGCCGATGAGCAGTTGCTTCCAGAGCACGTCGGTAATCATGATGGAAGTAATGGCCGGCACAACCAGAAAGACAAACACCAGCAGTACGCCGGCCGTTCCCACGGAATGCGTGATGACCACGCCAAACGAGACGTAAAAAAGAAAATCCCACAACCGCACATTTAGCCCGCTTTCGTAAGCTTTTTCAGGATCGTTGGAGATGAGCAGGAACTTTTCGCGGAAAATAAAATGAAAGACGCCCACCGCCAGATAGACCAGCGCGGCCTGGAAAATGGTTTTCCATTTGACCCACAAAATACTGCCGGTCAACAGCTCTTTGATGTGTTCGGCGCCATGGGGCGCTTTATCGATTACCAGAATGGCAATGGCCGCGGCCAGGGCATAAACCAGGCCGATGATCGCTTCCTGCGGAATTTTTTCGTGCCGAAAGCGCGAAAGCGAAAAGATGGCCGCGCCAATAATGGCAAAGCCCAGCGAAAACCAGTAAGCGCCGCTGGTGCCGGGCATGATGCCGAACAAAAAGCCCACGGTGGTGCCCAGGGCTGCCACCTGGGCCAGCGCCAGATCGACAAAAATCACCTTGCGTTTGATAACATGAATCCCCAGATAGGAATGAATGCCGACCAGAATCAAACACTCAAAAAAGGCCGGCGCCATTATATCCCAGATGCTCAAATGCATTTTTCGTTCCTTTGTTTTTGGGCGAAAATTCTTTTTTATGTTTTGGCTGCCCCGCGTATGTAATGGACAGGGCAAATAGATAAAATCCTCGTACCTTTCCTTCGTGCAAAAGTACGAGGCGAGTTGTGTAAAAAACTTTTTAAAAACAGGCGGCTGGTAGAAAGCTTTCCATGGCGGGTTAATGACAGCACGCTTGAAGCTTGATTTTCAAGCAAGCGCCCCCGCCGCTGGCGTTCTATTGTTCAGCCTGTAAAAAAGCTTCCCTTAAATGCGAAACCCAATAATCGACCAGCTTAAACACATCTTCCGTGCCGGGAGCGCCGTCCACGCCCATGGGAACGATCACCGGAATGGCGCCCACTTTTTCGCAAATTTCCCGAACTTTGTTTTCGCTAAAATAATTGGCCGACATCAGTACCTTTACCTGATTCCTGCGCATCTCTTGTAGCAGTTCTTCCACATGTTTTGGCGAGGGCGGTATGCCTGGTTTGGGTTCAACATAACCAATCACTTTAAGGCCAAAGGTCTGTTGAAAGTATGCCCAGTTCTTGTGATAGGCCACGATCTTTTTTCCTCTAAAAATCAAAGCCTCTTTCATCCAGCCGCCAAGGTAGTCGATGAGCTTGCGATCATTAAAAGACTTGCTCTGTAAAAAATCGATGAGCTTGCCGCTTTGCGTTAATTTTGTCAACAGGTCGCCGCCCATCAATTGCACGAGCTCTTTGCCGAACATGCGTTCATCAATTTGCTGTTTAAATTTTTGTAAATTTTGTCTGAAATAGTCGGCATGTGCCGGATCGTTTTTCTCCAGACCAATTTCAATATTCTCGGCGATTTTTTTGAAGTTCAGCGGGCCGGTGATGATGTGCGGATTGCCATAGATGTGAACCCCGCCCTCGCTTCGTGAAAACACAGCCGGTTTATCCAGAAGATCAATACCGTCGCTGGCCGAAACGTATCCAATCTCTCCGGAACGAATGCGCGGATTTTTAGACATATCGACCAGGGTAGGAACCCATAGTTCCAGGTCTAATCCGGTCGAGACAAAAACATCTGCCCGGTTCAATAAAACGGCAAAGCTCGGCTTGGGACGCACAAAGTGCGCATCCTGATTGCCGGGCACAATATATTGCACCGTAACGTATTGGCCGCCAATCTTTTGGGCGATATCGGCATAGGTGCTTAACGTTGTTACCACGTTCAGTTTATTGTTGGCCGATAAAGAACCGATCGGCAAAAATATCAGCAGTAAAAACCACCACTTTATTGTTTTCATGTTGCCTCCATCTGTTTAGTAGCGTTCGTGTTTGTGCGGGCCGGCCGCCCAGGTTAATTGCAAACGAATGAGATGCCGCGTTTGCAGCGGAACATTGCCGTCCGAATAGTTGTATTGCAAACGCAAGCGTACCCAGTGGCTTTGCCACCAGGTAATGTAGGGCACCACCTGATAAATGTACTTGCCGTCGTTATCGATCGTAAAGGGCTGGGTGTAATCCAGGCGCAGGCCGGCATGCAGCCATTCGTTAAAGCGGAATTCCGCATACGAATAGCCGCCCAGGGCCGAAATGTTCTGGTTTAACGGAAGTTGTTTGTCGGCATAGTACAATTCCGAACGCCACAAAAAAGAATGGTAGTGAGCTTTATTTAACGGTTCCCATAAAAGAGTCACATCCAGTCCGGCCAGGCGCGTTAAACGCTGTTTTTCGTCAATGCGCTGGCCATCCTGAAAACCGCGCAGATTGTTCTCTCCGACCATCCCGGTTATGCCGATTTCCAGGTAGGTGGCGGGATTTACATCATAGTAGTTTTTTAGGTGGGCCAGAACAGCCGGAAAGGAGAACAGTGAACCGGCAAACAAATGGTCGTTTTGACCGTTGGTCACTTGCATGGTTAACGCGCTGGCGTGCGCCCACCAGGCCGGCATCAGCCATTCCGCCGAAAATCCGATCTGATTTAATCCCTCCTCGCCCAAAATGGTGGTCAGAGCCAGCGGAAATTCAAACTGATCCAGGCCGTGCGCATGCCAGCGATTAAGCACCCCAAATTGCTGTCTGAACTTGCCTGCAGTTAAAGAGATGTTTTTGAGTACATTGGGCCATGTTACATAGGCTTCGCCCAGTTCAATGCCCTCGGGCGTAACTTCCAGCGCAATTTTGGTCAGGCTGAAAGGGTCTAAATTGCTCTGAATGTGCAGGCCGATAACGCGAAAATACGCTCCGCTTCTATGCGCTTCGCTAAAACCGTCCTCATTTAAAACGCCCTGCAGGTAAGCGTCGCCGGTGACGCTTATTTCAGGGTTCAATGCCTGCAGCGATCTTTGGCCGCTTTTAAAACTTTTTGGTTCTGGCTTTTCGTCGGTGGATGATGCCTGCTGCCAGGCTTGCTGTTTTAATTGTTGCAATTCGGCCTGAGCCTGCTTTTGTTCCAGGCGTTTGATTTGCTCCCGCAATTGCAACAGTTGTTGTTTTAGTGAATCCGCAGTATTTTCTGAAATGTCCTGCGCAAAAAGCACGGAAGCCAACATGGAAAAAAATAGAAAGCTAATGGTAAAAATTTCAATTTGAAATGGAATTTTTTTACACACCGGTTTTGCTGATCTCTGATTAGAAACCATCTACACCTCCTGAATTGGTCTTAAAATTAAAGAGAATAAAAATCAGACATAGTTTTGCAAAATTAAGCTATGAGTGTTGTCATCCTGATGAGCAAAGCGACGAAGAATCTCCATGTTATTATTTAACTTCTAAAAGATTCTTCCCCACCAGGGCGAGATCAGAATGACAAAAAGCGCAATTTTGCAGAATTCTAAAAACCTATAAACTTAAGACCGAAGGAGGCGCGCGCCTGGAAAAGGAGTGGAAAAAAATCTCGGCAGGGAGGATTTGCGCTTTAAGGCTAAGCGTGCCTAAAGGCGCCGTGGCAAAAGCGGAAAAAACAGCACAAAAGACCGGCACAAAATGAATCGAATGGCTTAAAACGTATGCCGGGCAGGAATCGTTCCCTTTTTGCAGAGGGGAGTGGTTATGCGCTAAATCCCCTGCGGAAACGATGAATAAAAAGATCAGCCCCAGCGCTACGATTGATAATTTACGACTCATTTTTTTGCCATTGCCTTTCGCCTGTCAGGTTTTGCGCCAGCCATTTAAAAGCTGCGGGCGCAGAGCACGCAAAAATCCATGATTAACAGAACAGAGAATTTTCAAATTTTCACAATGCTTTTTTAATGAGACCGATCTCTGTTCCTCAGGAATAAACTTAATATGAATATGATATTATTCCAAAGCAAAAGAAAATTTGACAGGTATAAAAATTACCAAACTTGAAGGGGAATTTTTCTTTTTTTGATTGTTCTAAAAATATTTTAAGAGAAGGTTTCGTTCAAAGTAGCCGTTTTTTACTGTTTCGGTAGGAAGAGTCTTTAAAACCAGGTTGTTTTTTCAGAAGTTAATGGCATCTTTTCCACCGGGGCAGATTTGAAATGCCTGTTCACTCTTTTTAGAGCGTGCGCAAAAAAACTTCAAAAAAAAGTTGATATGTGAAAAATATATCATTATATTTGCTTGTGAAATTTATATCGTGAAAAGAATCACAGAAAAGCGCGGTCATTTAAGCATCAGCGTAAGAAATAGGTTGCGCTTAATACGCAACAACAAGATGGAAGAAAATGATGGCCAGGTATTGGAAAGACAATGAGGTTAATTTTTTTGACGGCGTTCAGGCGATTTACTTTAGAAATACCGCCTGACAGCGTCAGAGAAAATTAACGGTACAAATTAATTTAAGGAGAAACGAAAAATGAAAAGTACAACATTATTTCCCGGGCGATATGTGCAGGGGGCGGACGCTCTCAAACAATTAGGAAAAGAAGTGTCGAGATTGGGCGATCACGGCTTTGTGATTTGCGATCCTTTTGTTTATGAAAATTTGTTGCCTGATTTCAAGTCGGAAATGGAAGGGGCAATAAACATTTCTCTGGAAAAATTTAAAGGCGAATGTTCCGATGAAGAAATTGCCAGATTAGTATCCGCAGCAAAACAGTTAAAGGTCAATGTGGTCGTGGGCATTGGCGGAGGAAAAACATTAGATACCGCCAAAGCTGTTGCTCATGAACTGAAAGTACCGGTGGCCATTGTGCCCACCATTGCTTCGACCGATGCGCCCTGCAGCGCGCTCTCTGTTATTTATACGCCAGAAGGAGAGTTTAAGCGATATCTGATTCTGGATAAAAATCCGGACCTGGTTTTAGTAGATACGCGGGTGGTGGCCAATGCGCCGGCCAGATTTTTGGTTGCCGGTATGGGCGATGCGTTGGCAACCTGGTTTGAAGCGGAGTCATGTAAGCAAAGCCATGCCGGCAATATGAGCGGAGATGTGGGCTCGATGACGGCGTACGCCCTGGCTAGACTGTGCTTTGAAACCTTGCTGGAATACGGCTTTGAAGCAAAAATGGCATGCGAAGCGAAATCGGTTGTGCCGGCTCTTGAGCATGTGGTTGAGGCCAACACCTTGCTTAGCGGACTCGGTTTCGAAAGCGGAGGACTTGCTGCCGCGCACGCCATTCATAATGGATTAACCGCTCTGCAGCCAACCCATGCCTATTTTCATGGCGAAAAAGTAGCGATAGGGACTTTGGCCTCTCTTATTTTAACGGACAAAGACAGAAAGGTCATTGATCAGGTGTTCAGTTTCTGTGAATCTGTGGGGTTGCCAACCACCCTGGCGGATATTGGTCTTAAAGATGTTACGGACGAAGAATTAATGCGCGTGGCAACTTTAGCCTGCGCCGAAGGCGAAACGATTCATAACGAGCCGTTGCCTGTAACGCCTTCAAAAGTGTTTTATGCTTTAAAAACAATGGATGCCATCGGTAACAGCAGAAAAGCCAGCAAATAGTTACGGCGCTGTTCGCAAGTTGACATAAATTCGCTTAAAAACTTTAGCTGAACATGGATTAGAATTACAAACGGCACATGAAGCCAGGTCGGTTAAAAGACATTTTTTAGATCAGGAAAAGTAATTGAATCAATTAGAGTTCATTGAAAAAAAATCAAATGCGTTTGCCAACTGTAAAAAGTCAGGCAGGCGCCAATCATTTATCTTAAAAATTAGGAGGAATAGTCATGTATAGTTATTTCATGCCAACCGTTAACTTAATGGGAGCAGGCGCGGTTGCCGAAGTCGGCAACCAGGTAAAAATTCTGGGCGGCTCAAAAGCTCTGGTTGTAACGGATAAACCATTGATTGGCGCCGGCATTGTGGAAAAGGTGACAAAATATCTGGACGACAGCGGCGTTAAGTATGTTATTTTCGATGGCGTTCAACCCAATCCTACGGTGGGAAATGTTGATGAAGGCGTGGCGCTTTATAAAAAAGAAAATTGCGACATCATCATTGCCGTCGGCGGCGGCAGCCCGATTGACTGCGCCAAAGGTATTGGGCTTGTGCTTACTAACGGAGGTTCCATTAAAGACTATGAAGGTCTGGATAAATCCAAAAACCCCATGCCGCCCTTTATCGCAGTAAACACTACCGCAGGAACAGCCAGTGAGATGACCCGTTTTACCATTATTACAGACACGGATCGTCATGTAAAAATGGCCATTGTTGACTGGCACGTCACTCCTAATGTAGCCATCAATGATCCGGAGCTAATGGTAAGCATGCCCGTTTCTCTTACCGCAGCTACTGGTATGGATGCATTAACGCACGCTGTTGAGGCTTATGTTTCGACCATTGCAACGCCTGTAACCGATTCTGCGGCGCTGAAGGCGATTGAACTCATTGGTCAGTATTTGCGTCCCGCTGTTGCCAACGGCGACAACATGGAAGCAAGAGACAAAATGGCCTACGCCGAATTCCTGGCCGGAATGGCTTTCAATAATGCCAGTCTGGGATATGTTCATGCCATGGCGCATCAGTTGGGTGGTTTTTACGATCTGCCTCATGGTGTTTGCAACGCGATCTTGTTGCCGCATGTTCAACGTTTTAACATGATTGCCTGCCCGGAACGATTTGTGGATATCGCCAAAGCGTTGGGCGAAAATGTTGAAGGGCTTTCGACCATTGAAGCTGCAGACGTCGCACTGGAAGCCATCCAGAGGCTGTCCAGTGATATTGGCATCCCCTCCGGTTTAAAGGAACTGGGCGTTAAGGAAGAAGACCTGCCAACATTGGCGGACAACGCCATGAAGGATGCCTGTGGTCTGACCAACCCACGCAGGGCAACCAAAGAAGAAATTATTCAAATCTTTAAGAATGCCATGTAAGGGTAAGCAAAATGAAGGGGGCAAGGCTCAATTGCCCCCTTTTATTTTGATTTTATCTGCGCTGTCACTCAGTGCAGAAATTTATGAAAATCAAAAGATCCCCACTCGAAAAACAACGCTTTAATGACAAATTTGCATTTTCCTGCCCTGGAGGCTGTTGCATGGGGGGGAGGAATTAATGCTTATATTCTCCGATATTGATAATTTTTTCTCATTCTTAAGCGTTGGGCAAAATATAGAATTAAAAACGCCAAAATATTCTTTGAAAATAAAATTAATAGATCATCTTTTTCTTGTGATGCTGTTATAAACGCTGCTAAACGTTTCCCTAACATATTTTTAAATAGAACATTAATATTATGCCCAATACACATTAACGTAAATTCACTACGAACATTATTAAGACCAGATAAGGAAAATCCACGATAGCCTAAATTATGCTTCAAGTTACCAAAAACAGGTTCAACTGTCACCGAACGCTTCTTTAGTCGTTCCTGCGCCGCTGAAGTTTGTAACTTTTTCGCCATACGTTCGCAATAACTCTCATTAACTGAACGATGGATTTGCTTAACTTTCTTTTTACTGGAAATACATAAATTAATTAAGGGACAGTCCTGACAATCATTGGAACGATATACGATCCGTTCGCTATTCCTCTCAACTGGAAAAAGCTTCTTACCCGTCGGACATTCATAGTAATCTCCCTGTTCATGATACACAAAATCACTTCGTTTTAGTTTTCTTTCTTCTTTTTGCAATTCTTCCTTGGAGGTTGGTGTCTCCTTTATCGAACGATTGGATAACTGGGGATCGGCTATTACGGCATCAATCTGCTTTTCTTCCAATTCTTTTAGGTCTGTGCTATTGTGATAACCGGAATCGGCCGTGTAAGATCGCTTATCATCTGAACCAAGATTCTTCTCTACTTGTTCTTGAATCGGTATGAATTGACCCTGGTCGTTGGGCTGGCTTACGACTTCATGAGCTACTATTAAATGACTGGACATATCTACGCCTAATTGTGCGTTATAGCCCGGTCCATCCACCGAAGGCATCATGCGGGCATCCGGCTCTTTTACATTTATTTGATGTCTTGAACGGTGTTCTGATTTGAGCTGTTTCTTACGCTCTTTCAATTGGGCTTTACGTTCTAATATCTCTTTCTCTAAGCGCTCAAGCCGTTCTTTCTCCGCTCGAAGAGTTTCTAAATCTAATTCATCCGTGGCCCCCTGTTCTACAAAATTACAGCGCTGCATGTATTGCTTGATCTCTGCTCTTAACTTCTCTATACGTTTGTCTAATTGATCCTCAGTGTAGCCATGACGCTTACTGCTGTGCGCTTTGATTTTCGTGCCATCTATGGCTATCTGGTTGAAACTACTTATGCCTTCGGCCTGGGCAATTAAAAGTATCTCTACAAAATATTGGTCTAATAAATCCAAATGTGCCTTGCGAAAACGACTTAATGTACTATGATCCGGATGCTGATTCCCAGTGATATAAATGTAGCGCGTATCATATTTACACAATTCCTCCAGCTTACGGGTGCTGGTAATGCCGTTACTATAAGCATAAAACCATAAGGCAAGCATCATGTCTGGGGCATAAGAATCACCGCCTTGTGAACTATAACGGGAATAAAGTGCACTTAAATCAAGGCGCGAAACCAACTCCACTACAAATCGACTCTTTGGATCGTCTCTGGCAAAATCTTCCACACTATAGCCAAAGAGATTCATTTGTGAGCGATTATAAGTAATAAAACTCATGGAATTCCTTTGTTATTACTTGTTTTATCTGTCGCCCAGAATTTACAAATTTTTTGAATTTTACTCAAACTGAATTTGCAACAGCCTCCCTGGCGGAATGAGGAATGACAGCCAGAATCATTTAACCATTCAATTAAGGCAGCATAGCCGCAACCAAAATCAACCACAACGTGCGCAAAGTCATTTTCTCGTAGCTTAAACCAATAATCGCAGAAACGGATTAAATAAATTATTCTGAGACCAAAGCTAAGCAAACCGGCACTCTACTATTCGGGCACAGCCTCCCGCTCCGCGTGATAATTCGTAATTCGTAATTTTTAATTGTAGTACAGCATAGCCGCAACCAAAATCAACCACAACGTGCGCAAAGTCATTTTCTCGCAGATTACGCCAATAATCGCAGAAACGGATTAAACAAATTATTTCAAGCGACCACAGAGAGCTCAGAGGAGTCACAAAGAGCGCAAAGAGTGTTAAAAATTTAAAATAGTTTAAATTGCCCTCACCCTCTTGTACCATTACTCCCAGACAAAAGATTAGGAATGACCGTACTTGTAAGGGCGAAGGATTTCCATTCCCACTTTATCCAGAGCGCTTTTTTTATATGACTAAAGATTAATGCTTACCAGAGTTGAATTGTTCTTGGAAATCCTTCGCCCCTACGTAAACGGTGGTAGGAATTCACCACATTTGCAGAAACATTTTTGAAATGACAGACTAACTATTCAACCATTCAACTAATCAACCATTCAACCAATCCAGCCATGGCTGGACAGATGCTACGAAGGAAGTATTCTAATGGTTCGAGGCAGAATTAGATGAGAAAATGGCCTGAATAACCATAAAAAAAAGTGGAGCCGAGGAGATTCGAACTCCCGACCCCCAGAGTGCGATTCTGGTGCTCTCCCAGCTGAGCTACGGCCCCAACTCAATAAAATTTAAGCGATAAAACCTTGAAAAGCAACTCATCTCCAGCATTAAGTACAAAAAGGAATTGGATTGGAGAAAAGAACGCCTTATCAAATAAAAAAGCCCGGCTAATGCCGGGCTTTAAGTGCCGGAGGTCGGACTCGAACCGACACGCCCCGAAGGGCACTGGATTTTGAGTCCAGCGCGTCTGCCAATTCCACCACTCCGGCTGTTGAGCAGTGCAAATTTAAATTTACTTATGTTAAAAATCAAATTTTTCGTTTGCCATATTACACTATTTTTCTTTAGATTGCAAAAAACAACAGGAGAACCTCCCCATGAAACTCTTTTATTTTTGCATCATGTTCTGTTTGGTAATCTTGCAATTGCTTTCGGCGCAAACGCAACGCATTGTCCTTCTGGAAGAAGCCACCAACGCCAGTTGCGCTCCATGCGCCACTTATAATCCCATTCTACAAAAATTTTACGCATCGCATTTTGGCGGCGTTGTTTCGGTGCGCTATCACGCCTGGTGGCCCGGGAGCAATGACCCCATGTACGTTTCCGCCGCAACAGATTGCAGAACGCGCATTAATTACTACGGCATTAACGCAGTTCCTACGTATGTGCTGGATGGCACGCCACACGGCGTCCCATCCGATTATGAGGCCATGGTAGCTCGCATGGAAGAACGATTGAAAATTCCCGCGCCCTTAAAAATAAACATTCGCACCAATATTTCAGAAGATTCGCTCACAGCGAAAATCAAACTAATCATTTTAGAGGATGTTTCTGCAACCGATCTCTATTTACGTGTGGCGGTTACACAGCGCATGGTCAGTTATCCGTCGCCTCCCGGTTCCAACGGTGAAAAAGATTTTCCGGAAGTGTTAAGAAAGATGCTGCCCAATGCCACCGGTATTTCGCTTGCCCCTTTGAGTATGGGCGACACGTTAAATTTTGAAGTAGCCACACCATTAAAAAGCGAGTGGGAAGTAGGCGATCTGGCGGTGGTAGCCTGGGTGCAGTCCGATGTTAGTAAAGAGGTTGTTCAGGCTAATATCGACTTTCCAACATTTATCGTGGAATCAAAAATCAAAGACATCCAATTTACATCCGCCAATTCGCTAAAAAAACTGCCTTACTTCATTTTTAACCGTAACGATACTACGATTCATGTACAGTTACAATTTAAAGAGGTTCGTATGTCGGCCGGCTGGGACAGCTGGTTCGAAACGGCCAGCGGCGACGACTGGCATAATCCCATTGCCATTGCCGCCGGTGACACGCTTTATTTCGACGCGGTGATTCAGAGCGCTGAATTTGGCTCTTTCAGCGCCAGCATTTTTGCGGAAAACATCGATGATCCGGGCTTTTATGGCGAAGGATATGGATATGGATTTAAAAGGGAGCTTTCGGTCGTCGTTCCGGAAAACTCTGATTTACTTTTTGTAGATGACGATGGCGGGGCAGGCTACGAGATCAATTTTCTAAATGTCTTTGATAAAATGAACATCAGGTACGTGGCACTGAGCGAGCAAAACACATTGAATTTAAGCCAACAATTTGATCTGAATAATTACCGGCTGATTATCTGGAATATTTCCTGGGGCTTTCCGGCGTTTTCAGAGGAGGATATTGCTCTTTTGAGCCAGTATCTTGATGGCGGCGGCGGCCTGGCTATTTTTGGTCAGGACATAGGCTGGGATATCTTCGATCCCCAGGGAAACAGTCATTTTCAAAATGCGATGGATTTTATTCACAACTACTTCGACGCAAAATACGTGAGCGATAATTCAAATGGCATTCGGTTCAGCGGCGTGGCCGGCGATCCGATCGGCGACGGGTTGTCTTTTGATCTGGCCCGGCCGTATGGCTTTTCAAACTTCTTTCCTGAAGAGTTAGAAAGCTATTCCGGAAAATCCACGCCGGTTTTCAAATACGACAACGGCAAGATCGGCGCGCTGCGTTACGATGGCGGAATCTTTAAAACGGTTTATTTTGGGGTGGGCCTGGAACAAATTGCCGATGAAGCGGCCAGAGATTCGGTTCTGGCCAGGATTTTAAAATGGACGGCCGGAATTACGGATATTCCAGACGATAAAGCGCATCATGTAGAAACTTTTAGTTTGCTGAGCAATTTCCCCAATCCTTTTAACAGTTCAACCAGGATTATGGTGCAGCTCAAACAGGCTTCGCATGTGGAAATGTACCTTTACAACCTTCGCGGTCGGCAAATTCGCTCATGGAAAGGGGATTTACCTGCTGGAAAAAATTATTTTGTCTGGAACGGAAGAGACCTGCGTGGAAATCCCGTGGCCAGCGGCGTTTATTTTCTGTCGCTAAAAACAGAATCGCAGCGTTTGCTGCGCAAAATGATTTTAGTGCGGTAGCCGGCGCTAAACAAAATTTAAGCAGCCTTCCTTTGCAAGCCTTTATTTTCGCCGTGCGGAATGAGGAGCAAAGGAGGGCAAAATTCTGATGCGAATGCTTAATGGGCTTTTTCAATCTTAACTTTTTAGGCAGGCAACCTTCTCTTTGTCAACGATGATTGAAAATCCTTATTTGTTTGGGCTCAGGCGATAAGCCTCATGGCATTTAGCCGGCATGCGTATTTCATCGGTGTAAAGAATTTTCTACCGATGGATGGGAGAGAGCTGCCGCGCCGGTGTGGGAAGGTAGCCTGCAAAAATGTTTTTCCGTTCAATCTTTGTGCTTAATTTTTTGTCCAATTCTCCGATAACCCTTCACAAACACATTCAGAGGAAACGATGGCCAAATTCTCCGGAACGATTCAAGTCAATGTAATTACAACTATTGAAGATTTTTACCGATTGGAAGGGGATTGGAATCATTTACTGCGTCATATTCCCGGATATTTACCCACCATGACATTTCAATGGCACCGGGCCTGGTTAGAGGTTAATCAAGACCAGATTTTAAAATTGCACATCTTTGTTTTTAAAGACCACAACGAGCGGCTAATAGGTATTTTGCCCTTTGTCCGCACGCAGGCCAGAATACTTACGAAAAAGCTTAACGTTTACACCTTTTCCGGAGCGCGCGACCAGATTCAAACCCTGATTGTTTGCAAGCAAGAGCATCAGATACCGATTTTATTAAAGTTACTTGCTCATTTTTACGAAACACATCGGGATTGGGATTTATTAACCTTGCGCAGACTTTCAGCCAGCCGGGCGGACGACATTTACCTGGAACGCATTCTAAAAAAATATCGCTGGCCATTTTCAGTAGAATCCCATTTGTGCGTGCCGTATATCAGGTTGCAGGGGGACTTTTCTACTTATTTTAAAGAACGCAGCCGCCACTTCCGGCATGAAATTAAGCGCAAAACAAACAGGCTGCGTAAGATGGGCGAACTATTTTACCTGGCGATTGAAGCGCCGCTTAGCAATGAAGATTTTCAGCAATTTTTAGAGTTAGAGGACGCCGGCTGGAAGGGAAGGAATAAATCCTCATTGAAACACCGGGCGCATTTACACGGGTTGTTTAAAAAACTTTCGTTGATTAACACTCCGCAACTAAAAATGATTCAGTTCAAGCTTTTGCTTGATAGCCAGTTGATTTCTGCTTCGTTGTGTTTACAGACGATGGACGGTTTACACGTTATGAAAATTGCGTACGACGAACGCTTTAAAAAGCAGTCCCCCGGGTTGCTGCTGCGGTTATATGAAATTGAATACGCCTTTAAGCAGGGCTTAAAGCTTTATGATTTTTCCGGAAAAGAGCAGCGCTGGATGCGCGCCTTTACCAGCCGTCGCCACCATGTAATGGATTACATCATTTACCGTAAAACGTTTATTTCGTTAATTCGCTATCTGGGGTTTACGCGTTTTCGTCCTTTTATCAGGCATTCTCCTTTCAGCGCACACCTTTTAAAACACTTGATAAAAGATTAAGGCCGCAATGCCGCAACCGACAATATTTCCGCAGGGATTTAGGCAACCAGATAGCGCTCAGAGAAGTCACAATGGGGGCAAATAATGTTTTAAATTAAATTACCCTTGCTCGCTCGATCCTCACTCCCAGACAAAAGATCAGGAATGAACGTACTTGTAAGGGCGAAGGATTTCCAACCCTACTTTATCCAGTGCGCTTTTTTTCATGACTAAAGATTAATACTTACCATCGCTGAATTGTTCTTGGAAATCCTTCGCCCCTATAATAAACAGTGGCAGGAATTCACCACATTTGCAGAAACAGGTTTGAAATGACAGGCCGGCGACTATTCAACCAATCAGCTAATCAACTAATTAACCATTCAACCACTTCCACCCCGGCGGAATAGATCTTACGAGGGAAGTATGGAATGATTCTACAGCGTGCCGGGGTACAGTCCGCCGTCCACCTGAATGGTCGCTCCGGTAATGTATCCCGCCTGCTCCGAAGCCAGAAAGACAATCAATCCCGCCAGATCGCCTGGCTGGCCGATACGCCGCATGGGAATTTTATTTTCCCAGGCGGCGAAAATATCTTCGCGCGTTTCTCCGGCTTCCATGCGTTTTTTGACAATCCGCTCCAATCCATCGGTCAGGTGGTAGCCGGGAGCTACGTTGTTAACGGTAATGTTAAAGGGCCCCAGTTCTATGGAAAGGGTTTTAGCCAGGCCAACGACTGCCAGGCGCAGCGCGTTGGAATAGATCAGCCGTTCCACCGGCGCCTTAACTGAGATGGAAGTAATGTTGATAATTCGTCCCCAATTTTGTTTTTTTAACAAGGGCAACACGCTTTTTATAGAACGAACGACGGTCATAAAGGTAACCTCGTACCAATAACGCCACTCTTCTTCGTTGGTTTCTTCAAACGATTTGACCGGCGGGCCGCCGGCGTTGGTTACCAGAATGTCGACCCCGCCGAGCCGTTCAATGCTCTGTTCCATGAACTGTTTTAAGGCGCCGGGGTTAGCTACGTCAACTGCACTGGCAAAAACATCTACTCCGCTTGCTTTAAACTGATCGGCCGTTTTATTGAGTTGTTCTTCGTTTCTGGCGCAAATGGCTAAGTGACAGCCCTCGGCGGCCAGGCTCTGTGCCGCGGCCTTGCCCAATCCCTTGCTGGCCGCCAGCACAATCGCTTTTTTATCTTTTAAGCCTGTGTCCATACCATTCCTCTTTGTCATGTTAATCGTTGTCAATATCCGCTTTAAAGGAAACAAAAACCGGACAGTGGTCCGAAATTTTTTCGTAGAACTCAGGCAAATGGGGACCTTCGTAAGATTTACGTCCCTCGGCGCACACGCCGCCCACTTTTACGCTGTTGGGAATCATTTCGAATTTGGCGTCATCGGAGATGAAAATCTGGTCGATCAATGAACCCTGAATGTATTGCTTGGTGTAATCGGGCTGCCAGTAGTTGGTGACCAGAGAATCTTCCAGCAATTCATGAGTGGCCCAGTAAAAATTCCATTTATCGATGCGCGGAAGGAATTCCTTATAACCCAGTCGGGACACATTATTAAAATCGCCCATCAGGATAATGTCTTTATCGCCGGAATTTTCTTTCAGATCGGTAATAATTTTTTCCAGGGCCTGCCATTGTTTTTTGCGAATTTTCCAGCCGCTGGGTGCAGCTTTTAAATGGACGATAATGGCGTGGAAATCGAATCCCGCCGGTTTGTATTTAAAATAACCGCGCAGGGCGGGCCTTAACCAGGAATCCGGGTTGAGGGCCACGTCCATGTAAACTTGCGGCGCTTCTTTAAGCTCCAGTACGGAGGAGTCGTACAAAAACCCCACCTTTTGTGAGCTTTTAGAAGGCGCGTACACAAATTCATACTGCGGCCCCAAATACTCTTTGGCTTTGCGCGCAAAGAGATCGGTGTCCACAATTTCCACCACCCCCAGCAATTCAATATCCAGTTCTTTTAATAATTGAAAAAGTGCCGGAACATCGGTTGGATTTCCCCGCGGCGGATTGCGCAAGTTGATGCCGTATTTTTGCATCATTTGTCCGTCTTCTTTGCACGGAAACCATTCGATATTAAAACTGCCCACCTCAATGACGGGCTCATTTTGAGCAATAAGAAAAACAGGCAACAGGAGTAAGATCAGGAAACGAATTAAGCGCATGGTAATTACCTCTTAGTTAATGAATATTAGATGCTTTTGTTAACTCTTTAAAATATTTTAAGGCGATTTCGATACGGCGTTCGGGCGATTCTGCCGATTTTGCCCGAATGCTTAAGTTGTAAATCCGGTCAAAGGGGCCTGATTCCAGGGAAATCTTTAAGGGCGCCTTTAGCATGGCGCACATGTAAGTGGAAAATTTGTCCTGCGGTTCGCTTAGATCAATGATCACATCCAATTGTTCACTCTGGAAAAGTTCAAGGTACTGCTTTTTAGGCAGGCCAATCCAGGTGCTGTCTTCTTTGCGAAAATTCTTCTTTTCGAAGGTAGAAATTTTAACGTCGCCGCCAAAAATTTCGTACAACGGTTTGATGAAAGAATCCTGGATGGCTTCCAGGTCCCAGTATTCCGGCAAGATAATCAGTAAATGTTTGAGGTTGGTAAAAGAGCGCTGAAAATCAATGGCATTGCCCGGTTCTTTCCACCGTTTTAACCGCCAATTGAGATACTTGTTAAACAGAATTTTCTTAAACCAGTTAATCAATGTCTTTTCCTTTGCGTTTTTCCCAGAGCTGTTCAAGGTATTGTTTTAATCTGGCTTCGCGCCCGGTTGAAGCCGGTTCGTAAAAAAGTTCATCTTCCAGACCCTGAGGCAGGTAATTTTGCCGGACGAAATGTCCGGGGAAATCGTGCGGATATTTGTAACCCACACCGTACTTCAGATCTTTCATTAATCCTGTAGGGGCGTTGCGCAAATGCAGTGGAACGGATTTGGGGCCTTTTTTACGCACCACTTCCTGTGCGCGGTTGATGGCCAGGTAGGCGGCGTTACTTTTGGGCACCGAGGCCAGGTAGGTCGTAACCTGGGCCAGAATAATCCGCGCCTCGGGCATGCCAATCTTTTTGACCGCTTCAAAAGCCGTATTGGCCAGCATCAGTGCATATGGTTCTGCATTGCCAATATCTTCTGATGCCAGAACAATCAATCTGCGAGCAATAAAAACAGGGTCTTCGCCCGCTTCCAGCATGACGGCCAGGTAGTAAACAGCGGCGTCCGGATCGCTGCCGCGCACGCTTTTAATAAAGGCCGATATGGTGTCGTAGTGGTAGTCGCCGTGTTTGTCGTAGTACAGTGGACTCTGATCCACGGCCTGTTTTACCAGCTCTTCTGTAATGATCACCTTTTTACCGTCTTTTTCGGCCAGGTGAAAGGTCATCTCCAGTAAATTTAACGTTCGGCGAGCGTCTCCGGCGCCAAAAGCCAGCAAGGCGTCAAAACCTTGTAAGTCGATGTCGTACTGCTGCAACAACACATCTTTTTCCATGGCGCGTTGGACAATGGTTTTTAAATCACTGGCCGATAGCTCGTTGAGTTGGATAACCTGGCAGCGAGAGAGCAGCGGGGCAATCACTTCAAAAGAGGGATTTTCGGTGGTGGCGCCCATTAAAATTAGCGTGCCGTCTTCCACCGCGTGCAGCAGAGCATCCTGCTGAGCTTTGTTAAAACGATGAATCTCGTCTATAAACAAAACGGTGGCCTGATTATAATATCGACGTTGAGAACGGGCCTCTTCGATGATTTGCTTGACCTCCTTAACGCCGGAGGTAACGGCAGAGATGGACACAAAACGGTATTTCAGCTCCCGGGCCAGCAGTCGAGCCAGGGTGGTTTTCCCAACGCCTGGCGGCCCCCAGAAGATCATCGAAGGCAAATAACCCGAAGCAATCTGTTTACGCAAGGTCGATTGCGGCCCGATTATTTTTTCGTGTCCCACCACCTCGTCCAGCGATTGCGGCCGAACGCGTTCGGCCAGGGGACGTTGCAACGGGTCATTTGTTTTGCTATCAAACAGATTGCCGGTTTGTTTTTTCATGTACTTTTTATTTCAGTAAATATTTAATTTCGAGTCGATTTTTACCGCCCGCTTTGACGGGAATCTTAAACTTTAAATAGTTTGCTTTTGTTTCGAGCGCTTCAAAGTTTGAGGACAGCAGTTCAACCTCGCGATAGGATGGCACATATTCGATGATTTCCACCAGCACATCCTGCTTTTTGTGATTGCGCAAAACGTACTCGATCGTTCTCTTTTCTTTTTCCTTTGAGGGACGTTCTGTCTTTAGCACGTTTCTTTTGCTGACAAGGTCAAACGCCCGCCCCACCGTCAATAAAATTTCTTCATTGCGCGGCGTGTGTTCAATGGCGTCCTCTCCGATAAACTCCAGGTCCTGACCATCTTCTTTGTACAGGCGTACCTTTCCGGCGGGGAAGGGAATGCCCAGGTTGTTTTGCTTACTGTTTTTGAATTTAATTTTCACTTCCACCTTTTGCGGCGCGTAGGAGGTTACGACAAAACTTTTTTTGACCTTAACAGCGGTTTCTGGAAAAAGCTGAATTTGCTTGATCTGGTTGTTGAGCAGGGTGGTTCTGCCCTGCAGGGTGTAAAGGTGGTACTCAAAAAATTCTTTTTCTTCGAACTGCGATTCGCGCGTCACGGCAGTAGCCATTAACCGTTTTACCATGTTTTTCCGCTGGAACACATCGCGTACAATGTTTAATTCTCCGGCCATCAATTTGAGTCGCGCATTTTTGTAAGTCCTGCCGCTGTGGTTTTCGATGGTTACCCAGCAGGCCAGCTGCAGCTGTTGATCGTCGTCCTCTAACCTGCCCACGTAATCGGCGCGCCATTTTAAACCGCGCGTTAAATAGGTTAAAACCAGCGGGTGTTTGCCGTCTTTTCTGACTTTTACCTTCCAGACCAGGGTGGGTTTGGTGATGAACTGATCTTTTTGCCGGGCATAGTCTTTGAGCAGCACTTTTTGTTTGTCGTTGCGCGGCAAAATTTGTAATTGCCCCTGTTCGTCAAGCAGCATCAGGTATTCGGCGTTGTTAGCGAGAAGTTTGCCGGAAATTTGCCCTAACGCCGGGTCTTCCACCCAGATCTGACGGTCGATGGATTTATCCAGCACCTTGCTGACGTTGATCAGATCGTATTCATAATTTTGTTCGAGCACCAGAAACGCGTTGCCAGGACTTTCGACCAGCACCGAAGTGGCGTCAATTTGCTGCGGGATATCGGTTAACCAATATTCGCTTACGCCTTTTTTAAGATCGATTTCGCGTCGTTCGTGCACCAGCCCCAGATTTTGGCCGGTAACGGTAATGGACAGGTCGCTTTGCGCGGCCAGCCAGCCGAACAGCGCTAAGAGCGCCAGGCTAACTTTTAGAGCCAAATAGTTTTTCATAATTTCTCCTGACTTTATCCAGGTTTTCTTGAATATTGGCCAGTTTATTGCGCTCGGCTTGCACCACCTTTTCCGGCGCTTTTTGTAAAAAGTTTTCGTTGTTCAGCTTGGCCAGGCAAGATTTTTCCAGACCTTCCAGCCGTTTAATCTCTTTTTGCAGACGTTCTTTTTCTTTGTCCAGATCAAGCGCCTCGCGCAAAGGAATAAAGAACTCGGTGGATTGCACCACCACAACGCCGGCCTCCGCCCGGTCAAAATTTTCGGGCAGGGGGCTTAACGTTTCGACTTTGGCCAGGGCTGCAAAATGGGCGCGGTTGGTTTGGATTAACTGACTGCGCCCGGCGTTTGCTGAATAGTACACATTGATTTTTTGCGCCGGCTGCACATTCATCTCTGCCCGTAGATTGCGAATGGCGCTGATGGCCTCCTGCACAAAGCGCATCTGCTCTTCAATCTGTTCGTTAATCAACGATTTTTTGACCTCCGGCCATGGCGAAATAACGATGCTTTCTTCCTCTTCGCTGCGCAAATTCTGCCAGATCTCTTCCGTAATAAAAGGAATGAACGGGTGCAGTAGCTCCATGGAGCTTTTCATGATGTAAGCGGCCACGCTCAGCGCCGTTTTTCGTTCTATTTCGTTGTTTGACTGATACAGGCGCCGTTTGATCATTTCCAGATACCAGTCGCAGTATTCATCCCAGAAAAAATGGTAGATGGCGTTTAACGCATCATTTACGCGAAAGTTTTCTATGCCCTGCGAAACACCCTCGATCGCTTTCTGAAAGCGACTCACAATCCAGCGGTCTTCAAAGGTAAAGTGCGCTTCATATTTCTGGAAATCGGTGTCCCAGCGCTGATCGGAGTTCATGGCTAAAAAGCGGAAGGCATTCCACACTTTGTTGGAAAAATTTCGTCCTATTTCGAAGCTGCGTTCGCCCAGATTGATATCCTGGCCTTCCGAACTGAGCATGATTAAGGTGAAGCGCACGGCGTCTGCGCTGTACTGTTCGATCATGTCCAGCGGATCGATGCCGTTGCCCAGCGACTTGCTCATTTTGCGTCCCTGCTCGTCGCGCACGATGCCGTTAAAGTACACGTGTTTAAAAGGAATTTCGTGCATGAACTCCAGGCCGGCCATAATCATGCGCGCCACCCAAAAGAAGATGATGTCCGGGCCGGTGACCAGCACATCGGTTGGGTAAAAATATTTAAGCTCCGGCGTGTCGTCGGGCCAGCCCAGGGTAGAAAAAGGCCACAGCTGTGATGAAAACCAGGTGTCCAGCACATCGGGGTCGCGCGTCCACTTTTCGTCTGGTGTGGAAGGATCTTCTTTACAAACCTTTACCTCGCCTTTTTCGTTGTACCAGGCCGGAATGCGGTGGCCCCACCACAACTGGCGCGAGATGCACCAATCGCGAATATGAGTCATCCAGTGCTCGTACGTTTTTTCAAAGCGTCCTTCAGGGTGAAATTTGATCTTTCCCTCTTTGACGACTTTTAAGGCTTTTTCGGCCAGAGGCTTCATTTTAACGAACCACTGCACCGAAAGGTAAGGCTCGATAGGCACCTTGGATCGATAGCTGTGTCCCACGGAATGCACATGGGGTTCCACCTTTTCCAGCTGCCCCATCTCTTTTAGTTTTTCCACGATGATTTCCCGCGCTTCAAAGCGATCCTTGCCGGCCAGATAGTCCGGAATGGGCAATTCTTCCACATACTCGCCGTCTTTGAACAGCAGACAGCGGTGGAGAACCTTCCCGTCTTTATCCAGCATGAGCACCATGGGCAGCTGGTGGCGCTGACCGATTTCGAAATCGTTGGGGTCGTGGGCCGGGGTAACTTTAACAAAGCCGGAACCAAATTCTTTATCCACGTGATCGTCCACTACCAATTCGACTTCGCGATTCACAAAGGGGATGATGATCTTTTTGCCCAGCAAATGGTACTTTTCCATATCGTCAGGCGCAATGGCTACGGCCGTGTCTCCCAGCAGGGTTTCAGGGCGCGTGGTGGCCACCACGATGTACTCATCGGAGTCCTTAACTTTGTAGCGGATGTGGTAAAGCTTCCCCTGTACCTCTTTGTGTTCCACCTCGTCGTCGGCCAGAGCGGTAGCCGAGGCCGGGTCCCAGTTTACAATGCGCAGTCCTTTGTAAATCAGCCCCTTGTTGTACAGGCGGATGAACACCTCCTGAACCGCATTGGAAAGACCTTCATCCAATGTGAATCGCTCGCGGTCCCAGTCGCAGGAAGCGCCCATCATCTTTAACTGGTGGATGATGGTCGAACCGTGTTTTTCTTTCCATTCCCAGACCTTTTCGACAAACTTTTCTCGCCCCAGGTCGTAACGCGATTTGCCTTCTTTGAGCAGTTCGCGCTCCACAACGCTTTGCGTGGCAATGCCAGCGTGATCGGTGCCTGGCAGCCACAGGGTTTCGTAGCCCAACTTGCGGTGGTAGCGAATCAGGATATCTTGAATGGTGTTATTAAAAGCATGCCCCATGTGGAGGTTGGCCGTCACATTGGGCGGCGGAATTACAATCGTGAACGGTTTTTTGCGCGGATTGACCTCCGCGTGGAAATAACGTTTTTGCAGCCAGTGGTCGTACCATTTATTCTCAACCTTTTTCGGATCATATACCTTCGGTATTTCCTTACCCATGAATCGAACTCCTGCTTTTTAAAATTTATTTATTACTTAAACGCAAAATATACAGAATTTTCTGCCCAAAATCACTAAAATTAATCCGCCACCTGTAACCATCCCTAAAATTTTATTCCTAAAAATAGATCAGGTAGGCGACACATTTACACCGTACTTAGGATACTTCCTCTGGAAGATCAATCCCGCCCGGGAGGCTGTTGCAAATTCAGTTTGAGTAAAATTCAAAAAATTTGTAAATTCTGGGCGACAGATAAAACAAGTAATAACAAAGGAATTCCATGAGTTTTATTACTTATAATCGCTCACAAATGAATCTCTTTGGCTATAGTGTGGAAGATTTTGCCAGAGACGATCCAAAGAGTCGATTTGTAGTGGAGTTGGTTTCGCGCCTTGATTTAAGTGCACTTTATTCCCGTTATAGTTCACAAGGCGGTGATTCTTATGCCCCAGACATGATGCTTGCCTTATGGTTTTATGCTTATAGTAACGGCATTACCAGCACCCGTAAGCTGGAGGAATTGTGTAAATATGATACGCGCTACATTTATATCACTGGGAATCAGCATCCGGATCATAGTACATTAAGTCGTTTTCGCAAGGCACATTTGGATTTATTAGACCAATATTTTGTAGAGATACTTTTAATTGCCCAGGCCGAAGGCATAAGTAGTTTCAACCAGATAGCCATAGATGGCACGAAAATCAAAGCGCACAGCAGTAAGCGTCATGGCTACACTGAGGATCAATTAGACAAACGTATAGAGAAGTTAAGAGCAGAGATCAAGCAATACATGCAGCGCTGTAATTTTGTAGAACAGGGGGCCACGGATGAATTAGATTTAGAAACTCTTCGAGCGGAGAAAGAACGGCTTGAGCGCTTAGAGAAAGAGATATTAGAACGTAAAGCCCAATTGAAAGAGCGTAAGAAACAGCTCAAATCAGAACACCGTTCAAGACATCAAATAAATGTAAAAGAGCCGGATGCCCGCATGATGCCTTCGGTGGATGGACCGGGCTATAACGCACAATTAGGCGTAGATATGTCCAGTCATTTAATAGTAGCTCATGAAGTCGTAAGCCAGCCCAACGACCAGGGTCAATTCATACCGATTCAAGAACAAGTAGAGAAGAATCTTGGTTCAGATGATAAGCGATCTTACACGGCCGATTCCGGTTATCACAATAGCACAGACCTAAAAGAATTGGAAGAAAAGCAGATTGATGCCGTAATAGCCGATCCCCAGTTATCCAATCGTTCGATAAAGGAGACACCAACCTCCAAGGAAGAATTGCAAAAAGAAGAAAGAAAACTAAAACGAAGTGATTTTGTGTATCATGAACAGGGAGATTACTATGAATGTCCGACGGGTAAGAAGCTTTTTCCAGTTGAGAGAAATAGCGAACGGATCGTATATCGTTCCAATGATTGTCAGGACTGTCCCTTAATTAATTTATGTATTTCCAGTAAAAAGAAAGTTAAGCAAATCCATCGTTCAGTTAATGAGAGTTATTGCGAACGTATGGCGAAAAAGTTACAAACTTCAGCGGCGCAGGAACGACTAAAGAAGCGTTCGGTGACAGTTGAACCTGTTTTTGGTAACTTGAAGCATAATTTAGGCTATCGTGGATTTTCCTTATCTGGTCTTAATAATGTTCGTAGTGAATTTACGTTAATGTGTATTGGGCATAATATTAATGTTCTATTTAAAAATATGTTAGGGAAACGTTTAGCAGCGTTTATAACAGCATCACAAGAAAAAGATGATCTATTAATTTTATTTTCAAAGAATATTTTGGCGTTTTTAATTCTATATTTTGCCCAACGCTTAAGAATGAGAAAAAATTATCAATATCGGAGAATATAAGCATTAATTCCTCCCCCCCATGCAACAGCCTCCCGGGCGGGATTTGAAAATTTTTGTGCTGCTGGATTGGTTGAATAGTTAATTAGTTGAATGGTTGAATAGTTAGCCTGTCATTTCAAACCTGTTTCTGCAAATGTGGTGAATGCCTGCCACCGTTTATGTAGGGGCGAAGGATTTCTAAGAACAATTCAGCGATGGTAAGCATTAATCTTTAGTCATATAACTTGAGTTTGACAGTTGTATGGAACATAATTCCTTTATTATTATTAAGTTAGTTTAATTTCATTTTCGTTAAGTTGTCACTACAAAGATAAAAGCGTTGGCTTGCTGCTGCCTATCTCCTGAAATATTTCCAATTGTTCGCCATGCACTCTGGATAATCCTTTACGACGTCTCCCTTCATTTTCCCATTCTACAACCACGACTCGACGCAGGCTCTCCATAGCACGCTGCCAACTTAATTTTATGCCACTCAAACGCTTCTCAAACAATACTGCCATCTGGAATGCAAGAAAACATACCATCACATGAGCCCTGATACGCTTCTCTGTCCAATGAAAATTGGGACGTAAATTCAAACTATGCTTTAATTCGTAAAAACCATGCTCCACATATTTTAAATCTTTATAGCGCGCTATGAGTTCTGATTTACTCAGGTCATGAGCATTGCTTATCACTATAAACCAACCGTCGCTCTTTTCTTCTTCTGATAATACCTCATCTTGCTTATGAATCTCTATCGTATCTTCTGTTAATTCAACATTAAAGAAACGACTTAAACGTTTTCTTGATAATACACTCTTTATTTGATGATATTTATCTTCTGTGTTTATTCCCTTTTTCTTAATCTCTTCTGACAGCTCTAAAAATTCATTAATACGATTGATGCGATTTTTATAGCGCTTTAATGCCGTAGCGGCATTGTAACTGGCCACATAACGAAGTTTTATCTTTTCCTTTTTACCATCTTTTGACTTGATTTCACGCTCCGTTAGGCGCTCATAGATCGTCTCACCAGTCGCCTCTTTATGCGCATTGGCTTCTTTTATAACCGATTTGGCATCCTTGCTCTGACGAACACTCTCTCCAAGAATAAACTCATAACCTTGTTGGATTAAATGCCAGAGATTGTCATTGCTTAATAAACCTTTGTCTGCCACCAGCTGGATATCTTTTACCTTAAATCGCCTGCGAATATCATTGAGCATCTCTTGCAAGGTAGAGCGATCAGCCTTATTGCCAGGGAAGACGTAATGGGCTATAGGAATACCATCTCCGGTCATCACTACGCCAATTACGATCTGTTCTCTATCCCCGCGGTGGTCACGACTATAACCAAACTGACGAATATCGCCTTCTACCAATGAGTTTTCGGCTTCAAAGTAGCTTGATGTTAAATCATAAAAACAAACCTTTAGATCCTGATTAAACAGATCTAGTAAACGATTAGCAAGTTGGGTTTCAATCTTTTCTTTATGAGCTATTAGAAAATCCATCGCTCTTAAAAGATACTCATAACGAATGTCGTCTTTGTTGATACCCGGAATATAAACGGTTTCTAACCAGGTGAGTAGTTTTAGCTTGGAAGAAGGATCATCAAGGCGGTTAAATATCAGACTTTTTAAATGAGCTTCAAGATCAAACTTTATTCCGCTTTTTTCCTTTTGCCTGGCAATAATCTGGCTCATTTTAAGCTCTTTCCATAAATGGACAAGCGCCCAGATTTGACCGAAGGCCTTGACATTATCAATATTGCTGTCTAAGTCCTGTAAAGTTAACCCCTTAGCCCTTAAAAGTCCGTTGATAAGCGTGTCTACGTCTTTTTTGATGAATTTGTCGGTAGGGCCTAAATGCAGCAAGATTCGATGGCGTACTTTTCCATTTGAGTCTCTGTAGGACTCAGCGATTTGTAAAGTCTCATGGACTTTGTTATTTCTTTTGGATCGACTCACCTTAACAAACATAGAATGAATATAATAATAAAACGATTTGATAGCAAATAAAAAAGCACTCCTGCATAGACTACAAAGAAATTGAAACAGAGAAACTTAATTATATGTTTTTTTTGATTTGGCTTTGAAAAATTTGGCGTTAACTGTCAAACTGGGGATATAAAAAAAGCGCTCTGGATAAAGTAGGGTTGGAAATCCTTCGCCCTTACAAGTACGTTAATTCCTGATCTTTTGTCTGGGAGTGATGATCGAGCGAGCAAGGGTAATTTAATTTAAAATATTCACTGCGCCCTTTGTGACTTCTCTGGTTGCTTAAAATAAATTGTTTAATCATTTCCTGCGATTATTGGCGTAATCTGCGAGAAAATTACTTTGCGCGCGTTGCGGTTGTTTTTGGTTGCGGCTACGCCGCCTTAGTTAAATTACATAAAATATATTCGTGTCTATTCGTGAAATTCGTGGTTTTTATAATGAACTGATGAATAAACTGTATTTTTTGATAAGAATTTTTAATTGGCGCTAACCTATTCTTTTGTATTAAAACCTTTTCATTCTTAATTTTAACCAAACGATTACAAATGACAAAGGAGAGTAAAAGTATGGCTCAAACCCTTATTGAAAAAATCGCCCAAAAATTTGCCGTTGGGCTGGAAGAAGGACAAATCGTACATTCCGGCGACTACATTATGATTCAGCCGGCGCATGTGATGACTCATGACAATACCGGCGCCGTTATTCCAAAATTTAAAAAGATCGGCGCCAAAAAGTTTTTTAATCCGCGCCAGGTGGTGCACACTCTGGATCACAACATTCAGGACACATCGGAAAAGAATCTGGAAAAATATCGTAAAATCGAAGCCTTTTCGCGCGAGATGGGGGCCGATTTTTATCCGGCTGGCCGGGGGATTGGCCATCAGATCATGGTTGAAGAGGGGTATGCCTGGCCGGGCACTCTGGTAGTCGCCTCGGATAGTCACTCCAACATGTACGGCGGATTGGGCTGCCTGGGAACGCCCATTGTGCGCACCGACGCCGCGGCTCTGTGGGCTTCCGGAAAAACATGGTGGCAAATACCGCCGGTGGTTAAAGTCGTTTTAAAGGGCAGCCTGCGACCGGGCGTTACCGGTAAGGACGTTATTATTGCCCTGGCCGGCCATTTTAGCCACGACGAGGTTTTAAATCACGCCATTGAGTTTAGCGGCGACGGCGTGGGCAACCTGACCATTGACCAGCGATTGACCATCGCCAACATGACTACAGAGTGGGGAGCGCTGGCCGGTGTTTTTCCCATTGATATGCACACCATCAACTGGTTGCGGCAGCGGGCTGAATACGTCAAAAAACGCGGGCTGGCGGGCGTGCCTTCCGATGCCGACGGAAACGGCGAACATCCGCGTTTAAATGAAAAACGCATCCAGGAGCTGGAGCAAAACATTCCCACGGCGGATGCCGACGCTTATTACGCCAGGGAAATCGTTCTGGATTTAAGCACAGTGGTGCCTTATGTGGCGGGCCCGGACACCGTTAAAACCATTGCGCCGGTGGACGAACTGGCTTCAAAAAATATCAAAATTCACAAGGCATATCTGGTTTCGTGCGTGAACAGCCGATTGGAGGATATCGCCCAGGCCGCCGCCGTGGTTAAGGGCAAAAAAGTAGCCGAACACGTTAAGTTTTACATTGCGGCCGCTTCTGACGAGGTGCAAAAAGAAGCCGAGAAATTGGGTTACTGGCAGGCGTTGTTAGAGGCCGGCGCCATTGCCCTGCCTCCCGGTTGCGGCCCGTGTATTGGGTTGGGAACTGGCTTGCTGGAAGACGGCGAGGTCGGCATTTCGGCAACCAACCGAAATTTTAAGGGAAGAATGGGCTCGCGTAATGCGCAGGCTTATCTGGCTTCGCCGGCAGTGGTTGCCGCTTCGGCCATTAGCGGTAAAATTGACACGCCCTTTCATATTCCCACGCAAAAGCCGGCAGCTCAAATTACGATAAACGACAGAGCGCAGCAAAAGCAGACCGCGGTGAAAGTGCTCCCCGGGTTTCCGGAGGTTGTGGAGGGCGAATTGCTCTTCTGTCCGCAAGACAACCTGAATACCGACGGCATTTATCCGGGCAAATACACCTATATTGACGATTTTACGCCCGAACAACAGGCTAAAGTAGTCATGGAAAATTACGACCCACAATTTGTAAAAATAATGAAAGAGGGCGATATTCTGGCCGGCGGTTTTAACTTTGGAACGGGCAGTTCGCGCGAACAGGCTGCAACGGCCTTTAAATACGCAGGCATTCAAATGGTGCTGGCCGGTTCTTTTAGCGAAACGTACAAACGCAACGCCATTAATAACGGTTTTATGGTGGTGGAAGCGCCGGAATTAATCGCCGATTTAAAAGAACGCTTTGGCACAGACCGCCTTACCGTTAGAACCGGCTTAAAGGCCGCCATCAATTTCAAAGAAGGAAAAATAAACTTAGAAGATAAGACCTATTCGATTAAACCGTTCGGTGTGGCCGCTCAGGAAATTATCCTGGCCGGGGGGCTGGAAGAGTGGGTGAAAAAACAGCTGAACCTTTAAGAAGATAAATGGCAAAGGTTTGCGCCTGCCCCAAAATGCAAAGAAAAATTTTTGAGGGAATATTGGGCCGGATCATGTTTGTTTTAATGTAAACACGGTTTATGGCAGGCAGGAAAGCGATCGTATGCTTAAACGAATTTTTTACTCTTTATCGCTCTTTGTTCTGAGCGTTGTCGGTTTGTCGGCTCAGGCGCAAATCGCCATTTACAACGATGGCGGTATTGGCGTGTGGCAGGATGGGCTGACGGCGCTCGAACAGTTTTTACAGTGGAAAGGTATCAGCTACCAGGAAGTGGACGCTCAGTTCATCAATGACAATCCTTTGAGCGATCAGTTCGATGCCATTTGCTTCCCCGGCGGGTACGCCTATTATTACAAGCTGGCCATTAATGACTCCGGCATTGCTCATATTCGCGAATTGGTGGCCAATGGAGGAGGCTATCTGGGAATTTGCGCAGGCGCTTACTTTGCCAGTGATTCCATCATCTGGGAAGAAGACGGTTTGCTGGACTACCCGCTCGATTTGTTTGACGGCGTGGCCATCGGCGCTATCGACACCATTGCCCCGTGGGATAATTACACCATGACGCGTCTGAACCTCAATCCGAACAATCCCATTAACCAGTATGAGCCCGATCATCAGGTTATGCTTTACTACGGCGGCCCTTATTTTGTCGGCCATGAAAATTTTTCGTTCGACACCATTGGCGCCTGGGATGCGTATTTCAATCTGCCGGGCGCCATCAATTTTACCTATGGTTCGGGTCGCGTTTTATTATTAGGCCCGCATCCTGAAATTGAGGAAGACGACGATCGCGACAGCACCGCTTTTGCCCAGGAACTGGACGACGCCGGAAGCGACTGGCCCTTTCTCTGGTCGGCCATTGACTGGCTGCTGGGTCAGCCCATTACGCATCCTGCACCGTCCGCTATTTTTCAAGAAGGTAAAAAACGCCTGGCTGACGGAACCGCGCTGGTTTCGTGTTATCCCAATCCGTTTAACAGTCGGGTAACGTTTCGTGTGCCGCCTCTTGTAGCCCGTTCTCTCCTTAAAGTCGAAATTTTTTCCGTTTCCGGACAAAGAGTGCTTACGCGAAGCGTGGTCGCCAGTGGAACCTTTACTATTGATTTTAGGGAATTTCCTGCCGGCATTTACTTTGCTCAATTGAAAGGCGCAAGGTTTATCCAGCGCGTTAAGCTTTTGCATGTAAAATAGGCGAAAAAAAACGGCCGGGGAGCTTACGAAGCGATCCTACCAGAACACAAGCTCGCGCTCCCGCCGCAGAAGCTGCCTGAAACACAACGATTAATATCTTATTACCTTACCGGAGATATCGTGCGTTGAGAGTTTTCCGCCGCCATCGTTAACAATGATTAAATCGCCGTCAACCTGTTTGACGACAATGTCGCCGCTTCCGTCTTCAATTTCCACCGTGCCGATGACATTGCTAATTTCCAGGCCTCCCGAGGAATCATCTATCTTGATGTAGCCTTCGGCATTTGTAATGGAAATATCTCCCGAGCTGTCTTCAAGATCGATGTCCGCAGTGATATGGGAAAGTTCGATGTTGCCCGAAGAATCGTCAACCTTCACTTTACCGTCCGCCAGGCGGATTTGCAGATCGCCAGAGCCATCGTCAATCACAATTTTACCTTTAATTTTTTCCAGAATAATGTCTCCCGATCCATCGTCGATCTTTAAATTGCCGGCGATAGAGGTAGCCAAAATACTTCCGGACCCATCATGAATTCGCACCGGCCCCTGAATGTCCGCCAAAAAGATATCGCCGGAGCCGTCTTTCAGGTCAATATCGCCCTGAATGTTTTTTAGATCAATGAAACCGGAGCCATCTGAGATATCCAGGTTGATGGTTTGTGGTACGGTTACGGTTAAATTAATTCTTAAATTCGGCTGTTCAAACAACCAGCTAAAAAATCCGTCTTCGTAAATCTTGCTGGTTAATACCACCTTTTTGCCTTCGCGACGCAGTTGTAGTTTAACCACTTTTTGCACCTCTTTCCATGTGGTGTTTTGGGGCAAAAGTTCGGCGATCACCTGGATTTCTGAGGCGTCGGGCTGGCCCACGATTTTTAAAAAGCCCTCTTCGCATTGGATGCTCAGTTTTTCCACGCCCCGGGCAGACAGGGTTAGCGTTTTTTGCCTGTTGTCTTTAGCCGTTAATGGAAGGGTAAAAATTAAAATCAAAAAAAATCCGATAATGGTTCGCATGTCAAAATCCTCCTGCTAAATAATTTGTGACGTTATGATCTACGAAAAGATGGTAAGAAGGTTTAAATTTCTTTGCTTAAAATCCGTTTCTTTTTAAATTGTTATTGTCAATATCAAATTTGGGAAATAAAGCAATGGCAGAAAATAGTTTGACCATCCCGGCTATTTTAGAAAGCAATTTTTCCAGGAGTTCCACCAGAGTAATTTTTAATTTTCCCGATGGAAGTTCGGCAACATTTGCGGTCTTTTACAATCGGGTGGAACTGTTAAGCGAGTTTCTATTAAGAAATGGCATCAAAAAAGGGGATTGTGTTGCCATTCTGGACAGCCGTTTTACCAATTTACCGATCATCTATTTTGCGCTTGCTCAGATTGGCGCCATTACCATACCCATTGTGCCGGCGCTCTCGGATGAAGATTTGCATTTCTTTTTAAAGCAGAACCGGATTGTCGCTGTATTTGCCGCGCAAGAAATTAAGCCCCGAATAAAACAACATAGCTACCACCACTTGAAATTTTTTATTGATATTCATTCCTTTAAGTTTGAATCGTTGCAGGAAGATACAGTATCTGAAAAATTTGAAAAAGAAATCCATAAAATAAAAAAGGCGGCCCTGGAGCTGGTTAAAGCGGAAGAAGTTATTCCGCCCCCGCAGATTGAAGAGGACGATGAAATTCAACGTCTTATTTTGCCCGATTTACACGGAAAGTGGCAGTTTTACCGGTACAACCATAAACACCTGATCTCATCGGCCAGCATTGCCAGCGAAACCATCGGCCTGAACGCAGAGAGCAAAGTGCTTTTGCTTTTGCCGTTCTATTTTAATTTGACGTTTTCGCTGGGCGTTTTGGGAACCATTTTAAAGGGCTATCAGGTGGTCTTTGGCGCCCAACCGCAAACGCTCGGAGAACTGGCTGATCTAATCAAACGCTACCAGCCCACGCATGTGCTTCTGGAAAGCGGCCTGTTAGAAAGAATTTTAAAGCCACAACTCCAGGCGGTTGGACGCCGATCCATTTTGAAAACTTCGCTAAAGATATTTTCATTTTTAAAAGATAAAATTACCGGCGGCAAACTGGATTTTATGAAACAGGTTGAGTGGCTAATTTCTGCGAACTTAACACCGCTCAACCGTTCCTGTAACCAATTTTTACTGAAGAATAAAATACGGCACCATCTACTTTTTGGCATATTTGAAACAACCTCGGTTTTGCTAAGCGGAAAAGCCGTTGAAGATTTTTGCTGGATCAAAGGACAACTGGTTAGAGATATGGAGGCCAAAATAGAAGAAGGTGAAAGGCCGGGCGGCGCATTGTGGGTAAAGGGGCCGAATGTGTTAAAAAGCGATCCGACCACTGACTTTAGCAGAACGCCTCTGATTGCGGAACCTGCCGAAGAAGCCTTCAAAATTTTAGGATTCCATTCCACCATTATTGAATTCGCGTCGGGATTTAAACTGGACGCTCGCGTTGTGGAGGCCTCGCTGCGTGAATTGGAAGAGATTGTAGAGGTCTTGATTTTTAAACACAATGACGAGCTTGTTTTAAAAGTTTTGCCCAATCCGGAATTAATGAGTCTCAATGAGGGCGAACTGGAAGCCCATTTAATCAAAAAGATACAAAATCATCTTGCCGGACAATTTCCGTTTCCGGTAGAAATCTCAAGAATCTCTATTGAACGACAACCGTTTCCCAAAACCTACCTGGGGCAGTTGTTACGAATTGAGTGATTTCTTTCTAAGACGGACTTTGATTTAGTGAACTGCAAAGCGTGCCATAACAACATAAATGTCGTCTCAAATATAAAATGTTGTGAGTGCATTTCAGTCTGGGGATTTCATCTTTTTTTGAGAGAACGCGCTTATTTTAACGTTTATCAGGGAATAATTCCTCCGACATCTGCGCTTAATTTATTGAATATTTTACGAGGAGGAGAATTCCATGAAACAGTCTATTGATTTTATTTCAAAAAAGCCGCTTATTGTGTTATTGCTTTTATTAGCCATCGGCTACCTCTGGGCAAGTTCGAACGGGGTAACTGGCAAAACAACGCTGGGAAACTCGCCGGGTTGCACCTGCCACAGCGCCCAGCCTTCTGATAATGTAACGGTTACCATTTCAGGGCCGGATACCGTACAGCCTAATGCAGTGGCTACCTTTCAGGTTCAGATTAGCGGCGGAACGTTAAGCGCTGCCGGAATCAATATAGCCGCCAACCGGGGGCAACTGGAAGCAGATGACGCTTTTCTACAAAAACTCAACGAAGAACTTACGCACAGCTCCCCCAAGTCACCATTTAATAATGTGGTTACCTTTCAGTTTACTTACACAGCGCCCGAAACAGAAGGGCCGGCAGTTATTGCGGCAACGGGAAACAGTGTTAATCTTAACGGTTCAACTTCTGGCGATGTATGGAATCACGCGCCCAATTTTACCGTACAGGTCAAACTGCCATCAGCGCTTAACGGTGACTCTGGCCTTCAGCCAAAAGATTATCTTCTGGAGCAAAACTATCCCAATCCATTTAACGCCAGCACCACCATTCAATTTTATCTGCCTAAAACTACCGTTGTTCGTCTGACGGTTTTGAATGCCGCGGGAGAAAAGGTCAAAATTCTAACCGAAAGTATTCTTTCTGCCGGAAAACATTCACTTAACTTTAAAGCCGATGATTTACCTTCGGGAATGTATTTTTACCGACTTCAGACAGCAGACCGCATTTTAACGCGTAAGATGTTATTGTTAAAATAAATTGTCTCTGTTGATGAAAGTAGAGGCAGGCTCATAATTGATTTTCGGCAGATATGTCGTTCTACTGACTGTCGCCTGTGAAATAATTGAGGCAAGGTCTTTGTTGTAAAGTAAAAAAGGACATTGTCATGGAGAAATTAAGAAAAGAAGAAGCACAGGATTTGATTAAACGGCTAAAGAACTGGAAATTGCAAGACGAACAAATCAGCGCACAATGGCAATTTACAGATTTTACCGAGGCCATGGTTTTTATCAACAAAGTAGCTATCTTAGCAGAACGACACGGGCATCATCCCGAAATTTTTAATGTGTACAATCGTGTTCGTTTAACGCTCACCACGCACGATGCAGGCGGTTTGACGCAGAAGGATTTTGATCTGGCCATGGCCATTGATGAGCTTTTGTCTTAAAGAATAGCACTTGAGATTTGGCAATAGTTGTAAAAAGGTTTACTCAAGCCTGAATGTGGCAGTTTAATGCATTGGAAAAGACGGATGAGTTGGAAATCTGCCCTGCTATTCGTCAGCGTTGACATCATTTAAGTTTTTAGGCAAAATGGTTTTAATTTTTTATGCCCACCAGAGATTTATTTTCATTAAACGGCAAAAGCAAGATTAAGGCGAGCGATTAAAAAAACATGAGTCATCATTGAATTTAAATTTTTTATGCCTTAAATTCTTCCAATTTATTTAACCAAATGGAGAGCGCCATGCAAGAGGTAGATTTAATTTTTAAAAATGCGCGTGTTTTGACCATGGATTCCGAATTACGGCAATTTGAGCCCGGAGCCGTGGCCATTAAGGGCGATGAAATAGTGGCGGTCGATAAAGAGGAAGCCATCCTCAAGAAATATAACGCCCGGGAAGTGGTAAATTGTCAGGATAAAGTTTTGATGCCCGGCCTGGTGAACGCCCATACCCATGTGCCCATGACGTTACTGCGCGGCGTTGCCGACGATCTTCGGCTTGATGTGTGGCTTTTGGGGCACATGATGCCCGTGGAACGCGAGTTTGTTTCACCGGAATTTGTGCGGCTGGGGACTTTGATGGCCTCCGCCGAATTGATACGTTCCGGGGTGACGACATTTGCCGATATGTATTATTATGAAGAGCAGGTGGCACAGGCTGCCGCCGAGGCCGGATTAAGAGCAGTTTGCGGTGAAACGGTCATTAAGTTTCCGTCGCCGGATGCTCAGTCTTACGAGGAGTCGCTGGAGTACACACGTGATTTTATCAAGCGCTGGAAAGATCATCCCTTAATTACTCCTTCTGTGGCGCCTCACGCGCCTTACACGTGTACAACGGAAATTTTGCAGGCGGCCACTGAGTTAGCCCTTGAGTTTGATGTTCCAGTTCAGATTCATCTGGCGGAGACCAGACAGGAAGTGGAGACAATGCGCAGGGAGCATGGCATTCCTGTAATTCCATACATCCGTAAAATAGGCATGTTAGAAGCTAAAATTATTGGCGCGCATCTGGTGCACGTTGACGAAGGAGAAATGCACACACTCAAAAACTTTAATGTGGGCGTGGTGCACAATCCCTCTTCCAATTTAAAATTGGCTTCCGGCTTTGCCAAAGTGACGCAAATGAGCGCCATGGGGATCAATGTGGGGATCGGAACCGATGGCCCCGCATCGAACAATGATCTGGATATGTTTGAAGAGATGCGTCTGGCCTCATTTATTGCCAAGGGCATTACCAATGATCCGACGGCGTTGCCGGCCCCCCATGTTTTGACCATGGCAACGCGCATTGGCGCTCAGGCTCTGCATCTCGATAAGCAAATTGGTTCTATTGAAGCGGGCAAAAAGGCCGATTTGATTTTGATCGATACCAGCGCCATTCACAATTCGCCGCGTTACAAACGTGAGGATAAAATGTCATTTGCCCAGATCGTTTATGCGACCAAAACCTTTGACGTGACAGACGTGCTGGTTAACGGTAAATTTTTAATGCGCGATAAGAAATTACTGACTCTGGATGAAGAGTCGTTGTTGAAAGAAGCGCAGAATTTTGCACGGCGCATCGATTCTTTTCTGCTGGAGCGTGAAAAATCCGTACTCTCTAAACTGATCGCCATTGAAACGGCCACCGAAGAAGAAAGCTTTGAAGTGCAGATTAAGGTGCCGGTGAAAAGGTTTGACGAGATCTTTGAAAAACTGAAAAAACCGGAAATAAAGGTTGTCTATCAGCGACACTATTTGCAGTACGATACTTATTTCTATTTTGACGATGCCGATCAGGGGCGCCTGCGCTATCGGGAAGATGAAATCATCAATCCACAAGGTCAGATTGTTAAAGCGCGCTATCGTTTGACATTACTTGGACCGGCTTTTGAACGGGAATTTGCGCACACGGTTCTTCTGTCACGCTCCAGATATCTGGCTAAAGCCACGCACAGCCTGCGATTTTACCGGGAGTATTTTAAACCGATTAAAGAGATGGTGATTGAAAAAGAGAGATATCGCTGGAAAGTGGTCTTTAAAGAAACGGAATTTTACATCAACCTGGATCGTCTGGTCATTCCTAAAATGGGCGATTTTCTGGAGATCAAGAGTCGTACCTGGAGCAGGCATGATGCGGAAGAAAAAGCGGTTCTTGTGGCCGATTTACTAAAAACGCTGGGGCTGGAAGCGGCGGAGCCCATTGGTAAGGACTACTCCGATCTGGCGCTTGAATAAAGCGCGGCTACGAAGCTAACAGTTTTTCAGCAAGGCGAATGGTTGTTTTAACCAGTTCATTAATTCTTTTTGTGATTTCGGTAGGCAGGGGGTGTGTTTCCGAAATCTGGTTTTCGAGTGCGTAAACATAGCGGGGGACGATGAGACAGCGGGCGTTAAACATCAGACTGTTCAAGAAATTCATGGGCGCCATGTAGCTATTCCTGCCGCCTCCCACAGCCATGAGTCCGATAATTTTGCCTTCCCAGGCGGAACCGGTTAAATCGAATAGGTTTTTGAGAGCGGCATTCATTTCGTAATTGTAAATCGGCCCTGCGACAATCAGGGCCGAGGCTTTTTCAATTTTTTGTTTGATTTGTTTGACATGCGGGTGATTGAAGGTTTCTCCTCCGTCACACAAAGGCAGTTGATAATTACGCAGATCAATTAACTCCGCCTGCTGACGATGTTGTTTAAAAACTTCAAGCGCGCTTTGCGATAGAACAAAACTGCGGCTGGTTTTATTTAAGCTGGCGCTGATGATTAAATATTCCATCCACAATCCTACATGTTCATTAAAGAACTAAAGTACGCTTTTAACGCCCAAATTATTTCCCAATGCCGAAGATTCGTTTGAATACGTAGCCGGCCATCTTGGGATTTTCTTTCAAACGCCGCGTAGAATAGCCATACCAGTCCTTACCAAACGGCACATACACGCGCAAGCGGTGTCCGGCCTTTACCAGAATGTCGCGCAGTTGTTCCTGAACGCCCAACAGCATCTGAAATTCGTAATCCATTTTGTCCAGTTTTAAGCGATCGATGACGGTCAAGGCGTGGTAGATCAGCTTTTCGTCATGGGTGGCAATGCCAGTGTAGCAGCCGTTGGAGAGTAGTTTGTCGAGATTGTATTTAAAGCTTTCGTTGATAATATCCATGTCTTTAAAGGCGATGTCACGCGGTTCTACATAAATGCCCTTGCACAATCGCAAATTGGCTTTGTGCTCGACTAAACGATTGATATCATCGATGGTTCTTCTTAAATAGGCCTGGATGACCGTTCCCACGTGCTGGCTGCCGAATTCTTCTTTAAGCTTAAGATAAATGTCAATCGTATCATCGGTGGTCGTATGATCTTCCATGTCGATGCGTACAAAGTTATTCAGCTTTTGCGCTTCCAAAACAATGCGGCGGATATTATTGTAACAAAAATCTTTGCTGATTAAAAGTCCCATATGCGTGGGTTTTAATGAGACATTTGAATCTAGGCCCTCGCGGTCAATGGTTTTTAGCATTTCGATGTAGGTATCGGCGGCCTGCTTGCAAATTTGTTCGTCTTTGCTAAACTCGCCGAGTAAATCCATGGTGGCCATTATTCCTCTGGCGTTCAATTCCTTAACTTTTGCCACGCCTTCCTGGAGTGTTGAACCGGCAATATAAATTCTGGAAAAGAATTTAACAATGGGTTTAGGCACCAGCGGCAAGCTCCAGACGATTAAATTATCGAATAGTTTCATAGAGACCTCGTCATATTTTAATGTTTGCTTAATCGTTTGTAAACATTAGTCTTTTGTAATTTAAGAGCTTAAAATAATAGATTCAACCAAAACACGATATTTTTTGTGCTATTTTTAACGAAGTCTGTTAAAATATTGATGGAGATAGGGAAAAATGAGATTATTGGATTGGAGTGTTTGATTTAAGGCTTTTGCGAGAGCCATCAGCAAGAAACGCTGCGCTGTTAATGATCATTCGTGCTTTATTAACCGTTCAATTGGGATGCGCAAACCGTTAAAACGGTTCACGCTTCATACCTCCCAACGCAGATGCGGCGCACATATTCAGGCCTTTCCACCGTTAAAACGGTAGAAAGGCCACATCTATACCCCCCGCAGGTTTTTAAACGGAGTCCAATAAACCTCCCTGTTTACACCATTCCTTTTAAGCGCAGGATTTTCCGCCCCCGTGTTCATAGCCCGCGCGTCTCATTCGGCAAGTTTAAGCCTCTCACGCCGCTCTTAAAAACCGTTAAAACGGTTCCCCCTCTCCGCGTCCCTCCCACGCCTTTTTAACATCTCTTAAAAAATATGGCGCCGTTTCTTACGATAGGGAATGGGCTCCTGGTGTTTGTCGCACTTTTTAGACGGCGCGTATTTTAAATTAAATAGTTCTTCGTACGTTTCCGGACAGTAGGGCGTGGCCAGCAAATTGGTTTCTGCGCAAATCTTTAAGCGGGCAACCCCAGAAGCCTGAGGAAAATCCTTGTGCTTGCGAATATCCGGAATCGAATCATAGACCATTTTCATAAAATCCGCCCAGAAGGGCAGAGCGGCCACCGAGCCGGTCATCCCGCGGCCCAGGCTGTATTTAAAGTCGTCCAGTCCCACCCAGATACCGGCCACCATATCCGGCGTAAAGCCAATGAACCAGGCGTCGGTGTAGGAGTTGGTTGTGCCGGTTTTACCGCCGGCTTTTTCGTAAAATTTAAAAACCGTTCTGGCCCGGGCGCCCGTTCCGCGATTGACCACCGTTTGCAGCATATCGTTCATAATGTAGGTGGTTTCCGGCGACAGGGCTTCTTTCATGCGCGGCGTTTGCGTGTAAATGACATTACCGTTTCGATCCTCAATACGCGTAATGGCGATGGGATAGACATGCACGCCGTTATTGGCAAAAATGCCGTAGGCAGAAATAATTTCCAGCGGAATCACATCCGCGCTGCCCAGAGCCAGGGAAGAATAGGGATGCAGGGGCGTGGTGATGCCCATTTCACGGGCATATTTAATGACCATTTGCGGCGTAATATCGGCAATCAGGCGCACGGCAACGGAGTTCAGCGATTTGCGTAAGGCTTCGCGCAGGGTGACCATTTCACCGCTAAACGCGCCGTTGTAATTTTGCGGCGTCCAGCGCGTGCTATCGGGATTAAATTCCACCGTGGGCAAATCCGGGTATTTACTGGCGGGAGAATAACCGTTATCAATCGCCGCCGTGTAAAGAAACGGTTTAAAGGCGGAGCCGGGTTGACGCATCATTTGCGTAACGCGGTTCCACTTCGATTTTGAAAAATCCCGCCCGCCGACCATGGCCAGAATATGCC
Source organism: Caldithrix abyssi DSM 13497 (assembly GCF_001886815.1). Lineage (GTDB taxonomy): Bacteria > Calditrichota > Calditrichia > Calditrichales > Calditrichaceae > Caldithrix > Caldithrix abyssi. Next base: position 691,803 of record NZ_CP018099.1, read on the forward strand.
CGTTGTGTGGATCAATTGCCGTAAAGGCCAGTTGCACTTTGCTGATACTCTCATAGGCCGAGTCGCCCAGTTCTTCTTTAATTTTTCGGAAGACCGATTGCCGCCGAACGCGTTCCTGAATAGCGTCAATATGTTTGGCAATGGACATTTCCATGTATTTTTGAACGCGCGTGTCCAGCGTGGTGTAAATACGCAAACCGTCTTCATAAATATTAACGCCCAGCGAATCCTGCAACTTATTAAGTTTGCGTCGCACATATTCCGTGAAGTAGGGCGCAATTTTCATTTTGTACGGATCGGTGATATCCAGTCCCAGCGGCAATTGTTTCAGGCTATCAAACTCCGCTCTGGTCAATTTACCATTGTCCATCATCATGCTCAGCACCACATTACGGCGTTTTAGGGCGCGTTCCGGATGACGAATGGGCGAGTAATAGGTTTGACCCTTCAGAATTCCGATTAAAAGGGCCGCTTCCTGAACATTCAAATCTTCCACATCTTTATTAAAATAGCGCTTTGCCGCCGCCCGAATGCCGTAAGCATGATTACCAAAAAAAGTAATATTCAAGTACATACTTAAAATTTCTTCTTTGGAATAGGTGCGTTCGATCTGGATGGCGGTTAAAGCTTCTTTGATTTTACGATCGAAGGTCTGGGCATAACCAAAATACAAATTGCGCGCCAATTGCATGGTGATGGTGCTGGCGCCCTGCTTCAATTCCATGTGGATCAAGTCAACCAGTAAGGCGCGTAAAATTCCTGTCAGATTAATGCCCCAGTGGTTGAAGAAGTCGCGATCCTCAGTGGAGATCAATGCGTCGATGACGTATTTTGGAATCTTTTCATAGGGCGTATAGGTGCGATTAAACGTGAAAAACGAATGCAAAACCTCGCCGTCCGCCGAATAAACAACCGTGGCGATTTCCGGATCAATACGCTCCAGCTTTTCCAGAGGGGGCAATTCCTTGCTTAGCGAATACAGATAGAGCCCAAAAACCAGCAAAAATATCAAAGCGCCGGCAATGCCAATCCACGTTGTTGTTTTCAGCCGAAAAGGTGAAGAGGCCGACCCTTTTTGCGTTCCCGTTGTTTTCTTTATTTTCGTACGACTAATAGAACCCGTGTTGGTTCTTCGTTTTCGTTTCATTGCGCTCCTTTTACATTCTTCATTTTTGGTAAGCTAAAAATTAATAAATTTAACTCTAATATAAAATTTTTTCTCCATTAAAATGGTTTGCTTTACAGAAAGGCTTCTTTTTGTCGGCAGTGCGTCAATTTATGTCTGCCGCAAACAGAACCTTCCCATCAGGCCAGTAACCATTCCATTTGTTAAAAAAAGAAAGCTACAATTAACCCTGATGAGGGAAAGGCTCCCGAACATGCGACCATGCATTCAAAATAGAACATTCTTCTTTTTAAGCGACACGGTCTTGCGAAAGAAGTCTTTGTTTTTCAGGAACTAAATAAAAGAAAAAGGGATTTAATACCTGCAAACGATATTCATGGAAAAACTTAGCTTGTTATTTATTGGTAGTAGCTTTAAATTAGGCCACTTATTATGAAAAAAAGATATTTGATTTTCAACCTGTTAATTTTGATTTTTTTGGGTAGCTGCGTTCACTACCGCCCGCCCCTGAAAAAGGGTACGGAAAAAGAACATCCCCATGTGTTCAAAGCGCGCGATCATTTTTTACAGGGTATTTACTACCAGCAGGAAGGCCGATATCCGGAAGCTCTGGTCGAGTTTTATCAGGCCCTGCATTACGATTCCACTTCGGCCACCATTTACAGCGCCATTGCCGAAAACTACATTCAGCTTGGAGAATACGAGACCGCCGAACTCATGTTAAAAAATGCCCGGCGTCTGGCGCCGAACAATGCCGATATTTTAGAAATGTCTGCCGAAGTGGCTTTACGCCTGGGCAAAGACGACCAGGCCATCCAATTTTATGAACGGTTGCTAAAAGTGAATCCCTATGACGACAGCGCGCGGGAGATGCTGATCCTATTGTACCAGAAAAAAGGAAACGATCTGGCCGTGGCCCGACACAATCGGATGTTGATGGAATTGTACGGCGCAAACAAAGATTTACTCTATCGCTTAACGCAAACCTACCTGCGCACAAAAAAATACAGCGAGGCCACCAAAACGGTTCGCTCCATTTTAAAATTGGACAGCACAGATTCCAAGGCTTACTATTTTTTAGGGCTGATGCAGGAACAAAAACTGAATACAGACAGCGCCGCATACTACTATCAAAAAGCCGTCAAATTTGATCCAAAGTTTGACCAGGCGGTTGAGCGTTTGAACTTTATTTACCGCACAAAAAAAGCCTGGCCGCAAATTGTTCGACTGTACAAATATGTGTTAAAGGCCGACTCGGCTGCGGCGCCGGCAAAAATTTTAATCGCCGAAGCATATTTTAATATGAATCAGCCCGACAGCGCAAGCCTTTACCTTAAACCGCTGCTCCATCGATCGAACTTGCCGCCCGGCGTTTTTGAACTGGCCGGCAGGATTGCCCTGGATCAAAAAAATTACCCTCAGGCCGAAACGTATTTCAAAAAAGCCATCCAGGCCGATCCGGAGAATCGCCTGGCCTGGCTATTGTTAGCCTTCACCTATTCAAGCATGGACGATGTAGCCAGAGCCGATTCCACCTATCAGGAGCTGCTTGGACGTTTTGGGAATGAAGCGACTTTCTGGGCCTTTTACGGTAATTTTTTGCAGGAAAATCAAAAGTACCAGGAATCCATCAAAGCCTTTAAAAAGGTGCTGGAACTGGAGCCGAACAATGAAGCGGCGCTTTCGGGACTGGGCATTGTTTACGAAAACATGAAAATGTTCGCGCAATGCGACAGTATTTACGAAGTGGCCCTGCAGCGCCTGCCGGATAACCCATTGATCTTAAACAACTACAGCTACAGCCTGGCCGAACGCGATAAAGATTTACAGCGCGCTCTGCAAATGGCTCGACGCGCCATTGAACTGAGCCCGGATAACTCGGCCTATCTGGATACCTATGGTTGGGTGCTGTACAAGCTGGGGCGCTATCAGGAAGCCGTCAAATACATTAAACGTTCGATTGAATTGCGCGATGATTCCGCCGTGGTCATCGAACACCTGGGCGATGTGTACAAAGCCATGGGCGATCTGGAAAACGCCCTCCACTACTGGAAAAAAGCGCTGGAATTAGAACCGAATAACGAATCGTTAAAAAAGAAAGTAGAAGAATACCAATGATGAGAAGACTGCCGATCCTAATGATATTAACGTTTTTAATTATTTTGCAGGGATGTACTTCGAAACGCCCATTATTAACAAAACAATATCCCGATCTAACCTATCGTCAACTGCTGGAATTGCACGATCAATGGATCAACAGCATCCGAACGCTAAGCGCTAAGGGTCGAATTACCATCGATTCGCCGTCCTATTCCGGAAAATTTGAAGCCGATATTTATGCCAGCGGCAGGGATTCTCTGCTGATTTCGGTCAAGGGACTATTCGGGGCCAACGTGGGCAAGGTTTTTATTGGCAAAGAACGTTTTATCTTTTACAATCAGTACGAAAACCAATTTATTACCGGACAAAAGAGCGACTTTGAAAACATGAATTTTCTGCAATTCCCCCTGTCGCTCAACGAATTGCAACAGGTCTTTTTAGCCAGAGACGAATTTAATATTTTGAAAAAAGAAAAATTTGAAAAAAAGCCTGACGGGTATTTTTTAAGCGCCAAAAACGGTCGCTTTCATTATCACATCTGGTTTGATGCCAACACATTGCTCATTAAGCGCATTGAATATTACAATGACCAGAAGCTGCTGTTTTTTAAAGAATATCGACAATTCAGCAAAAAAAACGGCGTCCTATTTCCGCGTGTGATTAATTTTGTGCGGCCCGATGAAAAACAGGGCGTGAGCATTATTTTTTCTCAAATTGAGATCAACAAACCGCTTGATGGGCAGGTGTTTCAAATTAAAGTCAGCGAATCTGCAAAACAGTTAATTATTCCGTCAAGTAATTCATAATTTGGTGGGAAATATGGATTTATCAATTGTCATTCCTTTTTTAAATGAAGAGGATTCTCTCCAGGAATTGGTAGAGCGCATCTACACTCATGTTCGGCCCCTTAATTTGCAATTTGAATTGATCTTTATCGACGATGGGAGCACGGACGACTCAATAAATCGTCTGCTGGAGAGCAAAAAAAAGCATCCTGAGATTAAGATTGTGCGTTTTCGTAAAAATTTCGGGAAAAGCACGGCGCTGTCCGAAGGCTTTGACCGCGCCCAGGGAAAAATCGTCATCACCATGGATGCCGATTTGCAGGACGATCCGGCGGAAATCCCGAACTTGCTAAAAAAACTGGACGAGGGATACGATCTGGTTTCCGGATGGAAAAAGAAAAGGCATGATCCCATCACCAAAACCGTGCCTTCCAAGTTGTTCAATTTTACAACGCGCCTTTTAACAGGCATCAAAATTCACGATTTCAACTGCGGTTTAAAAGCATACCGTAAGGAAGTGATTAGAGCCATACCGATTTACGGCGAATTGCATCGCTACCTGCCGGTGCTGGCTCATTGGCAGGGCTTTCGCGTGGGCGAAATTCCCGTAAAACATCACGCTCGTAAGTTCGGGCACACCAAGTTTGGCGCCCGTCGCTTTTTGAGCGGTTTTTTTGATTTAATTACCGTGTTGTTTATTACCCGTTACAAACACAAACCCATGCACCTGTTTGGTCTGTTTGGTTTGATTAACATGTTTTTTGGCGCGCTCATTCTGGTCGTTCTGGCCATCCAGTGGTTTCAGGGCGAACCGCTTAGTCGCCGTCCCCTGCTCTTTTTGGGCATTTTGCTGGTCATCGTCGGAGTGCAATCGTTCTCGCTGGGCTTAATCGGCGATATGCTAACCAGCAGTAAAGACACGCGCCCCAAATTTGCGGTTAAAGAAGTCATTGAATAAGATGGAAGGCCATGAAATATTACAAGTATTCGATCATCATTCCTTCTTATAATCGAGCGGATGAAATTAAAGAATTGTTGCAATCGCTGGCGGGCCTGGAATTCCCGCTGGAACGATTTGAAATCATCATTGCCGACGACGGCTCTACGGATAATACGCCGCAAATTGTGGAGCAGGCCAGGCATCAATATCCCTTCGATTTAAAGTATTTCACGCAATCCAATCAGGGACCCGGCGCAGCGCGCAACCTGGGAATGCAAAAGGCCGAGGGTGATTTTTTTATTTTTGTCGATTCAGACGTCACGGTTCCTGCCACATGGCTGGCGAATATCGATAAAGCTCTGCATCAGGAAAAAGCCGACGCCTTTGGCGGTCCCGACACCTATCGCAAAGATTTTCCCGCGTTACTCAAAGCCATTAATTATTCCATGACATCCTTTCTGACCACCGGCGGCTTGCGCGGTAAAAAAGGAAAAAAGCTGGCTAAATTTTATCCGCGCTCTTTCAACATGGGCCTGAGCAGAGAGCTCTGGCAGAAAATCGGCGGATTTTCATCTCTGCGTCACGGTCAGGACATTGAGTTTAGCAACCGGATCATTAATTCGGGCGCCAGGGTCATTTTTGTGCACGATGCGCCGGTTTATCATAAACGCAGAACCAGCTTACGTCGATTTTTCAAACAGGTGTTTAACTGGGGCGTGGCGCGCGTCAATCTGTACAAAATGGATCGACGCATGCTGGAATTGGTGCATGTGCTGCCGGCCATTGCTACGCTCATTGTGATTCTGATTGCCCTGCTGGCTGTATTCTGGCAACCAGCAAAAGTGGTTTTCCTCGCCGGATTGGCGCTGGGCGCTTTGTTATTGTTGATCTCCATGATCGACGCCGTTTTCATGTACAAAGAGCTAAAACCAGCCCTCTATTTGCCAGTTGTCATCCCTTTCCAGATTTTTGGCTACGGGCTGGGCTTTATCTACAATTTTATTCGTCGTGTCCTTTTGAAAAAGGGCGCGAAGGTTGGTTTTCAAAAAAATTATTACAAATAAAAGGGCTTTACCATGGCTGCAAAAAAGCAAAAGAAGTCGCATCCTAAAAAACAGGCGCCAAAAAAAAAACGAGCGGATTTACACTATCGCCCAGAACGCAGGATTACCTTGCGGTGGCCTTCCTCTTTTTCTTTTTGTTGATTTTACTTAAACCGCTGGCCATCGATCGTCTTTCACCGCAGGGGGTGGACGTCCTCGGTTCCATTGCAAAGATGCATTCGGTGCGTGAATACAAACAGCAAACGGGCGAGCAGGCCCTGTTTAATCCCAATTTATTTGCCGGCATGCCCATCTACCATCGCCTGAGTCCCAAAGCATTTTCGTTAGATAATTTGATTTCCAGAATGTCCAGGCTGCTGCACGCCGTGTTCTGGTACTATTTACTGGGCGCGCTGGGCGGATTTTTGCTCTTCCGCTATCTTGGCATGTCGCCTTTAATTAGTTTGTTGGGGGGGCTGCTTTTTGTACTGTTTCCTCACTACAAATCGCTTTACACCGAAGGCCACATGGCCAAGT